>DVJN01000168.1 GCA_018716755.1 Candidatus Alectryocaccomicrobium excrementavium
TCTGGTGCAAAAATGCGCTTTACGCCACAAAGGAGAAATGCCCATGTTAAGCAGAACACACCGAAGGCACTGGTTCAAAAGCAACATCAGCCTGTATCTGCTGCTGATCGTGCCGGTGGCATACATTTTGATTTTCGCGTATTATCCGATGTATGGCGCGCAAATTGCCTTTCGCGATTACAGAATCAGCCGCGGCGTGCTGAACAGCGACTGGGTGGGGCTCAAGCATTTCATCAAGTTCTTCACGCGCAATTACCAGGTGTGGCGCATCATCGGCAACACGCTGGGCATCAACCTGTATATGCTGGCGGCCGGGTTTCCGCTGCCAATTCTGTTCGCCATTTTGCTCAACTATCTGCCCAGCCAGCGCTGGCGCAAGGTCGTGCAGATGACGACATACGTGCCATACTTCATTTCCGTGGTGGTCATTTGCGGCATGCTGTTGCAATTTTGCTCCACGAAGAGCGGCCTGTTCAACAGCCTGATCGAAATGCTGGGCGGCGAGCGCATGGATATCGCGGGCAATCCGGACGCGTTCTGGTCGCTATACGTATGGTCGGGCATCTGGCAATCGCTGGGCTATGGCTCCGTAATCTATTTTTCCTCGCTGCAATCGGTGGATCCGCAGCTGCACGAGGCGGCCATTGTGGATGGCGCATCGCTCTGGCGGCGGGTGTGGCACATCGATATCCCGGTGATCCTGCCGACGATCGTGATCCTGCTCATCATGCGCTGCGGACAAATTGTGAACGTGGGGTATGAAAAAATCCTTCTTTTGCAAAACGATATGAACATCGCCGCCAGTGAAGTGATTTCCACGTATACGTACAAAGTCGGCCTGGGCGGCAGCACCAACCAGTTTTCCTATGCCACGGCCATAGGGCTGATGACCTCGGCGGTGAATTTCGCGCTGCTGGTGCTGGTGAATTTCGCATCCCGAAGGCTGGGCGAAACGTCGCTCTTTTAGAAAGGAGGCTGCAGCCATGAAACACGCAAGCATGCGCCGTTCCCGGGAAGACCGCGCGTTTATCGCCCTGGACTGGATTTTGGTGCTGTTGATCTTCGTCTGCGTGGCGTATCCGCTGTGGTACATCCTGGTGATGTCGTTCGACGGGGACATATACAACACCTCGGTGCGCCTGTTTCCGCGGAGCTTCAGCCTGAACGGCTATGTGGCGGTTTTCAATTACACCAAGATCTGGTCGGGCTACTGGAATTCCATCGTCTATATGGTGCTGGGCACGGCCGTCAACATGGTGGTAACGATTTGCGCGGCTTATCCGCTTTCGCGGCGGGATGTGCGGGGCAGGAACTTTATCAGCCTGCTGTTTGCCTTCACGATGTATTTCAGCGGCGGTCTGATTCCCTCGTATCTGCTGATTTCTTCCTTGGGCATGATTGATACCCTCTGGGCCATGATCATCCCGGGGGCCATGTCGGTATACAACATGATTGTTATGCGCACATATTTTGAATCCTCCATTCCCGGCGATCTGCGGGAAGCCGCCTCCATCGATGGGTGCAACAACATGGTTTTCCTGCTGCGGATCGTTTTGCCGCTATCCACGCCAGTGCTGGCTGTGATTGGCATGTATTATGCGGTGGGCCATTGGAACAGCTATTTTAATGCGCTGCTCTATCTCAACGATTACCGGCGCTATCCTTTGCAGATGATCATCCGCGAAATCCTGGTGATCAATTCCGTCGATTCGAACGCCATGGCGGATTACGACCCGGAAGCGGCGAGCGCCATGATGGAGCGGATGGAGATCATGCGCTATTCGCTGGCCGTGGTGGCCTCGCTGCCGATGCTGATCCTTTTCCCGTTTGTGCAGAAGTATTTCGTAAAGGGCATGATGATCGGCGCGGTCAAGGGGTAAATCCCATCGCACGGCGATGGAAACATAAAGGAGGAGACCTGGATGAAAAAATGGCTGCTTGTGGTTTTGTGCCTCGCGCTGGCGCTGGCGGGCGCGCCCGGCGCGCTCGCCGGGCAGGAGGAACCGCTGGAATTTACCCTTCTGATGCGCTACATTTCCGAAGGCGACGGCAACATGGATTACAACGAGGGCAACCCGGTGACGGAGTATATGGAGGAAATGACCGGCATCCACATCAACTGGCAGTATCTGCCGGCCACGGATGCGCTCACCAAGCTCAACACCATGATTGCCGGCGGCGATTACCCGGACGCGATTTTTGAGGGAATCGGAGATATCAGCACCAACATGCTTCAGGAATGGGCGGATGAAGAGATTATCGTGGCATTGGAGGAACTCATTCCCCAATACATGCCCAATTTCAACGCCATTTTGCAGGAGCGCGAGGACATCCGCAGCGCTGTGACCTCGCCCGAGGGGCACATCTATTCGCTGCCCCGCACGGATGGCGGCCTCCATGTATTGGTCAACAACAAGCTGTATGTATACGGCCCGTGGTACGAGGCGTATCTGGCGGCGGGGAACGGTGAGGTCGTGACCACTGAGGACTACCGCCACATGCTGCAATATTTCAAGGATAACGACATGAACGGCAACGGCGACCCTTCCGATGAAATTCCGCTCAGCGGCAACGGATCGGCCGTTCAAAATCTGGTCTGCCCGTTTGCCTATTACAACGGCGGCCTGTATCTGGAAGACGGCGTGGTTACGGCCAGCTTCACGTCCGAAGGTTTCCGCGAGGGATTGCGCTATGTGAAGGAACTGTGGGACGCTGGCCTGATCGACCCGGAACTGTTCACGCAGGATACGTCGCAAATCAGCACTCTGGTCAATCGCGAGGCGGAGACCGACCGCATTGTGGGCGGATTTTCCAGCCTGTGGGATGGTTCATATGTCAACGCTTCCATCGTTCCCTATGACACGTATGTGGCCATCGGCCCGCTGGAAGGGCCGGATGGTACGCGCCAGTGCGTGTATTATCCCGGCGATATTTCCTTCAGGGCAGGCATTTTTTTCTCCAGCTGCGAGAACCTCCCCGCGCTGCTCGAATGGTTTGATTATTTCTATTCCTATGAGGGCACCATGTTGATGGCCTATGGCCTGGAGGGGATCTCCTGGAACTGGTCGGATACGCCGTCCATCTCCGGGGAAGAACGTTCTGTGGAGCGCACTGAGCCCGGATCCACCCTCTATGCGAAGAATTTGCAGTGGCTGCCCACTGGCCCGTGCTACCGCACGCCGGAAATCAAGTACATCGAAAGCGCCGTGGCTGGCGGGTCCGGCATAGATCTTTATAATAGCGCCATGCAGTACCTGCCCTACGCGGATGAGTCGAAGGCGATTTCGCCCCTGCTGTGGATGACGCCGGAACAGAGCGAAGAAATGAGCCTGTACAAAGCGGATATCGATACTTATGTCAACGAAATGGTGACCGCTTTCATCACGGGCAGCAGGAGCCTGGACAACGATTGGGAAGACTATCTTTCGACGCTGGAGGCGATGGATTTGCAGGGATACATCGAACTGCAACAGGAAATTGTGGACGCGGGCGCCTAAACTTCGCAAAACCCAACGCCGGGTGACGCCTTTGGGGGAGCGGTTGTTCCCCCAAAGGCACATTTCACGTGGAGGTAAGCGCCTATGGTCAAACAGCGGTTTGAGAATTTGCGGCTGGCGCCGAAACTGATGCTATCGTATATGCTGCTCACGCTGGTGGTACTGGTGCTGTTTGCCCTGCTGTATTCTGCGATTATGGATAAAATGGTGCGCGTAACCATTGAAGCCAACCTGGTTGCGCACCGGCAGGCGCAAAATGAACTGGAACAGCGCATGGAGGAATTCGAGCGGCTGGTAGCGATTTTTCAGAGCGAGCCCAATATGAACCGGCTTTTGAACGGGCGCAATCTGGAGGAAGGCGAGAGCATCTTGCTGGCGCGTTCCGCCCAGGAAGCGTTGCCGAACATCGCGCTGAGCAACAGCGATCTATTGGGTTTTTATATTTATGTGGGGCAAAATGGCTATGTGGTGTCCAACGCGCGCGTTTCGCTGAGAGTAGAGCGGTATTATGATGAGCTCTACGCCTTTGCTGGCATGGATTATGAAGGCTGGGTGCGCGCCATGCAGGGGGTGGCCAGCCGCTTTCTGCCCTCCCAGCAATTCGTTTGGGATGGACAGAACGGCCGTTGCATTCCCTATTTGCGGCCGCTTTTCAGCGCATCCCACACGGGCCCGGTGGGGCAGGTGGTGTTCCTCATCCGGGAACAGGCGATCATGGATTTTTTCAGCGACAGCCTGAGCGCCAGGGCGAGCTACGTTTGCCTGCTCGATGAACAGGGCAATGAATTGGCCAGCCGGGGCAACGCGGCGCTCGCCAGCGCGATGCGGGAAAGCAGCTTTTCGGATGGCGCGCACCGGTTGCGCGCGGATGGACAGGATTGGATCGTTTTGCAGAGCACATCGGAAAAGGGCTTCCGCTGCCTCTCCATCCTGGCGGAAAGTAGCATTGCTGGCGAACTGGCGGATGTGCGGGCGATGATTTTCACGGGCATTTTCGCCATGCTGCTCACCAGCGTTTTGCTGAGCGTGGGCCTGGCCATTCGCAACACCCGCCAGCTTCGCGCCATGCTGAAAAATCTGCGCGCCATCGGCTATCAATTGAGGGATGGTAACGAGCTTTCGCAGCTCAACCGGCTGATCCTGTCGCAGCGCAGCACCAATGAAAGCATTATGAAGGAATCCAGGGCGCGCAAAAAGTGGACGCGCGCAGTTTTGCTGGAACGCCTGCTGGATGGGCGCGAAATTGGCGCGCCCATGCGGGAAGAACTCATGGCTTTCCTGAGTGGAAGGCAGCTTTGCTGCGCGTATCTCGATCTGCGCGCGAACGCGCAAAGCGATGGCGCGTATGCGGCGCACCAGTGGCTGCGCGAACGGTTGGAAGGGGTTTCAGAATGCGTCCCGTTTTTTCGCGCGCTTTCGGAAGGGCATTTTCAGCTGGTCTATGTGCTGGAGGAAAAGGAGGGCGCGCTGCGCTTCTTTCAGGGGCTGGCGGAGCAGGCTGCGCGGGCTGGGTTCTGTCTTCTGTGCTGTGTGGGGCCCGCCGTGCACGCTTGTGAAGAGCTGCCCATTTCCGCCAACAACGCGCTTCGGGAGGCGATGCGCCACGACCCGGCAGAAGGGGAAGAAGTGGTCCTGTGCGAGCGGGGACAGGAAATTGGCCTCGAATGGGTCTATACGCCGGAAATGGAAAAGTGCCTGATCCAGCATTGCCTGCAGGGCAATGGCAAGGAAGCGGCAGAGCTGCTCCATCAGATCCAGTCCGCCATAGTGGAAAAGGGCGTGGCTTCGCAGCTGGCCGCGCAACTGCTGATGATGAAGTTGCTCAACACCCTGCTGGAAATCCTCAACGACCTCCCGGGCCAGCTTCAGAACCAGGATAAACAGTGGGTAATGCGTCAGTCCATCGAGGTGATGCGCAGCCAGTCGCTCAAAGTGCTGTTCGATTTTGCCGGGCAGTGCGTCAAACTGTTTTGCAACCATGCCGCACAGGCGCGCGACGAAAAACTGTTCCGGCGCGTGGAGGAAATCGACGCTTATATTGAGGAAAATCTTTCCGATCCGGATTTGCGGCTGCTCACCATTGCGGAGCACTTTGGGCTTTCTGAACGCTATCTTTCGGACTTCTATAAAAAGAGCGCGGGGCAGAATATCTCCTATCAGGTCGAAAAAGTGCGCATGGAGCGCGCGCACACCCTCCTGCAGCAGGGCATGGCAGTGGGCGAGGCTGCCCAGCGCGCGGGGTATCTCAATGTCAATACCTTCCGCCGGGCCTATCGCAGGCATTATGGCATTAACCCCAGCGAAGAGGGCAAGAACGTATGAAATGCGCAGCCATGAGGGGATTGCGCTGCCGCGCTACAGCCAGGCGCGCCATATCGGGCCACGCTATTTGGTCTTATAGCGCGTGGGCGGGACGCCGGTGTGCGCGGAGAAGCGCTTGGTGAACTGGCTCACGCTGGAAAAACCCACCTGGCTGGCAATGTCTGATATGGACAAATCGGTGGACAGCAGCAGCGTAAGCGCCTGCTGGATGCGGTAGCCATTCAAAAACTGGTGCAGTGTTTGCCCGGTATGCTGGCAAAACAGCTGGTTGGCATAATTCGGGTGGTAGTTGACGGCGCGGGCGATATCCAGGTTGGAAAGCGGCTGCGCATAGTGGGCGTGGATATAGCGGATCATGGTTTCCACAGCGCGCGGGTGGGACAGCGCGCCGCACAGCCTGGCGCGCGCCATCTGCACCAGGATGCCCGTCATATACGCGCTCAGCTGCATGGCCGACAGGGCCAGGGAATTCTGGAATTCGCGCTCCATGTTCTGCAGGCTGCTCTCCACTTCCGGCATCTGTGAAAAAAACAAAGGGCCTGCAAAGAAGGGCGCATCTGCCAACGGAGGCACGGCGAAGCATTCCGCCTGTGCGCCCGGTTTTTGCAGTGGGATCGTCTGCTGGAAGTGGGCGTACTCCCAGGTAAAATCAAAGTTCACAATATAGAATACATGCCCCGCATCGCCCGCGGGCGCAATGGAATAAGGGCAACCAGCGGGCAGGTAGAGGCATGCGCCGGGCCGCATGGCCAAGGATTCTCCGCCCCGCGCGGCAATGGCAGCCGCGCCGGCGGTGAGATAAAACAGCCGGCAATCGCGCGCTACCACGCTGTGCCCACAATTGGAGGGGCTGGGGGAAAATTTCCGCGCAAAGCGCACAAAGGGATGGATTTCCTGGAACAACATGGCAGACACCCCGCGCTTCGATCTGTATTTTCGACAAAAGAATCGGGATTTTTGCTATGTATTATAACACGCGTCCGTGATAAAATCAAGGGGAAATCCAGAGAAAACGGGGGCGATGGCATGCGCTACAGCGTGGGGTATCAGGCGCGCCCGGATTGGGCGGAGGAAATTGTGCGCCGCCGGGAAAGCGTGGCGGAGGTATACTTCGCCTGGCCAGGCGTGGCCAATGGGCGCGGCGGGGCCGCGGTGATAGCGGGAGAGGACGAATGGCGGGAACAGGAGCAGATGCGCGCGGAGCTTTCCAGCATTGCGCAGGCGGGGATCGACACCAACCTCTTGCTCAATGCGATGTGCTACGGGGCGCAGAGCCAGGCCAGAAGCTTCTTTATGGCCCTGGGCGGCATCATTGATTTTGTGGGCCGGAATTGGCGCACAAAATCGGTAACGACCACTTCGCCGCTCATCGCCCGCTTTGTGCACGCCAATTTCCCGGGGATGGAGGTGCGCGCATCCGTCAATATGGGCGTTGGCTCGGTAGAAGGCATGCGCACGGTGGAAGCGTATTTCGACGGCTTCTATCTGCGCCGCGAGCTCAACCGCCATCCCGCGCAGATCGAGCGGATGAAAAAATGGTGCGATGAAAATGGCAAGCGGCTGCATTTTCTGGCCAACAGCGGCTGCGTGCGCGATTGCGCCATGCACGCCTTCCACGATACCCTGGTTGCCCACGAGCGGGAAATCGCGCAATTCGATAACGCCTACGCCTTCGAGGGCGTTTGCTGGGAACGGTTGAAGGCGCCGGGGCTGCGCGAGGAATATTTGCAGAACGCGACGTTCGTGCGGCCGGAGGATATCGGGCTCTATGAAGAGTGGTTTTCGGTGGCCAAGCTGGCGACGCGCACGAACCGCGACCCGGCGCGGGTGCTGGAGGCGTATAGCAACGGACGCTATCGCGGCAGCCTGCCCGCGCTGATGGAGCCCAACCACGAGGGCGCGTTTGCGCCCGACATTTTGGAAAACAGCGCCCTGCCAGCGGATTTCGGCAGGCGCGTGATGGAGTGCGGCCAGCGCTGCGAACGGTGCGGCGCTTGCAAAAAGGCGTTTCGCGACGCCTTGAGGAAGGGAGAGGGTATCGTATGCTGAGCAGCGAAAGCATCAAACAGGTGGCCCTGGCGGCGGGAGCGGATCTATGCGGCATTGGCAGCATGGATCGCTTTGAGGGCGCGCCGCCGGATATGGATCCGCGCAGGCTGTTTCCCGAGGCCAAATCGGTGATCGGCATGGCGTTCCGCATTCCGCGCGGCGTGCAGCAGGGCATTGAAAACGGCACGCAATTTTATCAGTATCCCTCCATGGCGTATGGCGGGATCAACGAGATTTTCGCGCCGTCCGTGCTGTACCGCGTGGGCCAGTTCATCGAGGATCACGGATACGAGGCCATGGTGTACCGCAACACGGGCGCGCGCAGCAATGTATCGGATATGGACGGCACGCCGGGCAACACCATTTCGCCCGAGGAGCAGATCGAATCGATGGAACACCAAAAGACGAACACGGCGCACCATCGCACCGTGCAGTTTTCCCGCCCCACCCGCGCGGATACCTCCGCGCCGGATTTGCAGTTTCACTTCCGGCTGGCGGGCGTGGCCTGCGGGCTGGGGGAGATCGGCTGGAGCAAGATGTTCCTATCCCCGCAATTCGGCCCGCTGCAGCGGCTGGCCTTTATTTTCACCGACGCGCCGCTCAAGCCGGACCCCCTATACGATGGCGAGCCCATCTGCCGCCGGTGCATGGCCTGCGTGCGCCAGTGCCCCGGGTCGTGCCTGAGCGAAACGGAGAGCGTAACCGTGTATGTGGGCGGCAAGCGCTGCGAATGGGCCAAGCTGGATGAATGGAAGTGCTACGCGTTTTACACCCACGGCGGCCGGTATTACAATCCCTTTGTGCCCAGGGAGGTTTTCGACCGGAACGAGGGCGGCGTGCTGGATGTGCTGGAGGGCAAGGCCAAGGCCAATGAGCAAAACGTCGCCAGCGTGTACCTCGCGCTGCAAAAGTATTTTCCCAGCTGGGTGGGCTACAACATGGCGCGCTGCGGCGGCTGCATCCGCGCGTGCGTGAGCATGCTGGAAAAAAAGGGCGGATGCCTGGAAGGCCGCTTTCACGAGCCGCTGCGCAAGGGCAAGGCGTGGAAGATGGATCGATAGGGGGTGCAGGGAATGTTGACCAGGGAGATCATTCGGCAAAAAGCGCTGGAATATGGCGCGGATCTCGTGGGCTTTGGCGATATTGCGCATTTCGCGGGCGCAGCGCCGCAGCGGGATCCTTTGCAGATTTTGCCCAGCGCCAAAACCGTTCTGGGCTTTGCCTTCCGGCAGCCGCGGGCGCTGTA
>DVJN01000169.1 GCA_018716755.1 Candidatus Alectryocaccomicrobium excrementavium
GGGTTTCCCATCTATCAATTGAATGGCCCACATGCTTTTCTTGCCCTCCTTGGAGAATGTTTTTTCGCCTGCAACAGATTTGGTGCCAATGCGGAGCGCTCATCAAAACGCGGGGAAGAGGATCGTCCAGAGGGATTTTACAGGGCTGTTCCCTTTGTGGGCAGGGAAAAACCACGGGTATCCACGCCTTCCAGGGCCAGCAGGCGGCGCTTTTTCTCAAGGCCGCCGGCGTATCCGGTGAGGCTGCCGTTCGCGCCTACCACCCGGTGGCAGGGGATGAGAAGGGAAATGCGGTTGTGGCCCACCGCGCCGCCAACCGCCTGCGCGGACAGGTGGGCCTGCCCCCTTTGCTGGGCGAGCTGCGCGGCGATTTCGCCATAGGTGGCAGTGCGGCCATAGGGAATCTGCCGCAGAAGCCTCCACACATCCTTTTGAAAATCCGTGCCCAAGGGGTGGAGCGGCGGCAGAAAATCGGGCTTTTGCCCGGCGAAATATGCGTCGAGCCAGCGCGCGGTTTCCTGCAGGATGGGCGTTTGCCGCTCCGCGTGATGTTCGCCTAGACTCAGGGCGAAGTATTTCGCGCCTTCAAACCAAAGGCCGGTCAGGCCCATATCGTCCGCCGATAGCAAAATGCCGCCCAGCGGGGAAGCGTAGCGCCAGGTATATTGCATGGTTGCCTCCTTTTGATGGGCAAAAGCTTAGGCATCCTGCGGCTTATTCCACAGGCCGTATTGCGCCTCGTTTTGCAGCGCGCTCAACAGCTGCTCCTTGGCGTTGGGAATGCGCTTGCAGATGTAGCGCAAAAGCTCCTTCATTTCCTCCCGCTTGGTGTAGCCGTTGGCCGGGCAGGGGGAGGGCACCACGGGCAGATCCAGCTCCTTCACCATGTGGATCACGTGCTTTTCGCTCAGGTACACCATGGGGCGGATCTGCGTGAGGTTCGAGCGCGAAAGATAGGTCACGGGGTGGAACGTGTGCATGCGGCCCTCGTAGAACATGCTCAGCAGCAGGGTTTCAATCGCGTCGTCGCGGTGATGGCCCAGGGCCACCTTGTTCGCGCCCAGCTCGCGGCACAGGTCGGAAAGCGCGCCCCGGCGCATTTTGGCGCACAGGGAACAGGGGTTCTTTTCTTTGCGCTCTTCAAAAATGACCTTGCCGATCTGCGTTTCCCGCACGGTGTAGGGCACTTCCAGCCGCTCGCACAGCGCGCGCACGCCGCTCAGGTCGAAGGGCTCCATGCCCATGGTGAGCGTGACGGCGATCAATTCGAAGGGGTGGGGGCAAAACCGGCGGTATAGCGCCATGGCATAGAGCAACAGCAGGCTGTCCTTGCCGCCGGACACCCCCACGGCCACGCGGTCGCCGGGGGCGATCATGTGAAAATCCTGGTCTGCGCGCCGGATGCAACCGAGCACTTCCTTCAAAGTGGGTTCCCCTTTCGTTACAAGAGATAGTGCGAGGCGATGCTGAAGAAGATCATCAGCGAGCACATGTCCACGATGGTGGTGATCAGCGGGCTGGCCATCAGCGCGGGGTCGAGGTGCACCTTTTTGGCCAGCAACGGCAGCGAGCAGCCGATGGCCTTGGAAAGGATCACCGTGCAATACAGGCTGGTGGCCACCACGGCGGCAACGCCCGCATCCCATTCGCTGAAGAACAATAGCCGCAGGAACGTGAGCCCCGCCAGCACGAAGCCCACCATCAGGCTCACGCGGAATTCCTTCCACAGCACTTTGAAGAAATCCCTGAACTGCACCTGGTTGAGCGCCAGGCCGCGGATCACCAGCGTGGAAGCCTGCGCGCCGCAGTTGCCGCCCGTGTCCATCAGCATGGGGATAAAGGCGGTCAGGCCCACGGCCCCGGCCAGCAGCGTTTCAAAGTGCAAAATGATGCTGCCCGTGAGGATCGCCGAAAACATCAGCACGATCAGCCAGGGCATGCGCTTGATGGCCATCTGCACCGCGGAGGTTTTGAGATATTCGCCGTCGCTGGGCAGCAGGGCGGCCATTTTTTCGAAGTCTTCGGTGTTCTCTTCTTCGATGACGTCCATGATGTCGTCCGCCGTGATGATGCCCACCAGGCGGTTTTCGTTATCCACCACGGGGATGGAGAGCAGGTCGTATTTGCGCACGGTGTCGGCCACGGTTTCCTGGTCGTCGAGCGTCTTTACGCTCACGCAGGCGGAAGCGTCCATCAGGGTTTCCACGGGCGCGCCGTCCGCCGCCAGGATCAGCTTGCGCAGGGCCACCGTGCCCAGCAGGTGCCGGCCGCGGTCGATCACGTAGAGCGTGTAGATCGTTTCCTTATCAATGCCCGTGCGCTTCACCTCGTCCAGCGCCTGGCGGGCGGTGGTGCCCGCGTGGAATTCGCAGTATTCGATCGTCATGATCGAGCCTGCGGAATTTTCCGGGTATTTTAATAGCTGGTTGAGCGCCTCGCGCGTGTGCGGATCGGCGTTTTGCAAAATGCGCTTGACCACGTTGGCGGGCATTTCTTCCAGAAAGTCCACCGCGTCATCCAGAAACATATCGGAAATCAGCGCGCGGATCTCGCCGTCGCCGATGGACTCAATCAGCGCTTTGCGCGCGCCGTCGTCCATATAGGCGAACACGTCGGCGGAAATGTCCTTGGGCAAAATGCGGAAAACCATCACCAGTTGTTCGCCCTTGAGCGATTTCATGTATTCGGCGATGTCCACCGGGTTGAGCATCATCAGCGCGCCGCGCAGCTCATTGTGCTTGCCCTTTGCCAGAAATTCGTTCAGCCGGGCAGTAATCTTTTCCCAATCCATTGGTCTCATCCTCCCTTATGATATGCCGTTTTTGCGCAAGAAAACGAGGCATTGCACGAAAATCCCCGGAAAAAACCCGGCCTGCTTTCGGGCAAAACCTTTTGGCGGGATAGATGAATTCGGGCCTGCCTTTGCCGCTTACGCGGCAAAGCGCGCCATCCTTTGGGCGGCACGTTCGGGCACGCCGTCGTTCATTGCGTTTCTACCGCCGTCGTCCATTCGGTGCCACCTCCCATGTTGCTATTTTTCCCCAATGGAGCAGCTTTTATTGTACCCAAAAAGCGCGCGCTTGTCAAATGGGGGAGCGTTGTATAAAGATGCATATATACAGTGGATTATGCTGGTTAATATTCATTTAACGCGGAATGGACTTGCAAAATCGCTGGATGCGCTGTATAATCTATTCATAAAAATCCAGAGGAGGAAATTCTCATGAAGTTTGTGAAATTTACCAGTTTGCTTCTCGCGCTCATGCTGTGCGCCGCCCCGGCCTTTGCCGAGGAAGGAAACACCTTCACCATCGCCACCAACGCGGAATTCGCTCCGTGGGAAATGGTCGGCGAGGGCGGCGAGTATGTGGGCATTGATATGGATCTCGCCCGCCTGATCGCGGAAGAACTGGGCATGGAACTGGTGATTGAAAATGTGGACTTCAACTCCGTGGTGAACATGGTCGTCACCGGCAAGGCGGATGCGGCCATCGCCGGCCTCACCATCACCCCCGAGCGCGAGGAAGAAGTGCTTTTCTCCATCCCCTATGCTACGGCCGTGCAGTCCGTGATCGTGCGCGAAGGCTATGAAGAGATCGCCACGCTCGACGACCTGGTGGGCAAAATCGTCGGCGTGCAGATGAGCACCACGGGCGACCTCTTTGTGAGCGAGATGGAAGGCGTGGAAGTGCGCCAGTACAGCTCCGGCACCAACGCCGCCATGGACCTGGCCGCCGGCCGTGTGGACGCCGTGATGATCGACTCCGCTCCCGCCGCGAGCATCGTTTCCAACATCGAAGGCCTCGTGATCCTTGAGGGCATCGAGATGGACGAGGAATCCTACAGCATCGCCTTCGCCAAGGACAACACCGAGCTGTGCGAGCAGGTGAACGCGATCCTCGAAAAGCTGATCGAGGATGGCACGGTGGAAGAACTGTACCTCAAGTACACCCTGGGCGACGGCACGGAAGAAGAGGCCGCTGCTGAGGAAACCGCTGAAGAGGCCACTGATGCGGCGGATGACGCGGCTGCTGAGGAAACCACCGAAGAATCCACCGAGGAATAAATTTTTCCATTCCATACCTGCGGGCGGGCAGAAATGTCCGCCCGTATTTCCCTGTTTTTCAGGATGCGAAGGCTGAATCAATGCGGCGCGCGGCGCTCTTGAATCAGCGATATCCAAACACGGGCTATGCGCGGGATGAAGGAGCGTGGCAATTTTGTGGGCAGATCTGCTGGCGAATATCAATGGCTGGTTCGCGTCGGTCGGCGAACAGTTTTATAAGAATTTCATTCAGGACGACCGCTGGGAACTCTATCTGGAGGGCCTGACCAACACGCTGATCGTGGCCGCCGGTGCGGCGGTATTGGGCGTGCTGCTGGGCGTGGTTCTCGCGCTGATGCGCCTGAGCAAGGTGGGCATTTTGCGGGGCATCGCCACTTTATATGTGAATATCATCCGCGGCACGCCCGTCGTGCTGCAGTTGCTGATTATGTACTTTATCGTGATGCTGTCCTACCGCGGCCCGGCCACGGTGGTGGCCATCCTCACCTTTGGGCTGAACAGCGGCGCGTATGTTTCGGAAATGGTGCGCGGCGGCATCCTGGCCGTCGATAAGGGGCAAACGGAGGCCGGGCGCTCGCTGGGCCTGTCCAGCGCCTCCACGATGGTTCTCATCGTGTTGCCGCAGATGTTCAAAATCGTGTTGCCCAGCCTGCTCAACGAATTTATCACCCTTTTGAAGGAAACGGCCGTGGTGGGCTATATTGGCCTGCGCGACCTCACCAAGGCGGGCGACCAGGTGCGCGGCGTTACGTTTTCGCCCTATATGCCGCTGTTGGTGGTGGCGGCCATTTATCTGCTGATCGTTTCCCTGCTGACCTATGTGTTCAACCGGATTGAGAGGAAGGTGCGCGCCAGTGATTTACGTTGAGGATTTGCACAAGTTTTTTGGCGACAATCACGTGTTGCGCGGCGTGAACCAGCACATTGCCAAGGGGGAAAAGCTCGTGGTGATCGGCCCCAGCGGTTCGGGCAAATCCACGTTTTTGCGCTGCCTCAATCTGCTGGAAACGCCCTCTTCCGGCAAGGTGATCTTTGAGGGCACGGATATCATGCAGCGGGGTGTGGACATCAACCACATCCGCCAGCGTATGGGCATGGTGTTTCAGCAATTCAACCTGTTCCCGCACAAGACCGTGCTGGAAAACATTACGCTCGCGCCTGTCCATTTGAAAGTGATGACCAAGGAGCAGGCGAACCAGCGCGCCATGGAATTGCTCGAGCGCGTGGGCCTGCCCGAAAAGGCAAACGCGTATCCGGCGTCGCTTTCCGGCGGGCAAAAGCAGCGCATCGCCATCGTACGCGCGCTGGCCATGAACCCGGATGTGATGCTG
>DVJN01000170.1 GCA_018716755.1 Candidatus Alectryocaccomicrobium excrementavium
TGCCGCTTGCAAGTCTCCTTTGCTCATTGGACTTCTGCTTCGCCTGTTTCGCGCACTGCGCGCGGCGAAGCTCCGTCCCACAGGCGGCGGCCTCCGTGCGCCCCGCAAAAAATACCAGAAATGACGTACACACCGTCATTTCTGATTTAAGCCTCGTTCTTCCGATACTTTGTCAATGCTCTGAACCGTCCGCCAGATGCGGGCGGTTTTGTGCGCGGAAATCCCTGCTTGCACGGCGGGCATTTGGCTGCGATTGGCTGTCAAATGCCTGTATGATTCGCATCCGAACGCCAAACCCCATAGCGGCGGGCCATCCCATACATGTGAGCCGTTAATCTTGCAGCGTTTTTTTCGCTGTGTTCTTGAATGCGCCGCATTTTTATGATATACTAAAACAACGCTGGAGCCAGTCCATGGGAGTTGGCTTGGCGGCGAGATGGGTTCGGTGCGGGTACCCGCGAAGGAGGTCTCTTTGAAACACTATTCGCTTGGGCGGACAGTCGCCGGCTGCGCCATTGGCGTGGGCATGGCGCTCTGTATGCCGTTTTTGTTGCCGTTGAGCGTGGTTATTGTGGTGCCCGCTCTGCTGTTGCTGGCGCTGTTTGCGGCTTTCGGGCCGGTTAGCGCCGCTGTTTCTGCCGTGTTGTGCGTGGCCAGCGCCGGCAGCCTTTTCGGCGCGGTGGGGATTTATGCAGGCCTGTTTGTGATGGTTTTGCCCGCGGCGGTGGGGTGCGTGCTGCTCTGGCGCAAGGCCGGGTATGCGCTGCGCATGAAAGGCGCGCTGATCGCGCAGGCCGTTGGTCTCGCGGCCTTTCTGGGCATCACCACGCTGACGGTGGGCATGAGCCTGGCGGATGCGTTCACGCAGTTTGTGTACGGCCAGATTTCCGCCATGCCTGCGGGTTTTGCCGATTATTATCTGGCCATGATGGGCGCTATCCAGTTGCCGGAAACGGGCATAGATTTGCTCCATGGCGTGCTCAGCGCACAGGAGCGCGCCGAATTGATGGAGCAGGCGCTGGCAACGCAAAACAACGTGTTGAAATTGGGATTGCCGGGCATGCTCGCCAGTTCGTGCCTGTACACGGGGATTTTGTGCGGGCATGTGCCATCCCGCATGCTGGCGCGGCGCGGCGCGGGACTGGAGCACTGGGGTGTGCACAAATGGCATCTGGGGCGCGACGCCACGATTTTCGCCATTCTGTGCTTTGTGACAAGCCTGTATTTTCTGGTTTTCAGCCGGTCGAGCGCGGCGGCGCCCGCCTATATCGTGTTCGATACCATTGCGAATATCGCGTTCACGATGCAGGGCATGGGAGCGGTGGACCGCATGTGCCTCAAATCCGGGCAATCGCGCACGAAGCGGGCATGGATTCTGGTGGGATTGTTTGCCCTTAGTCAGTTGACGCAATTTGGCATTTCCGTGCTGGCGCTGGTTGGCATTGCCAGCGCGGTGTGGGGCTCGCAGGGGCTGCTCGCACAGCACCGCCAGCGCAGGCGGGAGCGGCGCAATGATGACAATAACCATGATGAGGGGGAGTTTTGAGTGAAGGTTATACTCCTGAGCGATGTGAAGGGAACGGGGAAAAAGGATCAGATCGTGGAAGTATCCGATGGATATGCCCGCAATTTTCTGCTGCCGCGCAAGCTCGCGCGGGAAGCGACCAACGAGGCGCTCAACGCTATCGATACTGCGAAGCGCGCGGCCAAGCACCGCGATGATGTGAAGCGCGAGCAGGCCGAGCAGAAGGCGCGCGAATTGAAGGGCAAGGTGGTGGTGCTGCGCCTGCGTGCGGGTGAAAACGGCCGCCTGTATGGTTCCGTGACCAACGAGCAGATTGCCGACGCCCTGCGCGAGCAGCACGGCGTGGAGGTGGATAAGCGCAAGATCGAGCTGGAAGAGCCGGTGAAGGCAGTGGGGCAGGTGCTGGCGACGGTGCGCCTGGCCGCGGGCGTTTCCACCCGGATGATCGTTAACATCGTGGCAGAGGAAAAATAGGCCATGGAACCACGCATTCCGCCCAACCACCTGGAGGCCGAGCGAGCGGTGCTGGGGTCCATGTTGCGCAGTGCCGAGGCAGTGATGCTGGCGCAGGAAAGCCTGCAGAGCGACGATTTTTATGATGCGGCGAATGCGGAATTGTTTTCCGCCATGCTGGCCATAGCCGCCAATGGCCGCCCGGTTGACCTGGTTACGCTGGACGAAGAATTGCGCCGCCGCGGACGGCTGGATGCTCTGGGCGGGATTGATGCGCTGGTGGAACTGAGCCGTTCGGTGCCCAGCGCAGCCAATGTAAACGCCTATATCCACATTGTCGATTCGCGCTCCACGCTGCGCAAGCTGATTCGCGCCTGCGACGCGATCAGCGAGGAATGCTATGCCCAGCGCGACGAAACGGAAGAAGTGCTCGAGCGCGCGGAAAAGCGCATATATGATATCGCCATGCGCCGGGGTGGGGAACAGTTGCGCCCCATACAGCCCATTCTGGTGGATACATACGAATTGATTGCCGAACTGTTTGAAAACAAAGGGCAGATTCGCGGCGTGCCCACCGGATACACTGAGCTGGATGATATGACCACCGGCTTGCACGGCGGGGAAATGATCCTGATCGCCGCGCGTCCCTCCATGGGCAAAACTGCTATCGGCATGAACATCGTGGAAAACGCCGCCATCCGTTGCGGGAAAAAGGCGGCGGTGTTTTCGCTGGAAATGCCCGCGGAGCAGCTGGCTCTGCGCATGCTGTGCACGGAAGCCAAGCTCGATATGCAGGATGTGCGCCGCGGCCGCCTGGCGGATGAGGACTGGGAAAAACTCTCCGATGCCATGACCATTATCAATAACGCTGCCATCTTTGTGGATGCTACCAGCGGGCTTTCCGTGGCGCAGATCCGCTCCAAGGCGCGGCGCTTGCAGATGGAAAGCGGTCTGGATCTGGTAATGATCGACTATCTGCAATTGATGTCTGCTGAGGGCAAGTTCGGCAGCCGGCAGGAGGAAGTCAGCACCATCTCGCGCATGCTCAAGGGGCTGGCGCAGGAACTGAACGTGCCTATCATCGCGCTTTCGCAGCTTTCGCGCGCGCCGGCTGGCCGCTCGGACCACCGGCCCGTGCTCAGCGACATCCGCGATTCCGGCGCCATTGAGCAGGATGCAGATGTGGTGATGTTTTTGCACCGCGAAGATTACTATAATATGGGCGGCGAGCCGACCAACATTGCCGAAATCATCATTGCCAAGCAGCGCAACGGCGCGCTGGGCACGGTCAATTTGATCTGGCACGGGGAATATACCTGGTTTCAGGATCCCAATTTGCACCCCAATGAGGCGCTGCGCGCGCCGGGCGGCAATTAAATATTCGTTAATGCCGCTTTTCGCCTTGCAATCATAATATTCATTCTTTATCATGGGATTGCAAGATGCTATCAGTGAAAGGTTGGGATCGACTTATGAGGGCAGTAAATATTAAGCTTAGCCTCGCGCAAAATGTTAAGTCTTTTGTTAACATTGCGAACCGTTATCCATATGATATTGATCTGCGAGTGGGCCGGCATGTGGTCGACGGGAAGTCAATTCTGGGCATCTTTAGTCTTGACCTTTCCAAGCCCATCACACTGGAAGTGTACAACGACAATTGCGACGATTTGATGGAGGACATCAAGCCGTTCCTTATTGGCTAAGCGCCAGTGGCAATGGGGCGCGTTGATTTGCGTTTCATAGGGGCCCTTCTTTTGCATAAGCCGCCGCTTTCCTCAGGGAGAGCGGCGGCTTATGCAATCCATCCATTAATGCAGCAGGGCGGGCAATTCGCCAATTTCGGCGATGACGCAATCTGCCCCGGCCTCAAGCAGGGTTTCGGCGGGGAATGAAGTGGTCACGCCCACGGTGTAGCATCCAGCGGCCTTTCCAGCCTGCACGCCGGAAATTGCGTCGTCTATGGCGAGACAGCGGCTGGCAGGCAGGCCCAGCTTCTCGGCGGCCGTAAGAAAGATGGCGGGGTCGGGTTTTTTGCGCGCGACGTCTTCCGCGGTGACGATGGCGGCAAATGTGGCAAAGGGGATATGCGCCACGCGCAGGTTGTGCCGCACCTTTACCAGATCGGCGCTGGAAGCAAGCGCCAGCCTATAGCCTGAAAGCGCGCGCAGCGCGTCCAGCGTACCCGCGTATACTTTTAAATGCTCATCTACGATCTGCCCATAGATTTCATAGGTGAGAGTTTTCATTTCCGGCACAAAGGGCTTGCCGTATTTTTCTGCCACGCCGCCGATGAAGCGAACTTCTCCCATTCCGGTAAAGGGCTTGAAATCCACCTCTTTTGCTTCCACGCCATATTGCCGGAGCGCGCGGATGGCGGCTTCCGTGATCACAGGCTCGCTATCCACCAGTACGCCGTCCATATCAAACAAAATGCCCGCAATGTCCATTTGGTATGCAACCTCCCCATACTTTTCCGCGTATCCCCACGGTGTGACCCGTGCAGCATATGCTACATCATACCATTTTTTTGTTTCATGCGCAAGGGAAGCGGCATGATTCTCCACGGCCGAAGCGTCGCATTACAAAAGTATTTAGTCAACAGCCGAAGCGAGCAAATCAAGGTCGTAAGCGCAGACTTTTCTTCTGCGCTTCACGGAAAACCTCTCAGAAAGTGGAAGCTGCTTCAAGGCAGAAAGGGCAAAGTGACGAACCACTGCCAGATTGTCAGGAGAATGATCCTTGCGAATTCGGGAGCGGTCTTCATGGAAGGATACATCCAAGCAGTGGTGCAGACCATTTTCAATTCCCCAATGGTTTCTCATCGCATATGCAAATGCGCTCACGCTTTTCAGGGAAGTAATAGCATAGCGCACCTCGAAGGACTTCGTTTCCCCCATTGTCACATGCGAGCAAACCATGCCTATACCCGCCAATCCTGGCCAATTCTGAGCTTTTTCCAACCCGGATAGCTCTGGAGAAAGATAATACGTCCTCTTTTCAATTCTGCCATGCCCCTTATCCAGAGTTTCACACGAACGCATTTCCGGATACCATTGCGGATGCTCCAGAGCATCTCGGAAATAAGTTTCCGCGTATTCATAGAGAGTGGGCTGATTTTCTTTGAGGCTGAGTACATAATCCCCTTCTCCGTCCGTGATTTTCTTTGCGATCTCCCGCTGGCAATTCATAGCGTCGGCAGTGACGATGCAACCGCTGACGTCCAGTAATTCCAATAGCAACGGGACGCTTGAAATTTCGTTCGTCTTTTCCGCTACGCACATTTGTCTCAAGACTAGTTCCTGCTCCGTCGCCCATGCACTGATCATATGAATGGCTTTGCGCCTTGTGCTCCTGCTCCCACACGCAGTCTTGCCGTCTATATTGATGATTTCACCCGGTAGCTTCTCGCGTATCCGGTTCGTCCACTGTGAAAAACACCGCTTGAACGCATCCGGGTCGATTCGCCCCCATACCCGTGCAAATGTCGTTTCTGATGGAATTCCATGCTCCAGTTTCAATCCCATGTGCTCTCGCAACCACGCCTCTTTGCTGTGACAGAAATCTTCGATCTCATCCCATCCATCGCAGTTCCCGATCACCGCTGCTATGGTCATGGCGATGATTTCATACAGTTCATGCCGCACCTGCGATTGTTGCCTTGTATCTGCTATACTCATGAAACTTTCTTTCATCACTTCGATCACCTCAGTATTTTTATTCGACACCCTCCCCTTTTAATCCTTTTGGTTGCGCTTTCGTAATGTTCGTAATATTTGTAATGCTCGCTTAATTCGACGCTCCGGCCGTGCATGATTCTCCCAAAAAATGCGCATACTGAGGCAATCAGAGTGCTGCTTGGGAGGCAACGTTTTTTATGGATATCACTTCGCGAAAATACCGGGAATGGAACCGCGCCGCGCCGGGTGGCGAGCCGGTGGCGGAAAAACGCATGCGGATGCTGGCCATGGACCTGCGCGTGGATTCACGCGCGCAGCTGTATTTTCCGCGCCGGGAAATCCGTCAACTGCACGTCCTGGCGCGCCGGGCACACGCCATGTCGGAAGAATGCCGCGCACTTGCACCGGCCATGGAATGGCTCAATGACAATGCGAGGCGCATGGAAGCGTATTGCGTGGAAGCGCGCGCAGGCCGGGGCGGACGCCTGCCGGCCGTGCGGGGATTGCCCCGGGTAGCGTTGATTGCACGCTCGCTGCTGGAAGGCGGAGATGTGTCGTTGGCCCAGGAAGGCCTGGAGCGCGCGTTGCTGGCCTTTGACGATGTGCAGGCACTGGGCATGGCGGAATTGTGGGCCGTGCCAGCGGCGTTGCGCATTGAAATGTGCCATTGTTTTATTGGCGTGGCTCGCTCGGCGCTGGCAGACGAGGAGGAACGGCTGGCTGCGCAAAAGTGGGTGGATGCCGGTGCGCCGCGCGGTGAACTGGGGAGCAGGGCGCACACCAGTGCGTTTTTCGCGCGCGCACTGCAATTGGTGAGCGAACTGGAAATGGTGGACGCCCGGCGGGAGATCGAGCAGTTTCTTGTGCGGCGCGACGCGAGCGCGGAGGGCGTTATCGCGCTGGCGCACGAAAGACAGGCTATGGATCGCATGCGCATGGCAAATTTGTTTGAAACCAAGGAACGCGTGGATTCGCTGAACTGGCTGGATGTGTTTGGCCGCGTAAGCCGTGCGGAGCAGGAACTGAACCGGGATCCCTCTGGCGCGTATCCGCGGATGGAAGAGGCATCCAAGGCGCGGGTGCGCGAGCGGGTCATTCTCTTTGCGGAAAAATGGCGCCTGGGAGAAACAACGGTAGCGCGGCAGGCGGTCAAACTGGCGCAAAAGGAAGAGGGCGTGCGCAATTGCCTGTGCTGGTGGCTGTACGATGACGAGGGCAGCGCGGAGTTTCGCAGCCGCATGGATGCGGGCGGCGCGCGCGTGCGCGCTCTGTCGCCCGATCCCGATGGATATGGCTACATGGGCTGCGTTTTGGCCGCATCGCTGGTGGTTTGGCTGGCGTTTGCCTGGTGCAGCCGTTCGGTGGGATGGAGCCTTTTGGCCCTCCCGGTCGCCTGGGCCGCTGGCGCGGCCCTTGTGGGCGCGCTTTTTCCCCGCTTTGTGCCGCCCGCGCACCTTTTAAAGCTGGAGATGGAGCGCGTTCCGCGGGAGATGGCCACACTGGTTACAATTCCCGCGTTGCTCACATCCAAAGAGCGTGCGGTAGAATTGACGCGCCAATTGGAAGCGCTCGGTTGCATGGAAGAAGAGGAAAACATCGGTTTTCTACTGCTGGGAGATTTTCGCGACGCACGGCAGGAAACCCTGCCGGATGACGAGGCAATTCTGCAAACTGTGCGCGAAAGCATCTGCGCGATGAATGAGCGTGCAGGCGGGGAAAAATATTTCTTCCTGCACAGAGAGCGCGTGCATAATCCGGCGGATGGCGCTTGGATGGGGCGCGAGCGCAAGCGAGGCGCTCTGATGGATTTGTATCGCCTGCTCCTCACGGGCGAAAGCGCGTTTGCTGCGGAAGGCGAGTGCGCGTCCAGGCTCGCGCGGCGCTACGCTTATGTGCTCACGATCGACGCGGACACGCGCATGCTGCCGGGTACGGCGCGCCGCCTGATTGGCACAATCGCGCATCCGGTGAACAGGCCGCGTGAGGAAAACGGCCGCCGCCGGGGTTACGCCCTGATTCAGCCGCGCATGGAACTGTCCCTGCGCGCTGCGCGCAGTCCTTTTATTCGCCTGATGGCCGGAGAAGGCGGCGTGGACAGCTATCCCGTGAGCGTTTCCGATTTGTACCAGGACGCTACAGGGCAGGGCATCTTTGGGGGCAAGGGCATTGTGGACGTGGCCGCATTTGCCAAAGCGTTGGAGGGAAAATTGCCGGATAACGCAATCTTGAGCCACGACTTGATCGAGGGGTTATATGCCGGGAGCGGCTTCGCCTCGGATATTGCGCTGTACGAAGGATTTCCATCCACGCTGGGTGGGTATATCAAGCGGCTGGAACGCTGGACGCGGGGCGACTGGCAGCTTTTGCGCTGGATTGTTCGCAGAGAACTTTCCGCGCTGGACCGCTTTAAACTGATCGACAACCTGCGCCGCAGCCTGGTAGCGCCCGCGGCCTTCGCGCTGATCGCGCTGGGGCTGTGGTTTGATGCGCGTGCCGCGCTGGCAATGGGCTTGTTGCCGCCGTTTTTGCCGGTGCTGTTTTCTTTCCTGCGTGCCCGGAGGCGGGAATGGGCGCGGGCGTTTGCCCATTTGGCGCTGTTGCCAATGGAAGCGGGCGCCCAGATGGCGGCGGTCTTCCGTGCGCTGTACAGGAGCTTTGTTTCTCACGCGCGTATGCTGGAATGGGTGCCGAGCGCAGACGCGGAAGGCGGCTACGCGGCGATGGCTGCGCGTGTCGGGGCAATTTTGCTGTTGCCGGGCCTGGCGCACGCGCATATTGCGCTGCTTGCCCTGGCGCTGGGGGCGCTCTTTCTGCTGGCGCCGGGATGGCTGCACAGCCTGGAGGAGCCGGATGCGCCTGCCGTTCCCGATGCGGAGCAGGCGGAGCTGCTGCGCGGCATTGCGCGCGATACCTGGCACTATTTCGAAACGTACGCCACCGGCGCGCTGCCGCCGGACAACGTGCAACTGGATCCGCCCGTTCCGCCCGCGCAGCGCACCTCGCCGACCAATACGGGCCTCTACCTGCTCTCCTGCCTGTGCGCACGGCTGTTGGGCTTCATAGAAGAAAGCGAAATGCGCGAGCGCATGGAAAAAACGGTACGGGCACTGGAGGAAATGCCCAAGTGGAAAGGACATCCTTACAATTGGTGCGATACGCAAACCCTGCAGCCACTGCACCCCAAATACGTTTCCAGTGTGGATAGCGGCAATTTGCTGGCTTGCCTGCTTCTTTGCGCACAGGCAGTGGGCGGGGAATTGGCAGGACGCATGCGCTCACTCGCGCACGGCATGGATTTTGCGGCGCTGTACGATGCAAAGCGCGATTTGTTCGCAATCGGCGTGGATGTGGAGCGCGAAAAGCCTTCCAATTCCCACTATGATTTGCTCGCCAGCGAATCGCGTATATTGAGTTTTGCGGCAATTTTGTCCGGCGGCGCGCCAGTGAAGCACTTTGCGCGCCTGGCGCGCGGGCTCGTGGCCACGCGCCAGGGGAACGCGCTGCTTTCCTGGAGTGGGACCATGTTTGAATACCTGATGCCGGAGTTGTTCCTGCGCGCACCGCGCGGTTCGCTGCTGGAAGCGTCCAACCGGGCAGTCGTGCGGCTGCAAATCGCGGCCGGGGAACGGTTGTCGCGCGCGTGGGGCGTTTCAGAATCGGGATACTACGCGTTCGACCGGGATTTGAATTATCAATACCGCGCGTTCGGCTATGCGGCGATCGCCATGTCTGGCAGCGCGCAGGACAATGTCGTGGCGCCCTATGCTACGGCGCTGGCGCTGCCGTTTGATCTCAAGGCCGCGTGCGCCAATTTACAGCGCATATCCGAATTGGGTTGGCGCGGGGAATATGGGCTTTATGAAGCGGTGGATTACAATCCGAATCGCCTGCCGGATGGTGCGGAATGCGCTGTCGTGTTTTCGCACATGACGCATCATCAGGGTATGATTTTGGCGGCGGTGACCAACGCGCTGTGTGGGGATAAGCTTACGCGGCTCTTTTTCGAGCAGCCTGGGGCACAGGCGCTTTCCCTGTTGCTGGAAGAAAAGGCTGCCTCTCGTGTGCGCCTGCGCGAGCGCGCGGGCGTGCAGGAAAGCGGACGCGCGGAAAAACTGGAGCGCAGGACCGCTCGCACGGGCGTGGCGGAGCTGTGGCCGGACACACACGCGCTCTATGGCGGCGGCGCTACAGCGGTGGTTTCCACGGCTGGGCAGGGCTTTTTGCGCGCCAGGGGCATCTTTGCCAACCGCTGGACAGGCGACATGCTCCGTAGGCCGGAAGGTTTGTATGTCCATGTGGAAGAAGTGGGCGGCCCGCGCACGTTTTTGGCCAGCGGTCAGGCAGAAAGGCCGCAGTGGTTGCGGCAAAAGGCGTCGTTTGAGGCCGGGCGCGCGCTGTGGTTAAGCCGTACCAATGCCTTTGGCTGCCGGTTGGAGGTCTGCGTATCGCCTGAGGATGGCACGCTCGTGCAGTGGCTGGAACTGGAAAATACTTCCGGAGCGCTGCTGCGCCTGCGCGCGACCAGCGCATTCGCCGTGGCGCTGATGGACGAGGCGGAATTGCGCGCGCACCCGGCATTTTACGCGCTGTTTGTGGAAAGCTCGCTGGCACAGGACGGTGTGCTCCGCTTCGCGCGCCGTAAGCGCGCGCCGGAGGAAACGTTTCCCCTTTTGTTGCACGCGGCGGCGGGCAATGCGCGCATTTCACACGAAACCGATCTGGCGTTGCTCGTGGGGCGGGATGGCGACCTCGGGCGCGCCGGGGGCATTGCGCAATCGCTCTCGGGCACGGTTGGCAGTGTGCTCAACCCCTGCAGCGCACTGCGTGCGGATGTGCAGCTCGCGCCCGGAGAAAAGGCGTCGCTGTGCTTTTATATCGGCCTGTGCGAGCCTTGCAAGGAAATGGAATGGATCAACCGGCATCAGGGAACCGGAGCGGCCCTGCGGGCGCGCCAGCTCGCGCAGACGCAGGCTCTGGCGGCGCTGAACCACATCGGCATATCGGATGCCCTGCACCATGCCCTGCAGCGCGGCGTTGCCTTTCTGGTGGATTGGCGGCTCGCAGGAACCAAGCGGCGCATGGAAGCTACGCCGGTGCGCGAACTGTGGGCGCTGGGCATTTCGGGCGATTTGCCGATTCTGGCGGTACACATTTCGGATCGCGCGCAGCTGGATCTGGCGCGCGAAGCTGTGCGGGCGCATGAGTTCTACCACACCATGGGCCTGTGGTCGGATCTGTTGCTGATCAACGAATATGGCAACGATTATGAGCAGCCAGTGCGCGATGCGCTGGGCGAAATCGTTTCCGCGAGCACCCTGCGCGAATGGCAGGGCAAGCCCGGCGGCGTATATCTGTTGGAAGGCGCGCTGCTGGAGGGCCGTGCGCGCGAGACGATTTCCTCCTTTGCGGCGTTGGAACTGGTTGGCGGGGAAGGCAGTCTGTCGCGCCAGATGCGTATATGCTGGCAGCAGCTTGCGGTCGCGCCCGCCGCGCGTGGCGTTCCCGCGCCGTCGGACGGCTATGTGCCGCCCGCGCTGGAACGCAGGCTTTTCAATGGCTATGGCGGTTTTGTGCCGGAAGGTTATTCCATTGATGTGTTGCCCGGCGCGCCTACGCCCGCCCCATGGGCCAATATTCTGGCCAACCCACAGTTCGGTTCTCTGGTTACGGAGCGCGGCGGCGGCTTCACCTGGTATAAGAATAGCCGCAACAACCGCCTTACGCCATTTGATAACGACCCGCTGCGGGAGGGTTGGGGTGAAATGCTCTATGTGCTGGATGGCGGAGAATATTTCCTGGCAGCGCCCGGGCCGCGTCCCAATCGCGCGTATCGTGCGTTGCACGCGCCGGGCTACAGCGCATTTGAAACTGGCACGGAAGGGCTTCGTTCGCGCCTGACGGTATTCGCCGACGAGAGCTTGCCCGTCAAGTGGTTGCTGCTTTCGCTGAAAAATGAAGCGGCGGTGGAGAAACGGTTGGAAATTCGCTTTGCGGTCGACTGGCTGATGGGCGTAAGCGCTGCAGATGGACGCGTGCTGCTCAGCGAGGCGCGGGGAGATGCGCTCTTTGCCAGCGGCTCCATGGATGGCGTGGCCTTTGCTGCCATGTTTGCAGAAGGCGTGCGCGCAGGCGGCAATTTGCGGGATTTTCTGGGACGCGGCGGGTTGATTTGCCCGGATGGGCTGCTGTCGTCCTCTGAGGGCGGCGATTTGTTGTCCGCGGCGGTGTCTGTGCCCGCGGGCGGCCAGGTTTCCCTTGCCTGCGCCATGGGTTGCGCGGACGGGGAAGAGGAAGCCCGTGTTCTGCTGGCACAGGTGCGCGGCATGCGGGCGGAAGAACGCCTGGAGGGCGTATGCCATGCGTGGCGGAAACGGCTCTCATCGCTGGAAATTGTTACACCGGACGAAAACATCAACGCTATGCTCACGCGTTTTTTGCCTTATCAGACGTTTGCGGGGCGCGTGTGGGGCCGTGCCGGCCTGTATCAGGCGGGCGGTGCATATGGTTTTCGCGATCAGCTGCAGGATATGCTGCTCGTTATGCACTATGAGCCGCAACTGGCACGGGAACACATTCTCTTTTGCGCGGCTCACCAATTTGAGGATGGCGACGTAATGCACTGGTGGCACCCGGAGCGCACGGGTGTGCGTACGCGCATTTCCGATGACATGCTCTTTTTGCCATTCGTGACGGCGGCATATGTTGAATATACAGGCGATGAAGAAATTTTGCAGGAGCGAGTGCCTTATTTGTGCAACGTGGAGATCCCCGAAGGAAGGGAGGATTGGTATGGCCAGGCGCAGGTTTCTTCAAAGGAGGAGACGCTGCGGGAACACTGCATGCGGGCCATTCGCCGCGCGAGTCTGCCGGGAGAGCACGGCCTGATTCTGATGGGTACTGGAGACTGGAACGATGGCATGAACCGCATCGGCGCGCGCGGGCGGGGCGAAAGCGTATGGCTGACGCAATTTCTATCCGTGGTGGTGCGTCGCTTTGGCCGCCTTGTGGGCGACAAAGAGCTTATGGCGCTATCGGAAAAGCTCAACCGTGTGCTTGAGCAATGCGCATGGGATGGGAAATGGTATCTGCGGGCGTATGACGATGAAGGAAATCCCGTGTGTGGCGGCGAGCGGATCGATGCGCTCGCCCAGAGCTGGGCCGTGTTTTCTGGGTTGCAGGCCGGCCGCTGCGAGTGCGCTATGCGAGCTGTACGCGAACGGCTGATCGATTGGGATGCGGGCATTTTGCGCCTGCTTGCACCGCCTTTCGATGGCGAGGCGGATACCGTCGGTTATATTGCCGGTTATGTGCCCGGCGTGCGCGAAAATGGAGGGCAGTATACGCACGCAGCCTGCTGGACGGGTTTCGCGCTGGCGGAACTGGGATGGGTAGAAGACGCCTGGCGCGCGTTGTACGCTTTGATGCCCTATTCGCACGCACAAACGAACGAGGGGGCGCGCCGCTACAAGGTGGAACCCTATGTAGTGGCCGGTGATGTGTACGGCGAGCCGCCACATACGGGCCGGGGCGGCTGGACGTGGTACACGGGCGCGGCTGGTTGGCTGGCGCAATTTGGGTTGTACCTGTTGGGATATGAAAGGCGGGGCAAATTTGCTTCGCTGCGCGCGCTCCTGCCGCGAGAGTGGGAGGAAGTGCGCCTGAAAGTGCGCGTAGGCGCGAGCGTCTACACGCTGGTTTCCCGCCGTGGCGCACAGGAACGCGCGGAAGTGGAATTGATTGATGATGGAGAGGAGCATCTGGTGGTCTTTCCCGCGCGCAACGCAGGGCAATAGTCTGCCAGAAAAGCGGCAGGAGCGAAAGCATTTCGCCCTGCCGCTTTGGCAATAGCACGGTTTCTGGCGATTGCCAAAGGCGCGTTGGCGTGGTATAATGATACGGAAAACAGCGCCATGCGGCGGCAGGAGGAATACGGCCGGGATATGAGCGACTATGCCGGAGAAATTGACAGCGTAGATATTCGGGATGACTTTTAAGGCTGTGGGCGAGGCAAAAAAGAATGAAGAATGGAGGCAGGCGTATATGATATTCCAGTTGATGCAACAAGACGCCGAGATGCGCGGTGAGAAGCGCGGGCGGTTGGAAGCGGCAAAAGGAATGCTGCGCGAAGGCCTGCCCGTTGAAATCATCGTTCGCGCTACCGGCCTTTCCGATAGCGAGATTGGCGAGCTTAAGATTGCGTTGCAGGAAAATGCTTCCGCCGGTTTCCCAAACGCGCAGGACCAGGAGTAACATCCCTGGGAAGATTTGCGTGGGGCTTAAGGAGGCGCGTGCAGGCTGCCGGGACTTTCCGGTGGCCCGCCTTTTTCTTTCGACATTGCCGTGTGGGGATATGGCAAAGAAATGCTTGACGGACCATGTTCGGTTTTGTATAATAGAAGGGGAGAATATCGCGGATCATGCGTCGCGCGGGACGGAGGCAGGCAGAATGAAAAAGGGAGATGCGCGCAGGCAACAAATTTTGGAGACGGCGGAGCGGCTGTTTTACCAAAATGGCTATGAAAACACGTCTGTGCAGGCGATTCTGGATGAAATGCACCTGTCCAAAGGGGGATTTTATCACCATTTTGAATCCAAAATGGCACTGCTTGAGGAAATTTGCGTGCGCAAGGCTGAGGAAGCGTATGAAGAAATGGAGCAGGTGATGTACGATGGCAGCCTGAGCGCCATTGACAAGCTGAATGCGCTCTTGGGCCGCAGCGGCCTGCTCGACCAGGATAACATCGATTTTCTGGCGCTGATGCTGGATGTGGCGTACCGGGAGGGGGGCGTTGTGCTGCGCGAGCGGATGAAGCAGGCTTCTCTGGACCGGGCGCTTACTTATATGAATGCCATTCTTGCCCAGGGCCTGGTGGAGCAGAGCTTTTTTACGCAGCATCAGGAGCACATTGGCAAGCTGCTACTGATGCTGGGTTTTAACCTTACAGACGAAATCGCTGCGGCCATGGCCTCCGACGGGGCGGCCCAACCGGTTATTGGGCGCGTGGTGGGCCTACTGGATACATATCGCAGCGCGATTGAAACGCTGCTGTGTGCGCCGTATGGATCAATTACGCTCTATAGCGTGCGCTATATCGTGGATATGTATTGCCGGCTGAAAGGGCTGAGTGCTCCGCCGGATTTCCGTTTGGAGGAATGAATGGCCGCGTTTTTAAGTGTCCTGCGCGCTTTTTCGCACGCGCAGGGCATTTTTCAGGAGAGAGAATTCGGCTGTGTCGCAGGGAATCAGCTCGCCATCGAGGTTTACGGTCATGCCCGGGCACCGGATGGTGAGGGCCTTGCAGCGCGCGACATGCGCCAGGGGCAAATGCGCGTGCGTACCCGAAATAAAGCGAGGAAGCAGAGTGGCGATTTTCAGGCGGCTGTCGATGCCCTCCACGGCGATAGCGTCGAAGAGGCCGTCATCGATGACTGCGTTCGGTACGGCCTTCATGCCGCCCCCAATGTATTGCCCATTGCCGATGGAAAGGATGGTCAGGCGCAGTTCGGCCTCCGGGCCGCCATCGAGCGATACCCGCGCATGAAGGGGCGAAAAGCGAAAGAGCGCGGCGATGACGCCGCACAGATAGGGTAGAATGCCGCGCCCCAGCCGCTTGAAGCGCACGGTTTGCCGCAGCACTTCCACATCGAAACCGATGCCGGAGACATTGGCAAAAATGCGGTCGTTCATGCGACCCAGGTCGATATATCCATCGGGCGCGTCCAGCTGTGCAGCCAGCGCGGAGATGGGATCTTTGGGCAATTTCATGGCCTTGGCGAAATCGTTCCCCGTGCCGCACGGCACGAGCAGGCAGGTGATTTCGCTTTGCGCCAGGCCGTTGACCACTTCGTTGAGCGTACCGTCTCCTCCCAGCACGGCTACGGCCTGGCCGCTTTTTCCGGCGAGGGAACGGCACAGCGCTTCAGCCTCGCCCGGAGCCCGCGTGACAAATGAGCTAAATTCAATGGCGCGCCCAGAGAGGAACGCGCGCGCCCGTTCATGCGTTTTTTGCGCCAACCCGTTTCCAGCGATGGGGTTTACAATCAGTGTCAGCATGTCCGTCATCCTCGCGCTTTGGTGTGGGCCTATTTTGTTTTAGTATAATCGCTGGAGGGAGCGTCTGTCAAGGGTTTTGCCTTACATTTCGATATGAACTTGCAAATCGAGTGCCGCCTGGGCATAGCGCTCTCGCCAGGAGAAGGCAACCCACTCCGGCACGGTAGCAAATTGCGCCGCTGCGCGCAGCGCGAAACCAAAGGGATCGGTTTTAAGCGCCTGGCAGGTGGTGATCAGGCCGTTTAAATCGCCCAGAAATTTTTCGCGCAGCGCCTCGGGATTGGGTGCGTTGGTGAGCGGTTTGGCGGCCAGGCGAATGTCCACCCGCAGGGTCACGCCTTCCGGCGCGAGGATGGCGCTGAGCTGCGCGCCGCCTATCCGCTCGAGGAGCACGTTCTTTTCGCCCACGAAATAGGGCATTTCATCGGTGGTCCCCAGGAGCAGGTTGAGGATTTGCGTTTGTGTACCGTTAAGCGTGCCTACCATCACGCCGTTTTGAAGCAGCGCTGCGCCCATATACTCGTTGCGGGCCAGACCGGTGTGAGGCAGGGAGCCGGGATAGCTTTCGCCCAGGTTATCCGGAGCGACGTTGCGATAGTGCTCCTGATCCGGGGTGGCTGCATAAATGGCCACGGGATCATGGTAAACGGATTGCGAAAGATAGTGCGCCCGGGAAAGGTTGGCGAGCGGAATATATCCCTGGCTCTGGTAATTGTTCAGCATCGCGCTGACGCTGGAACTGAGCCGCGTGCCGATTTCCGGCCGCTGGGATTCCAGAAAGGCGGCCGCCTCGCCGGCGCATACGATGAGCTGTGGCGAATGGAAAATTTCATACGTATGCATCAGTTCGGTGACGATCTGGGGGAATACGGGCGAAGATGCGGCCTTTTGCGAGGCGACGAAGGATACCATCTGCTTGTAATCCAGTTCACGGGGCGTGGTGGCCTGCAGAAGAACCAGGGCCTCCACAAAGGTGTGCGCCGTGGCGCTGGAAACTACATAGGAATCCGCGCCGCCTCCGCCGTCCGCGCCGCCAGAAGAACCGGTGATGGAGGGAATCTGGATGCTGACCACGCAATCGCTGTTGTCGTTGATGTCCACGCCCATGGAAATGACGTAGGCCCGGTGCTCAGGCTGGTGCGGCATGGCGCAGCCGCCCAATGGGCAAGCGATTGCCAGGAGCAGGAGTACAGCTAGGATTTTGGCGGCGCGCATGGGGCTTTTCCTCCTTTGCGAATGTAGCCGGCGATGGCTGTGAGCAGCAATACTGCACCGGTTACAACAGCTTGCCAGGGAGCCAACCGCTGTGCGATGGGCTGTTCCGCCAGGCGGAATCCCGCGATGAGCGCGGCAGCCAGGGCGCATAGCCAGATGGCAAGGGGAAACGGGCATTTGGGTGCGATGGCGGTCGTGAGGCGCGCGGTGGCGAACAGAGAAAATCCCTGCGAGCACAACAGCGCGCCATACCATAGCGTCACATAGAGCAATTGCAGATAGGTGGGCGAGGAGCCATTGGAAAGCAGCAGGCGCAGGCGGTAGATGCGGCTTTGCGGCACGGAAAAGACGTTGGTCTCCAGCATCAGCGCCAGCACGGCCCAAGTGGCGGCCAGCAGCACGATCGCGCCATACAGCGCGGGGAACAGCCAGGGCTTCGCGCGGCGCTCGCGCTGGGCAAAGCCCGTTTGCCGGCCGGATTGCACCAGCCATAGCGCGGCGATGGGCGCCAGCGCGCCCGCGACTTTTCCAGCGCCTGTGAAGATAGTGGGCCAGCCCATGCCCAGCACGGGCAATAGGTGTTCAGGCCGGTAATTTCCCAGGTGTGTGCCAATGATGGGCAGGATCAAAAAAGGCGCAAAGCGCATAAATAGGCCCGCAGCCCCGCCCACGCCGTTTGCGCCGGAGAGAGCTACCAGCGCGGCAGCCAGCAGCGCAGGCAACACGGCCAGATATGGCGCAGCGAGGCGCTGTTCTTCGTAAATGGAAGATGCCATCAGGATGCGCGCGGCCGAGGCGGCGTCGTAAAGCGTGACCAGCGCGAGCAGAGCAAGGAAAATTTTGGCCAGAACGGGTCCGGCACAGGCGACGAGCGCATCTTCGGGCGCGTCGTCCGGCCGCAGGCGCTGAACGGCGTACATGGCTGCTACGGCGGGCAAAAAGACTACGCCGCCCGCCAGCACACCCAGCCACAGCGCGCCCAGCAATTCGGGCGAATCCACATAGGCGGCGAAAAATGCGCGCGTGCCCAGTGAAACGATGCCCAGCGCTACGGCGCCGCGATACGATAAACGATTCATTTCTGCTCCTTTTTCAGCCAGCTGTTGCCCTCTGCATAAAAATTCAGCCGGTTTTGCAGCCAAATGGGCAGCCTGGCCACGAGATCGGGGTTGTGCGGCCGCCACGGCGCGACAGGCGCGAGATAGGGGATGCCCAGGCAATCCACCGCGCTCAGCCGGCCGAATAGCACGTAGGAGGCGATCAGGATGCCATACAGGCCCATGAACGCCGCCGCCAGGATCATGGCCAGGCGCAGGATCTGGATGCCGACGCCCATGGAATAGTTTGGCACGACATAGTTGCCCAGGCCCGTAAGCGCCACGATGATAATGAGAATCGGGCTGATGAGCGAGGCGGAAACGGCAGCCTGCCCCAAAATCAACGCGCCCACGATGCCCAGCGCCGAGCCAATTTGCGTGGGAATGCGCGTTCCGGCCTCGTTGATGAGGAAGAAGGCGAACTCCATAAACAGTACCTCGGCCAGGATGGAAAAGGGCACGTTTACGCGCGTTTCCGCGATGGAAGTGAGGAGCTTGAGGGGGATCATGTGCGAGTGGTTGGTGGAAACGGCGATGTACAGCGCGGGCAGGTAGAGCGCCGTCAAAACGCCCAGCAGGCGAACGACGCGCAGAAATGTGCCGTATTGCCAGCGCATAAAGGAATCATCCGACGCATGCAGCAGGTCGAACAGGGTGGTGGGCAAAATCAATGCGTAAGGCGCGTTGTCCATCAGGATGGCGACCTGCCCGCCTGTGAGCGCGGCTACGGTGCGGTCGGGGCGCTCGGTTTGCAGGATCTGCGGAAAAATCAGGAAGGGGCGCGGCTCTAAAAGCTGCGCGAGCGCGCCGCAATTGAGCGCGTGTGGCGCGTCAATGGCGGCGATTTTCTGGCGCACGCGCGCGACAACAGCTTCATTCGCCACTCCGTCCAGATAGAGAAGGGCGCAGCGCGTGGGAATTTTGGTGCCCACGCTCATGGGCTCGGTGATGAGCGCGCTTGAGCGCAGGTAACGCCGCACGAGCGTTATATTGGTGCGCAGGTTTTCCACGAAGCCTTCCTGGGCACCGATGACAACGGCCTCCGTGCGGGGGTTCATCACCGGACGCATGTCATATTTGCGCGTGTCCAGCAGGATGGCTTCGCCGCAGCCATCCAGGAAAATCACCGTTTGTCCATTCACGAGCTCTTCCGCCAGTGCGTTCAGGTCGCGAGAAAGTTGGCCCTGGCTCATGGGGATCGCGCAGGCCAGAAGATATCCCGCACGTTTGCCTGGCGAAACTCGTTCCACCGGCGCGTGCTTCATCAGAGGACGCAGAACATCGTCATCCAGAAAATCGCTCCCCGCCATGCCTTCCAGAAACATGGCGCAGGCCTCTGCGCCCATGCACATAAAGGGCCGCGCAACAAAATCCTTGTTCCGCTCCGCGCGCATGGTGGAACGCAGGGCCGCGATGTTTTCGCTCAAATCGGGGGAAACCGGCCGTTCTTCGCCTGGCATGGCCATCACCTCTTTCCGTGTAGCACCCGTGCAAAAACCGCGGGTGCGCTTTTGGATAGTGTGCCACGGGATTTGTATTTCATACGCAACGATGTAAGCGGCGCAGCGGCGCAATTTCGGGCGGGCCAGGCTTGACGAATTATGGCTGGCGTGTTATACTAGACGCGTTCCAGAATATTCAGTGCCAGGCGGTGTGTTGCCGCAGGGGTAAAAGGGAATCGGGTGCAAAGCCCGAGCGATCCGGTCACTGTGAACGGGGAGAGAGACCGCAATCATCCATTGTGCAAAAGCATGAGAAGGAGCGGCCGATTGTGGATCCGTGAGCCAGGAAACCTGCTGAATAGAGGGGTGCATAGCTTCCGGGGAAAGCTACCGCCATGGGGATGAAACCGCGCGCAGGGCCGTTCGGGCCGCGCGCGGCGGGGCGTGCCTGCTTTTGCGGAAGCGGGCGCGCCTATTTTGTTGCGGCGCGCGAAAAGGGAAGGAGATAAGGCGTGAATTTTCTCAGCATGCACATCGCGGCGCTGTTGGTTGGCTTTGTGGTGGATTTGTGCATTGGCGATCCGGAGGGATGGCCGCACCCGGTGGTGTGGATGGGCCGCTTTATTGCGTATATGGAAAAGCGGCTTCGCGCGCGGGGTGGCAATTTGCGCGCTGCGGCGCTGGTTTTAACGGCATCTACCGTATTGCTATCGATGTTCGCGGCGGCTGCCGTGTTGCTTTTGCTGGCCTGGATTCACCAGGCGGCGTTGTTTGCGGGCATGTGCGTGATGTCATGGTGGGCGCTTTCCGCCCGCTGCCTGGCGGTGGAAGGGAAAAATGTGCGTCGGGCTCTGGACGTTTCTCTGGAAAAGGGGCGTGCGCAGGTGGCGCGCATTGTTGGGCGGGATACGGCTTCGCTTTCCCGCGAGGAGATTATCCGTGCGACGGTGGAAACCATCGCTGAGAACACGACGGACGGCGTCATCGCGCCGATGTTTTATCTCGCGCTCGGCGGCCCCATCCTCGCGATGGGGTTTAAGGCAGCCAGTACGTTGGATTCCATGGTGGGATATCTGGACGAGCATTATCGGGACATCGGCTGGTCGAGCGCCAGGCTGGACGACTTTCTTAACTACCTTCCCGCGCGGCTATGCGGCGTTTTGATGGTGGTGGGCGCGTTTTTTTGCGGGTTGGATAGCAAAAATGCGTGGCGGATTGTACGGCGCGATCACGCCAACCACCTCAGCCCCAATTGCGCCTGGAGCGAGAGCGCTGCGGCAGGCGCGCTGCACATTCAATTGGGCGGCACGCACCAGTATTTCGGCAAAACTGTGGAAAAACCGGCGATTGGAGACGACTGCCGGCCGGTGACGGACAAAGACATTCTGCGCGCGAACCGGCTGTTGTATGCCGCTTCCGGTCTGATGGCGGCTCTTGTGGCGGTGGTGGGTGCGCTGGCGGCATGGCTGTAGCGTTCGCTTGGAAAGAGGGATAGAGCATGGCGCATGGAGGAAATGTATGGCAAGGCCAGGGGCCGGGGGAATGGCTGGATTTCTCTGCCAACATTCGCCCGGAGGGTCCGCCCGCCTGGGTTTGCGCAGCGCTGAGGGACGGCGCGCGGGATGCGGCGTATTACCCGGACCTGCACATGCGGCGCGAAAAGGAGGCGCTGGCACGCTGTCTGGGCGTGAAAACGGAAATGACGTGCCCGACGGCGGGCGGCATAGCGGCTTTGGAACTGGCCGCGCGCCTGGATACTACGGGGGCGTTGATTTTGACGCCCTGTTTTTCGGAATACGCAGCGTTCGCCATTCATCAGGGACACAAAACCCGGACGGTATCGCTCCTTTATGCCAAACACGCCGTGAGGGATCTGGCGTGCGTGCGGGAGGCACTGTTTGCGGGCTGCACGGTATGGCTGTGCAATCCGCTCAATCCTGTGGGCGTCGCCTTTCCCCGCGAGCAGGTTTTGCAGCTCCTGGCAGATGTAGAGTGCGTGGGTGGATGGCTGGTTGTGGACGAGGCGTTTATCGAATATTGCCCGGAGCATTCCGTGGTGACGGAGGTCGCCGGGCACGAACGGTTGCTGGTGGCCGGTTCCATGACCAAGATTTTGGGCATACCCGGCGTGCGCCTGGGCTATCTGTGTGCGCAGCCGCGGGTGCTGGATGGCCTGGCGCCCTATCAGCGCCCGTGGGAATTGAACTGTTTCGCGGCGGCCGTTTTGCGCGCGTTGCCGGAGCACTTGCCGGAGCGGGCCGCGGATGCGGTGCGCAACGCGCAGCGGCGTGAGATGCTGCGAAACGGGCTTGAGCAGCTGGGCGCATTTGCATATCCATCCGAAGCCGCTTTTGTGCTGGCGGATTTCGCGCGTCCCGTTCATCCGCTGGCGGAAGCCATGCGTGTGCGGGGCATTCTTGTGCGAGAGTGCATGGACTTCGCGGGTATAGACGATGGCTGCCACCTGCGTCTGGCGGTAAAAGAGGAAGCTGCCCAGAAAAAACTGCTGGCGGCAATGCAAGAGGTGATAGTATGCGGGGAAAATCCTTGATGTTTCAGGGCACGGCTTCTTCGGTAGGCAAGTCGATGCTGTGCGCGGCGGTGCTGCGCATTTTCAGGCAGGACGGCAAAACGGCCGCTCCCTTTAAGGCGCAGAATATGGCGCTCAATTCCTTCGCCACGCGCGAAGGCCTGGAAATGGGGCGTGCGCAGGTTACGCAGGCGGAAGCGGCGGGCATGGAGCCCTCTGTGCGCATGAATCCCGTATTGCTCAAGCCAACGGGCGACGCGCGCAGCCAGGTAATCGTGGAAGGCAAGCCCATTGGCACGATGTCCGCCATGGAATATGAGCGCTATAAGCCGCGCCTGCGCGAAAGAATCCGCCAGATTTATGAAGATCTGGAGCGGAGCGTGGATGTTGTCGTGCTGGAAGGGGCAGGGAGCCCGGCGGAAATCAACCTGAAGCGGGGCGACATTGTCAACATGGCCATGGCGGAAATGGCGGACGCGCCGGTGATTCTTATTGGAGATATCAACCCGGGTGGCGTGTTCGCTTCGCTTTATGGCACGGTAAAGCTGCTCAGCGAGGCGGAGCAGAGGCGCGTTAAGGGCATTGTGATCAACAAATTCCGTGGCGACGTGCGCATCCTCGAGCCGGGGCTCGCCATGCTGGAGGATTTGCTGCACATTCCCGTCCTCGGCGTGATTCCGTGGATGGATATCGACATGGAGGACGAGGACAGCGTAACGGAGCGCTTTTCCCGCGGAGCAGGGCAGGGGCAGATTCGCGTGGCGATTGTCCGCCTGCCGCACATTTCCAATTTCACCGATTTCAACCTTTTGAGCCTGGAGCCGGACGTTTCAGTATCCTATGTGGAACGCGCCGGCGATTTGCAGGGAGCGGATATCCTCATTTTGCCCGGCACCAAGAACACCATTGAGGATCTGCACTGGCTGCGGCGGCAGGGCCTGGATAGCGGGATTTTGCGGCACGCGCAGGCGGGCGGCATGGTCTTTGGCGTGTGCGGCGGCTATCAAATGCTGGGAAAGGCGCTGTATGATCCGCAGCATGTCGAATCGCGCATTCCCAAAGTGGAGGGCCTGGATCTGTTGGATTTTACCGTAACTTTTCGCGAGGGCAAAACCACGGTGCAGGCGAGCGGCAGCGTCGATTGCGCAGAAGGCTGGCTGCGCTCGCACAATGGCCTTTTACTGGATGGCTATGAGATCCACAGCGGCGTGAATGCGTTCGGCGCGGATTGCCTGCCATTTTTGCGCTTGAACGGGCGCGGCGAGATCGACGGCGTGATGAACCGGCAGGGAAATGTGCTGGGCAGCTATTTGCACGGCATCTTTGATTCTGGTGCTTTCTGGCGGGCGCTGGTCAACCGCGTGCGCGCGCAAAAGGGACTGCGGCAAAATGAGGAAGCGCTCGTAACCCTTTCGGAATACCGCGAGCGGGAATTCGACAGGCTGGCCGCCATTGTGCGGCAGAATTTGGATATGGACGCGATTTACCGCATTCTTCGTGGCGAGGATGTACCTTGCGGGCGCTGGAAGCAGGTATAGGCCGGGCTGGGCGTGAAAACGCCCAGCCCATTGGAATTTAGTGCTATCATTCGTCGGAGGGAAGCACTTGCCAGTCCGCGGGTGGTTCGCCAAGGTAGGGCACGTCCATGGCCTCGCCATTGTGCATTGCGCTCTGGTGCGCGATCAGCCCTGGCAGGTTGTACTGCGCGGCGCGCCAGGCGTTTGTGGGGGAGAGCTTGCCTGTGGTAAAGGCACGGCAAAAATCGTCCACCATGTATTTGTGGGTGCCACCATGGCCGGTGGGGAGCGGATCCAGTTCGCGGGGAAGGCGCGCCTGATTTTGAATGGGTGCGTAGTCGTTGCTCCACGCACCATTGACGAATTTGTTGCCAAATTCGGGGTCATTGCGGTTGTTCGTCAGTTCAGCGGGATTGAGCAGGGCGCTCACGTCCTCGAAAACCGCCTCTTTGCCGGGCAGACGGACATAGGTGTGCTGGGCCATGGAGCATTCGTAGCTGCCCCGGGTGCCGTGGAAATTTGTGATATAGCTCATGGGGCAATACCAGGCGATGCGCCGGTTTTCGCTGATGCGGGCGATGCCGCCATTGGCCAGCTGCATGAGCGCGCTGGTGTTGGAAAAGGGATTGTTCCACAGGTTGACGCCATCGCGGCCAAAGATGTCCGTGTCCTGGCGCTCTTCAAAGCCAAAAGCGGCGACACGTTTCACATAGGTACCAGCAGCGGACAGCACCATGGCGGTGGAATGGGTGGGATACAGCATGGGCGGAATGCCCGCCACCTGGCGCCAGTTTTCACCACCGCTGCGTATGTACGACTCATAAAAGTGGATCATATCGTGATTATACTGCGCCTCAGCGTAAACGAAATCGCCCATTTCGCCGCTTTGCATTTTTTGGCGGCAAAATATGCTGCATGGGCGGTAATGGCCGGTTTCGCCCATGGAATAGGTCAGGCGTGTTTCGCCCACCAGGCGGACGATTTCCGCGATTTCCTCCACCGTTGAGGCCATAGGAACGGCGGAGTAGACATTTTTGCCCGCCTTCAGCGCGGCGATGGCCATGGGCCCATGCAAATGCCTTTGGGTAAAGATGGCGATGGAATTGATCTCGCTGGAGGCGAGCGCCTCTTCAAAGGTGGCGAAAATCCGGTTTACATGGTATTTATCCATGTAATCCTGCGCCCGTTCGGGCAGCAGATCGCACACAGCAACGTATTCAACGGCCGGATGCGCCTGGAACAGGGGCACAAAGTGGTTGCAGAAGCCGCCGCAGCCGACGAAACAGATGCGAATTTTTTTCTCCATGAACATGACCTCTTTCTCTCAAATTTTGCCTTGGGATATTTTATGGGCTACGCCTTTCAGCGTGAGCGTGAAAATGGTTCCGCTATGCGCGGAAGTGACAAAGTCCAACGTATATTGGCCCTCATAAAACAGATCCATGCGCATCATGACATTGGTGATGCCAACATGGCGGCGTTCATCCACCCATTCGGCCTCGCCACGCATGGCGGCATACAGCAGGTTTTGCTGCTCGGGCGACATGCCGCACCCATTGTCCTCTACTTCCAGCACAAGATCTACCCCTTCCCGCCGGACGCGTATCAGGATCAAACCGGCCTTGGCGGATTTGAGACCGTGACGCACCGCGTTATCCACCAGAGGTTGGATGACCATTTTAGGGAGGATGAGTTCAGCGGCGTTGCGCTCCGACCATTCATCCAGATCAACCTCCAGGCCAATGCTTTCCTCCCGCATGGAATTGACCAGATCCACATAATTGCGCACATCGTCCAATTCGCTCAGCAGGGTTACACCTTTCCTTTCCTGCATCAGGGAATAGCGGAAATACTGGCTGATCAGGCGTATGGAATGGGCGATTTCACCCTGATGGGCGTTTTCCGCCTGAATGCGCAGCATATCCATGGCGTTGCAGATGAAATGGGGCTGCAAATCGTTGCTGAGTTCATCGAAAAGCAATTGCCGTTCTGCCGCGTTTCCCTCTTCGATGCGCTTTAGCATCTGATCGAAATGTTCATTTACGCGGTCGATTTCGTCCCGGTTGGCGCGCGGGAGCATAGGTTCGCCAAAACCGGCGCTGATGGAATCCATCCGCCTGGACAACTGCGCCAGGCGGCTAAATACCGCTTCCCCGATGAACCTGGTGAGCACCAGCATGCAGAGCGTGGAACAGACCAGCAGCAGGATCAAAATGCCAATTTCATGCCGGCCGGGCGCGGTCGCGCTCTGCCCGATGGTATAGACCAGCGTGGCGTTCATATCCGCAATGGGCAGAGAAACCAGCGTGGCGCCCGACGCATCCCTCCACACGCCGCCACCGAGCAGGGCTTCCACGGACAGGGCAGGGCCGGAAGACTGGAGGGGCGCGCCCCAGATCACCTCGCCGGTTGACAACACCAGGCTGACGGTTTCATCCCCCGAAGCCTGGAATTCTTCCAGGGCGGCGTAAAGCACGGAATCGTGAAGAATCAGCTCCACGATGCTGTAGTTCTGATAGGGCAATCCACTATGCACAAGGCCGCGCATGAACCAGTGCCGTGTACCTGCGGGTTCCTGAAGGGGCACAAAAGCGGCATCGCCGGAGGCATACTGCACTTCGTTCAGGGTGCTGTTGCGCTTGGTCAATCGATCGATGTAGGAGCTGATATCGTCTACATGGACGAACATATTGTGGATATCAAACAGCGTGGGGTTATCATGGATAACATACAGCTGTGCGATGGCCGGGTTTTGCATGCGGAGCGATTCAAACAGCTGGCGCACATTGCGGTTGTAGGCGTCGATGATGCCGGCGTCGGTGTTGGCGCCGCGCACAAGGCGGATGACATCCGCGTTGGCGCACAATTGGCCGATGGAAGTGCGGCAATCGTTGATCACGCCGGTCATATACAGGCTCATCTGGTTGAGGCTGTTTTGCGCCGCGCTCAGCCGGGATTCATATAGCCGGTTGCTCATCTGGTTGAGCGTGAACGCCAGCCATATGCCCAGCGGCAACAGGAAGGCGGCCATCGTGCAGAGGACCAGCCGGCGGCGGATGGACATTTTTTTCATGGGCGACCGTTCTCCCTGTTCAGAATGCGCCATTCCCCGGGCGTGCAGCCGGTTTTTTTCTGAAAGGCGCGGATGAAGCTCTTGCTATCCACATAGCAAACGCGCCGGGCGATTTCCGCCACGCTCAGGCGCGTTTGGCGCAACAGCTCCATGGCGCGCTCCATCCGCAGGTTGAGGAGGTATTCCGTGAGGCTGATTTTCATCTCTTTTTGAAAGAGGTCGCCCACGTAGGAATAGCTGATGCCCAGCGCCCGCGCGATGCTGGAGCGGTTGATGTTTTCGGTGAAGTGATCGTCGACATAGCGCTTCACGCGGGCCAGCTGAACGCTGTTTTTGCGGCTGTCCGCCTTGGGCGCGTTCGCCAGTGCCTGCTTAAAGGAAATGCTCAGCTGCCCAAGGGAAGCGGCATTGAGTGAAACGCCGGGCATGCCGTTTTTGTGGCAGAAGCGCTCCAATGCCTGCGCCGCGGCGGCGGGGGAAACGCCCTGGCGGGCAAATTCCAGCACGAGCTTTTCCGCCGCCTCGCCGCTCGCGTCGAGCAGCGAGGCGCGCTGTTCCTCAATCAGGATATCCGCGGCGTTGAGCGAGGCATAGGAAACGATCTGGCCGTGGATGAGCAGGCTTTTTGCATAGCGCAGGGCAAATTCCGCGTTGAGATACGCCCGCCGGATGCCGCATTCCGCGTCCGGCGAGGCGCAGCCCGCGATGAAATAGCCGAAGGCCTCCTTGAGCAGGCGGGCGAGCCGCTCCCTAAGGGGCGGCGGATCGTCTGTGCGGAGCAGGGCCACCAATCGGGTGGTATCCTGCAAATAGGTGACGCTTTGGATGCCTTCCTGCCGTTGCAGAGCCCAAAAGTGCAGCATGCGTTTTTCCAGGGCGGCGGAAGGCTCGACGGAGGCGATCAGGGCCAGATAATGCGCGCCCGTCAGCCGGTTGATGCCCGTTTGCTCGCGGATTTCGTTCAGGCGGATGTTGATTTGCCGCCCGCGCAGGTAGTTGTCCAGCAGCGTGTAGGAGAGATGGGTTTTCTTTTCGTTGAATTCCGCGCCCTGCACGCTTAAAATCATGCGCGTGAATTCACTGATCTCCAGGGGCTTCACCAGAAATCCCTTGACATGGGAATTGATCGCCTGCATGGCATAATCGAATTGGGGAAAGGCCGTCATCATGATAACGGACAGTTCTTCTCCCGCGCCGCTCAATTCCCGCAGCACGTCGAATCCCGTGCCGTCCGGCAGGATGACGTCCAGCAGCAAAAGCGATGGGCGCTTTTGGCGGATGAGCTCCAGCGCGGAAGCGACCGTTCCGGCCTCGAAGATGGCCTTGGGCTCCAGCGAGGCCTTTTGCAGCATGGAACGGATCTGCCGCCGCACTTCGATTTGGTCATCCACAATGAGCAAGCTATCCATAGCGCATCAACCTTTCAGGGAACCCACCATGATTCCTTGGATAAAATACTTTTGCAAAAACGGGTATACGCAGATGATGGGCACCACGGTGAGCACCATGGCGGCCATTTGCGTGGTGAGCGAGGAAACGGGGCCGCGCATGGCCATCAGCTCTTCGGCCGTGGCGCCGGCTATGGCCGCGTCGGCCACGCGCTGCTCGATGTACTGCGCCGCCAGCAGCATCTTGGCAAAGCGGTGGGCGAGCACGATGAGGCCCTCGTCCTGGGTGTAGATCATGCAATCGTAGTACGCATTCCACTGGCCCACCGCATCGAAGAGCAACACGCAGGCGAACACGGGAATGGACACGGGCAGCATGATGCGAAAGAAGAATACCAGCTCGTTCGCGCCGTCGATGGTTGCACTTTCCTCCAGCGCCGCCGGGACGCCACGGAAATAAGAGAGAAAGACCATGGCATTGAACATGTTGAACGCCATCGGAAAAATATATACCCAATAGTTGTCGTACAGCCCAACCATGCGGATGGTGAGGAAGGTTGGAATCAGGCCGCCGCCAAAATACATGGTGATCAGGCCGAGAACCGTGTATAGCTTGCGCAGCTTCAGATCGGAATGGCTCAGGGCGAAGGCATAGCCGCTGGTGACCAGCACGGAAAACAGGGAGCCAATCACCGTCCGCGTGACGGAATTGCGCACCGCGATGAGAAAGTCCGCGCTGCTGAGCATGTATTTGAAGCTCTCCAGCGACCATTTGCGCGGCAGAAGATATACCACGCCGTTCATCGTGATGTCCGATCCATCGCTGAAGGCCACGATGACGCATTGGTAGAAGGGGTATACCACTACGATCGATACCAGTATCAGCAGCGCTGCGTTGACGATATCGAATGCTTTTAGGCGGCTGTTCCAATAGCCGGCTTTTTTGCGGGCATGCGCGGTCAAAACAATCCCTCCCCTGCGAGCCGGTTGCTGACGACGTTTGCGCCCAGCACCAGCAAAAGCGAAACCGCCGATTGCACCATGCCCAGCGCTGTGGCATAGGAAAAGCGGCCCAGAGAAATGCCGGTTTTCAACACGTAGGTGGGCAAAATTTCTGCGCCCAGCCGGTTGAGGTCGTTGGACAACAGATAGCTCAGGTCGAAATTCGCGCCGTTTACAATGCTGCCCACGCGCATGATCCATAGCATGATGATGGTGCTCTTGATGCAGGGCAGCGTGATGTTCCAGATGCGCTGAAAACGATTAGCGCCGTCGATGGTAGCGGCTTCATACAGTTCAGGCGAAATGGCCGTGAGCGCTGAAAAAT
>DVJN01000171.1 GCA_018716755.1 Candidatus Alectryocaccomicrobium excrementavium
AATCTGTGACCTGCCAATGTAGCTCAGCCGGTAGAGCAGCGGTTTCGTAAACCGCAGGTCAAGGGTTCGAGTCCCTTCATTGGCTCCATAGTTCGAGGTGTAGCGCAGTTTGGTAGCGCGTTTGGTTCGGGACCAAAAGGTCGCAGGTTCAAATCCTGTCACCTCGACCAAAAGGGCAGCGGCCTGGAAAGCTTCCAGGCCGCTGTTTTTATGCGTTCGAGGCCCGAAAGTCCTTATTTTATGGGCTTTCCCAGGGCTTCATGGCCCCTTCGGGCGCAAAAACCGGCCCGCTGCGTTTCAAGGCCCGATCTCGCTTTTCTCGTTTTCCCGCATCCGCGCTGTGGTAATTCTGTGGTAAATCCCGGTTTTGCGTGGTAGCCGCGTTCCCGATACAAAAATCGCACAGTGGCATAGAAAGCCCGAAAGCGCCCCTTAGAGGCGTTTTGGGGCAAACGCTATTTCGCCATTATGTTCCATATTTCCACCTTCCCGCATGTATTATAGCGGGTTTTTCTCATTGCATCAGTGGATAAATTTCGCAATTCGCTTGCGTGGTATTGACAACGTACCATTCTATGCAGCTCCGCACCATAAACTGGACGCTTCTTGGAAATGCCCGGATTTTCCTCATAAGGCACATCAGCCCAATAAATGTCCCATCGCCTCATAATATCTCCACAGGATAACCTTCGAGGAGGTCATCAAAAGACGGCAGCGGGTCGCAGCCTGCGAAGTATTCCTTTATCTCCTCTTTGGGGATGGTGCCATTGCTGTCCGCCTTATCCCACGGCGCTCCTTTCTCATGGGAAAGCTGGACAAGCCCCGACGCAGAGTACCGCATATATTCCCGCGCCACGTCAAGAAGCAATTCGTATTCTTCGGGCGTGAAGTGCTCGACCGCGCAGGGAGCGCCCTCGCGCATAATGCCGCTACGGCCGTATACTTTGTATTTATGGTATATGTCCGGGATTACCGGGCCATACTTCCACGCTTTGAAATCATCCTCAAAGAGCGGCGTGCCAAATTTCGCAAGGTGCCACCCCTGTGCAAAGTAAAGGAGCTTTTCAAGCTGCATGGGGGTTACTGGATCGCCGCTCCCATTCTCCGCCTGAGCCTGACCGATTTCAATAAAGAAATTCGCAACATCCTGAACGTTTGCCATATGAGCACCTCCAATCGCAAAATATAAAGGATCTCCGCCTTGCGCTTACAAATTTCCTGCATGTAGAATATGCAAAAGCGCATCCTTCCACACCTGAATTGTAGCCGATATTGAGAAGGATGTCAATAGTGAAGCAGGCAAAAAGCCAACAGGGGAGAGGCGCTTTCCCTTCCCCTGCTGGTTTTGCTGCGCCGCCGCGTTCAGCCGGTTCCACTTCTCGCGGCCTGGGCGTTTCCAAGCGGCCGCCCCATTTGGGCTCACTGCTCGCGCAACAGGCTGCCGTCGATGGCAATGGTGGCCACGCGCAGGGGAATATCCTTTCCGCTGGCGGCTATGGCCTGCCGCGCGGCCCGTTCCAGCCCGCCGCAGCAGGGCACTTCCATGCGGGCGACGGTGACGCTGCGCACAGCGTTGGAAGCGAAGATGGCCGCCAGCTTTTCCGCCGCATCCGCGGGATCGAGCTTGGGGCAGGCAATGATCACAGCCCGGCCGCGGATGAAATCGCGATGAAACGCGCCATAGGCGTAGGCGGTGCAATCGGCGGCAATCAGCACATCCGCGTTGGCAAACGCTTCCGAGCGCACGGGCACGAGCCGCAGCTGCACCGGCCATTGCCGCAGCTCGCTGGTGTTGGCGGCATGCCCGCCGGGGGCGCCGGCCGCTTCGCGCCGGATGCTGCGCGCGCGCGTACCCGGGCAGCCGCAGGGCTGGGGCGCGGCGTTTTGCTGCCTGGCCGCCGCTACCGCCGCCGCATCGTAGGCCGGGGCCGCGCGCTCCTCAAAGGAGATCGCGCCTGCCGGGCACGCGGGCAGGCAATCGCCCAATCCATCGCAAAAATTTTCGCGCGTAAGCCGCGCCTTTCCTTCCACCATTTCAATCGCGCCTTCGTGGCACGCCGCCGCGCACAGGCCGCAACCGGTGCATTTTTCTTCATCAATCCTGATAATTCTGCGAAGCATACGGGCAGTTCCCCTCTCTTTGCCATGTGAGCGTTGGACTTTGCGCCTTTATTATGCTATAATGGAGGGCAAAAGTCTGTTGGATTTCCAACAAAAAAGGGATGATGTGCGTGGAAAATTTGGCGGCTGCCGCCGCGTCGAAGTTGTTTTGCGGCCTGAAACCGGATGAAGTGGCGGCTCTGCTGGCTGCCGCGAACGCGCGCTGGCGCGCCTATGCGCGCGGTGAAACGATCTTTCTGGCAGGCAGCCGGGCGCGCGATATTGGCATTGTGTGCGCGGGCGAAGTTTGCGTGGCGCGGGAGGAAATTGCGGGCGAGCGTTCCCTGCTGGCCCATCTGAGCGCGGGCGACCTGTTTGCGGAGGCCTATGCGTGCGCAGGCGCGGCACGCCTGCCCGTGAGCGCAATGGCCGCGCAGGATTGCCAGGTGCTGCTGGTGAACGCGCAGGCGCTGCTGGCGGCGCAGGAACCGGCCGCGGCGTGCGCGGCCGTTCGGGAAAACCTGATCCGCATCCTGGCGCAAAAAAGCGTTTTGCTCAACCGGCGGCTGGCGCACCTTTCGCACCGCAGCACGCGGGAAAAACTGCTCTCGTATTTTGCCGGACAGGCCGCGCGGCAGGGGAATCCGTTCACCGTGCCCACGCGGCAGGAAATGGCGGATTTTCTATGCGTGGAGCGCAGCGCCATGTGCGCCGTGATGGGCAAGATGCGCGCCGCGGGCGAAATCGCCGTGGAGGGGCGCAAAATCAGGCTCCTGCCGCGGAGAGGGCCGAATGCCTAAACCGCCTCAGCTTGTCAAAAAAGTCTTTTTGAACAAGCTGGTGGACGGGGGAGTAAACTCCCCCGCCACTACCACCCCTACCAGTTTCCGCTAAAATCCTACGGATTTCCGGGCGCGGAAACTGCAAAGAAACGATTTTTGCTTTGGAAAATGGGATTTTCCGCCGCAAAAATCGCCCCGTCCCCGCCGTACACGCCGCCGGGGACGATTGAAACGCGAAAGGGCTTCGTTCCACAATTCGGCATGGTCGTTCCGCATGGGCTTAGGGTTTTTTAACAGTCTGGCGCAGTGCCCGCGGCCAGGCTGTTTTTTTGATCTTACCGGATGAAAGAAAAAAGATTGCATTCGCGCGCATTATGTGATACAATGATAAATACATTGCCAAAAAAGCGCGAAGGAAACGGCGCGGTAAGGAAAGGATCGAAGCGGCATGGGCACCATCCGCATACGGGATCAATCGTATATCAAGCAAAAAAATATCGAATCCATTCTTCGTGTGCTGGAGGAATGCCAGCCCATTTCCCGGGCGGAAATCTCGCGCATCACCGATATGAGCCCCGCGAGCATTACCCGCATTGTCAACGCGCTGCTCGCGCTGGGGCTGGTGAGCGAGGGCAACATTGCGCCCGCGGCGGGCCGGGGCCGCCGGGCGATCAATTTGCGGATCCGGCCCGATGGCATGTATACGCTGGGCGTGAGCCTGGAATCCAGCCGCATCCGCCTGGGCGTGATGGACTTTGCCGGGCACCTGGCCGCCGCGGAGGAAACCGCGTTGCCCGCGCCGCCCGCATCGCCGGAGGAAGCGGCCGGCATAGCGCGCGCCTTGTTCGGCAGGCTGGGCGGCGCGGAAAAATGGCCCGGCCTGCGCGCCGTGGGCGTGAGCGTGCCCGGAACGGTGGACAATGAGGCGGGCCGCGCCGCCCGTTCGGATCAGCTTGCGTGGACGGATGTTTCTGTGACGGAGCCCTTCGCGCGGGTTTTCGGCCTGCCCGCCTGGGCGGAAAACGACGTAAAGGCCTGCCTGGTGGGCGAAAGGGCCGTGCGCAGCATTCCAGACGATGAGGACGCCGCCTATCTGCTCATCGGCACGGGGCTGGGGCTGGCGGTTTCCGCGGGCGGGCATGTGCTGCGCGGCGCGGGCAACGCGGCGGGCGAAATCGACGGCGTCCCCTTTGGCGCCGGCAGGCTCAGCGATTATCTGGTGGAGCGCAACCTTCTGGCGCTGGCCCGGTCGCGGGATGCTTCCGTGCGCCGGGTGGACGATATTGTGCTGGCGCAGAACGAAGGCGCGGCGTGGGCCGTCGAATTGATGGACAGCGTAATCGAGGCCGTGCGCGTGGCGCTGTATATCGTCAATGCCTTCGCGCGGCCGCACCACATTCTGCTGGGCGGTTCGCTGGTGCGCGCCATAGCGCCGTTTGTGCAGGAGCGGCTGCCGGGCGTGCGCCTGTGGATGGGGCAAAACTATGCCGACGCCTGCGTGACGGGCGCGGCCATCCTCGCCCGGCGGCAGGCACGCAGGCTGCTGATCGCCCAGAAGCTGACGGTGCAGTAGGGGCGCTCCGGCGGGTTTGCCGGGGGCGCGGATACGCGCGCGGCGCCCCGGCAAAGCGGCCGCCTTTTCCTCATTCGCCCGCGCGCTCGATATCCGCGATCATCGCGATGCGCGGATCGTATTTCGGGTTGTACTGCGCGCCGAGATAGGCGCTGAAGATGTCCTTGAGCAGTTCAACGCCCACCACGCGCGCGCCCACGGCGATCACGTTGGCGTTGTTGTGCTCGCGCGCCTTGGCGGCGCTGTAGGTATCGGAGCACACCGCGCAGCGGACGCCGTGCACCTTGTTGGCCGCGATGGACATGCCGATGCCCGTGCCGCACACGAGGATGCCGCAATCCGCCTCGCCCTTTACGACGGCGTTGGCCACTTTGCGCGCGTAGACCGGATAATCCGCCGGTCCATCGCCCTCATAGCCAAAATCCACCACGGTGTGGCCCAGGCCCTTCAAATAGTCGAGCAGTTCCCGGCGCACTTCGCGCGCCGCATGGTCGTTTCCAAATGCGATTGTCATGCTGGTTTCCTCCCAAATGCAATATGGTTTTCCCTGAGAGTATACCGCAATCCGGGGATTTGTCAAGGGCACTGGGCGAAAAAGGCCCTCTCGCACCCTCCCTTGGGTTTTTTGACAGTCTGCGCGCCGGGTTTTAACCGTGAATTTCGCGCGCGTACACATCGTTTTGATGCGCGCGTGGTATAATAGGATAAAATTGGGGGCGTTGCAGGCCCCGGGGGAGAGGGAAATATGATTCGGCACATCGTGTTGTTTTCGATCAAGCCGGAATACAAAAAGGATATTCCGCAGCTGGTGGAGGGATTCTATCAAATGGCGGGCAAGATCGACGGGCTGGTGGACCTGGAAGCGGGCGCGGATTTTCTGCACAGCGACCGCTCCTATGACATCGCGCTGGTGACCACCTTCCGCGATCGCGCCGCGTTCGACGCGTATCAGGATCACCCCGTGCATCAGCCGGTGAAGCGGCGCATGCACGAGGTGCGCTCGGGCTCGGTGGCCTGCGATTTTGAGGTGCGGGAATAAGGGGGGCTTTTTGCGGATGGATCCGGTGGCGTTTCGCATCTTCGGGCTGGAAGTCAAGTGGTATGGCGTTTTGATCGTGCTGGGCGTGGCGCTGGGCATGCTGCTTTGCGCGCGCCGGGAACAGCGTTTTTCGCTGCCTAAGGATACCACCGTGAACCTGATCCTCATCGCGCTGCCGCTGGCGCTGGTGTGCGCCCGGGCATACTATGTGATTTTTTCCTGGGACTATTATAGCGCGCATCCAGACCGCATCCTGAGCGTGCGCGACGGGGGGCTGGCCATCTATGGCGGGCTGCTGGGCGGCATGCTGGGCGCGTTTCTCTACGCGCGCCACGCGAAGATCCCCTTTATGCAATTGGCGGATCTGGCCGCGCCCGCGCTGGCGCTGGGCCAGTGCATTGGCCGCTGGGGGAATTTCGTGAACCAGGAGGCCTATGGAAACCCGGTTACCGATCCCGCGTGGCAGTTTTTCCCCGTGGCGGTATATATCGAGCGCGAGGGCGGCTATTTCCAGGCCACGTTCTTTTACGAATCCGCCTGGTGCCTGCTGATCGTGCTGTTTCTGTTGCTGGCGGAAAAGCGCGGCTGGTTCCGCAAGCGGGGGGACGAATTTCTGGCCTACGCGCTTTTGTATGCGCTGGAGCGCGCCGTGGTGGAGGGGCTGCGCAGCGACAGCCTGTATTGGGGCGGCATCCGCGTATCCCAGCTTTTGAGCCTGCTGATCGCGCTGGCGGTCGCGGCCTATTTTGCAATTCGATGGCTTCATAGCAGAAAGAAGGCATAACCATGCGCAACCTTACCATGCTGACGGACCTTTACCAGCTCACCATGATGTATGGCTACCAGAAGTGCGGCATGCGCAACAACCGCGCCGTGTTCGATATGTTCTACCGCAACACGGGGGATGTCACGCAATACGCCATCATGGCCGGGCTGGAGCAGCTCATCGACTACATAAAGAACCTGAAATTCGATGAGGACGCGCTCAATTATCTAACCTCCTTGAACCTGTTCGATGAGGAATTCATCGCGGCGCTGCGCGATTTCCGCTTCACGGGCGATATTTACGCCGTGCCCGAGGGCACCATCGTGTTCCCCGGCGAGCCGCTGATCCGCGTGAGCGCTCCGATCTTCGAGGCGCAACTCATCGAAACCGCGCTGCTCAACATCATCAACCACCAGACGCTCATCGCCACCAAGGCCAGCCGCGTGGTGCAGGCCGCGCAGGGCGGCAGCATCTTGGAATTCGGCCTGCGGCGCGCGCAGGGGCCGGACGCGGGCATCTACGGCGCGCGCGCGGCCAT
>DVJN01000172.1 GCA_018716755.1 Candidatus Alectryocaccomicrobium excrementavium
TTCATACTTCCCGACGGATGATCTTTCTACCCCAATAACCGCTGCCAGCGATTCCTGTGTGTACCCATGTTCTTTTCGTAGGCGCTTAAGCCGGTCTGCAAACATATAGCTGCCCTCCTTTATTTGTATTATAGTGAACGAAATTCACATAGTCAATACGAGTGAATAAATTTCAGAATTTAACATGCAATTAATTGCATTTCTGAATGTGATGCGCTATAATGTGAATGTAATTCAGAAAGGAGGGAGCTAAATGAACGGCCTTGCCCGGCTGCGTAAGCAAGCAGAATTGTCGCAAGAAACCGTCGCTGCGGCGCTCAAGATAGATCGTTCAGCCGTTTCCAAATGGGAAACAGAAGTGGCATTTCCGTCTACAAAAAATATCAGCCGCCTTGCTAGCTTATATGGCTGTACCATCGACGATGTGTTTGATGCAATTTTCGAACAAGAAGAAATCCGATCCAATATAAAGGAGGCTACCCAATGACCGATACAAAAGGATTGCCGCCCCCGGATGCGGAAGGCGGCGAGATTGTTCTGGCGTATGGAGAAACCGCAGTGCGTTTTTCGAAGGAAGGGCTTACGATTCAAACCAATAGAAAGGAGCAACCCAAATGAGTGACACGACTTTGAAAAAGAGCGCGCCCGAGCGGAACACGGGCGCGGACTGTCCGAATAAGGACACGGACAAGTTTTACGAGAGTGATCAAGAGGCATTTTTTGCGGCACAGAGCCGCATCATCAACGCGTTAGTCGAAAGTGGCGAAAAGCACAACCTTTGCATGGAGGATATCAACGCACTGGCCCGGTTTCTTACCTACGGGCAAGAAACCGGTGACAGCGGACAGTATGAGGCTGTTGTTGATTTTCTATGGATGAGTTTTCACATTGAGATCAATCACAAGATGCTTCTCCTGGACTTGACGAGCGAATCGGAGCATGTGTGATGAAGAAAGAAGAGCTGTGGGCGATGGCTGCCAAGTACGAAGCCAAGGCCGAACGGGCCTACATGAACTTTCAGTCTACCGGCATCAGCCGGTACGACAAGGCACGCCGCGAGGCCGATGATTTGGCCAGCGCGCTGCGCATGGCGGCGGAGGCCAAGGAAACCTACTCCGCATTGGTCGGCCTGCGCGGGGCAATCGCCACGCTGACCGTCCAGGCTATGCGCGCGGAGGGCGACCCGTACAAGCTGGAGGCGCTACGCCGCGACCTGACCGCGATGGCTAAGCTTCATGGGATCTCGTGTGGACCCATTGATACCGGATGGAAAGGTAGGTAGTAGGTAACGGATATGACCATGCAGAGCAACACCACCACGAGCTTGCCCATCTGCGGTCTTCCCCATTCTTAGCGATAAATACGTATATTTACGTATATTTTAGCAAGTGTTCCGTGGATAGTCAAGACGTAAAGGAGGAATCGCAATGACCCGCTTAGACGACATGCTGGAGCGTTACGGCGAAGCAGCGACCTACACCAAGGCGGCGCGCATCATCGGGCGCAGCGCGCAGACGGTGAAGCACATGCTAGAGGATGGCAGGCTGAAGTACGCCTGCGAGGGCACGATGGTCGATGTCCGCTCGATCGCCGAGTACATCGAGCGGCCCAAAGAGATCGATTTCAAGGTACGCCTGGCCAAGCGGCGCGAGAAGGCCGGCATCGAATGCGAATGGAGCGTGTAGCCATGAACACACTGTACGAGCAAATCAAAGAACTAGAGCAGACAATTTCCGCGCTGGAAGAGGCGCGCGACAGCGCGGAGGAGGCCGCGGAATTGCTGCAGGAGGCGGGCCTCCAGCAATTGGCGGAGACTGTGAGCGACTTTGCGCAGGAGATCGACTGCGAGATGGATCCATTCGTGCGCGAGCTGAGCGAGCTGTATGCGCGCGAGCGGGAAGAAGTGTACTGGGATAACCAGAGGGATTTATAGGGGGAAGAACCATGTTGCATCTACTGGTTTTTTGTGTAGGAATGCTAACGGGCGGCGTGTTTGCGTGGCTGTGCAATGCGCGCATCGCCGAGCGGGACGAGGAAGCGGCGGCCAAGCGCGACCGGCTGACACAGATCCACTTAAACGCGCTGCACGACGCGGTTTGCGAGCTGGTAGCGGCGGACAAGGGACAGGGCGTGAGCCCGGCAGAGAAGGCATTTTTGCGCGAGCTGCGCGTGCGCTACGCCGCGCAGGCGGAGGAGGGGAAAACGTGCAGGCCTTAGCATCCACGGCGGGCATGGAGCGGGCGGCGTGGCTTAAGCTGCGCCGCCAGGGCATCGGCGGCAGCGACGCCGCCGCCATCCTGGGCCTGAATCCCTACAAATCGCCGCTGGCCGTTTACGCGGACAAGCGGGGTTTAACCGATGACGCGCCCGATACGGAAACCCTGCGGCAGGGCCGCGATTTTGAGGCATACGTAGCGGATAGGTTTGCCGAGGAGACCGGCAAGCGCGTGCGTAGGTGCAACCAGATCTTGCAGCACCCGGATCGCCCGTGGATGCTGGCCAATGTGGACAGGCTGGTGGTGGGAGAGCGCGCGGGCCTGGAATGTAAGTGCGTAGGCATTGGCAACAGGGTAGATTTCGAAGGCGGCGCAGTGCCTCCGACGTTTTACTGGCAGTGTATGCACTATCTGGCCGTAACGGGCCTGGATCGCTGGTATCTGGCCGTGCTGCCGCTGGGACGGTGGGTAGCACCTTATATCTTCGAGATCGCCCGAGACGAAACCCAAATTGATGAGCTGACCGCCCGCGAGGAAGCGTTTTGGACGGATCACGTGCTAGCGGGCGTGCCGCCCCTGCCTATTGGCAGCGAGGCGGACGAGGCGGTGCTCACCAGGCTGAGCGAGCAGCATGGCCAGGATGAGACTGTAGCCATCCCGGAGATGGATGCAGACCTCGACCTCATGGCCGCGCTACAGGCGGACAGACGGGCGCTGGACGCGCAAATCGAGGCCATCGAGCAGCGCGTGAAATTGCGCATGGGAAGTGCGGAGCGCGCGAGCGGCAACCGCTGGCGCGTGGACTGGAAAACCGTGGAGACCCACAGGCTTGATAGTAAGCGCCTGCAGGCGCAATTGCCGGACGTGTATCGTCAATATACCAATATTGCAAAATCCCGACGTTTTAGAGTGACATCTATTCGAGAAAAGGAGTAAAATCATGGCAGAGATCAGAAAGCCCGCGAGCGTGGGCGCGGAACTGGAACCCCGGAAAAACGGCGTGGCAAAGTCAACGAAGACCGCGCTGGACTACCTGCACACGCAGGCGTTTGCGTCCCAGCTTGAAATGGCGCTGCCCAAGTTTTTCGACAAAGATCGTTTTGTCCGCTCGGCGATCAGCGAATTCCGGCTGAACCCCGCGCTGCAGGAGTGCAGCGTGCCCAGCGTGCTGGGGTTTTACATGCAGGCGGCCATGTGCGGACTGGAACCCTCCAGCGCGCTGGGGCAGTGCTACCCGGTGCCGTTTAACAACAAAAAGAGCGGCATGAAAGAGTGCCAGTTTGTGATCGGCTACCGGGGCATGGCGGCCATAGCCCGCCGCAGCGGCGATGTGATGAGCATAGACGCGCACATCGTGCACGAGAAGGACGACTTCGAGCTGACCTACGGCCTCGAGCAGAACCTGATCCACAAGCCCTTTATCGACGGCGATCCCGGCCCCATGCGCGGGGCTTACTGCGTGGTGCGCTTCCGGGACGGCAGCTACCAGTTCCGGTTCATGCCCAAGACGGAGATCGACGCGCATCGCGCGCGGTCGAAGGCGTCGTCCTATGGCCCGTGGGTGACGGACTACGAGGCCATGGCGATGAAGACGGTGTTCCGCACCATCTTCAAGTGGTTGCCGATCTCCATCGAGGACGCGCAGCACGCGGCCATGGACGGCACCAGCGCCACCTACAACACCCAGCAGGCGCTGCACGCGCAGAGCGCAGAGGACATGATCTCCATCGATCTGGTGGCCGCGGAGGACGATCCGGAAGGCGAAACCGCGCAGCAGGAACCGGCAGAAGCATAACAGGATGCGCAAGCCCCGGTTTCCGGTGGAAAAACCCGATACGTTCCACCGGAAACCCATTTCGATAAGGAGAAATACCATGCCAAACCGAGTGATAAAAGAATCGATTAAGCGCAGTCCGCAAATTGATTCTCTGACATGGTTTGAAGAGGTTGTCTTCTATCGTTTGATCGTGACGGCAGACGATTACGGTTGCTTGGACGGCAGGATCACGTTGCTGAAAAACGAGCTGTTCCCAACCAAGGACACCATCACGAAAAAATCCATCGAGGACGCGATTCAAAAACTGGCCTCTGTCGGCCTGCTTCGTCTGTACGAGGTGAACGGCATGCCATACATTGCCCTTCCCACCTGGGAGAGGCATCAGAGAATCAGGAACAAGTATCGAAAATATCCCCCTCCACCGCCGGAGGAGGAATTGACAGCAAATCGCGGACAAATGACAGCGGATTGTCCGTATGAATCCGAATCCAATCCGAATCCGAATCCCTGGGGTACGGGCGCGTGCGCGCGCGAAGAACAACCGCCTGCGGGGAATTTGGATGACGGATGGGCACGCGTCGTATCCGCCTACGAGGCGAACATCTACCCGGTGCTTCCCCGGGGGCGGGCGCTGGAGGCCCTGATCAGCTACTGCGAGGATCTAGGCGCGGACGTGGTATGCGCGGCCATCGAGGCCACGAACCTGGCGCAGCCGGATTCGCCGCGGCCCTATCTTTCCCGGCTGCTCGCCGCCTGGGCGGAGCGCGGGGTGAACACGCTGCAAGCTGCCCAAGCGGAGATGCGGCTGCACCGGCAGCGGGGCAGAGAGCGCGTGCAGAGCGAAGAGCGGTATGAGCCGCCGGTGAAGTTCTTCCGGCACCAGAATGGAGGTGAGGCGCAATGAACCTGCAGGACGCTATGGCCTGCGGCCTGTACAACGGCGACGCGGAAGCGACCACGCTGGGCACGTTCATCCGCTATCCGCAGACGGCTTCGCACGCGGATGAGTTGACAGAGGCGGATTTTTGCGGCGAAAACGCCCGCACAGTGTTCCGGGCCCTGCAGGGGCTGCGCGCCAAGAACGCCGCGATCGACATCAGCACGGCGTATGAGGCCGTGCGCGCCCTGCGCGAGGCGGCGGCGGACTACGCCATCGAGTGCGCGAAGCGCGTGCCCTCGTGGGCCAACATCGGCGCGTACATCGCCATCGTGCGCGATTTGGCCCGGCGGCGGGCGCTGGTGGAAATCGCTGGCCGGATCCAGCGCCAGGCGTTGGAAAAGACGGACGAGCTTTCCGGCACGCTGGACGCCGCGCGGCAAGCCTTGAGCGATCTGGAAACCGGCCGGCACGATGCGGTATCCATTGGCGGCGTGCTGATGAACACCTACGAGCGCCTGGCCAGCCTATACGAGGGCGAGGAGAAGCCCATCACCACCGGCGCGGCGGATCTGGATGCCATCATGGGCGGCGTATTCCCCGGCGAGCTGATGGTGATCGGCGCGCGGCCGGGCGTGGGCAAATCTGCCTTTGGCATGAATCTCGCCATTCACGCGGCGCATGCGGGCGCGCAGGTGTGCGTGTGTTCGCGGGAAATGACGGATACCCAGTATGGACAGCGTTTGCTGGCGCAGGCCAGCGGCGTGGACGGCATGCGCATGCGCACGGGGAAGATCTCCGATGGGGACTGGCAGGCGATCAGCGACGGCATGACGCTGCTGGACGGCCTGCCGCTGACGTTCCTGTTCCAGGCGCGCACTGTGGAGGAACTGCGCATCGAGGCGCGGCGGCTGCACGAGGCAAAGCAGCTGGACGTGCTGATCGTGGACTACCTGCAGCTGATGCGCACGAGCCAGAAGTTCAAGGAGGACTATCTGCGCGTGGGATACATATCCAAGGCGCTGAAGGAAATTGCGCTGGATTTGCGCGTATCGGTGATTGCGCTGGCGCAGGTGGGCCGCAGCGCGCAGGGAAAGATGCCCACCATGGCGGATCTGCGTTCATCCGGTGAGATCGAGCAGGACGCGGACGGGATCCTGTTTCTGCACCGGCCGGACGGGCCGAACGACCGGTCCGTGGATCCGGACGACAAGCCGTTTTTCGAGGCATACGCGCAAAGCGGCTATCAGTACATGGCCATCGACGTGGCCAAGCAGCGCCAGGGGCAAACGGGCACGGTAAATCTGCTCTTCGACCCCGCGCACATGATATATAGCTCCATCGAGCGCAAAAGGAGATAAGATTATATGCTGATACTTGCGATAGACCCGGGTACGACGCAAAGCGCATTCTGCCTGATGCGCACGGAGGATCAATCGTGCGTGCAGTTCGGCATCCGTGCCAACGCGGAGTTGCCGGGCACGGTGCTGGAGGAATACCCCGTGGGCCGGGTGGTGATCGAAATGGTGGCGTCCTATGGCATGCCAGTGGGGCGCGAGGTGTTCGAAACCTGCGTGTGGATCGGGCGGTTCGCCCAAATCGCGGAGGATTGGTATATGCCGGTGGACTTCGTGTACCGGCGGGACGTGAAGCTGCACCTGTGCGGCAGCGCGCAGGCGAACGACGCGAATATCCGTCACGCACTGATCGACCGGTTCGCCGTGCACGACCTTAAAAACGGCAAGGGCACGAAGAAAAACCCGGATTGGTTCTACGGGTTTGCCAAGGACGTTTGGGCCGCGTATGCGGTGGGCGTGACGTACATCGACAGAAAGGACGAGAAACATGGATGACAACCGCAGGCGCATGAGCGGCACGGAACAGCGGGAAATCCACGCGCTGTTCGCGGCGATTACGCTCCTCAAGGACGATATGCTGCGCGAGCGGCTGGGCCAGGTGCGCTATGGGCGGCGCGATTACGCGATGGTGATCAAAGCCCTTTACAGCCTGTGCGAACGGCTGATGGACACCATCCCCACGCAGCAGCTGATCAGCCTGCGGCGCAACCTGAAGGAGATCGGCTGCACGGTGGGCGTGCGCAGGCCCATCCACCGAAACGACGCAGAGTATGGCATATGGCTCTCCTACGACGCGCTCAACGCGCTGGCGCCCGCCATCCACGATGCGTGCATGCTGTGCGGTAGATCGCCCAGCGAGCAGCGCCGCTGCCCCCTGCGCGCCGCGCTGCGGGAGATGCCCATCGACGTGGTGGTGGAAAACGACGAGGCGGGGAAGTGCCCGTATTTTGGGGGGATATGATGGACGAACGGTGCCGCGGCTGCCGGTGCGAAACCTGCCGCTGGAAAGGGGCCGGGAGCCTGTGCCACTACAATGCGTATGGACAGGATTCAAGCCGCTGCTCGCAGTGCATGGAAGGCGTAAGGTGCAGCGAATTGGCGGCATGGAAGGTAAAAAGCTATGCGTGCAAGGGATATGAAAAAAGGTGGATAAAATAAAATGGGCAAAAAAACAAAAATCGACTGGGCGGATGCGACGTGGAATCCCGTCACCGGATGCCTTCATGGCTGCGAATACTGCTATGCAAAAAGGCTTGCAGAAAGATTCAGTGCGGAAGAGAAGTGTTTAACATTCATAGGAGATACAAAATTCCTAAGCCCTTATGAGCTTGAGCAACCTGCTGAACACAAAGGAAAGAAAGAGCCTTATCCGTTTGGTTTTTCTCCGACACTTCACAAATATAGGATTGATGAACCGAAAAAATGGGAAAAGCCGCGCACCATCTTCGTATGCAGCATGGCAGACCTGTTCGGTGACTGGGTGCCGGACGAGTGGATTGCTGAAGTGTTCAGGGCGTGCGATGCCGCACCGCAGCACCGCTTCCTGTTCCTGACGAAGAATCCGGGCAGATATTGCCATCTTGAACGCGCCGGAATCATGCCCAAAGGAGATAACTTCTGGTTTGGAGCGACGTTCGATCATTCCAACTGGCCCGGCCATGACGGGCCGCATGAGATACCTGGCAGGCCGACGACCTTTACCCTGCACGGCAAGATGGTGCATGACGCTGGCGATTTTTACTACCCTGCTTATCCTGAGAAGAATCGCTTTGTGAGTTTTGAACCGCTGCTTTACGACATCGGCGCTCACATCGGCAGCACCGGCGCACAATGGCACATCATCGGAGCGGAAACGGGAAACCGCAAAGGGAAGGTCGCAACGCAGCGCGAGTGGGTGGAGCATATCGTTGAGTATAGCGACAAGAACCATATCCCTGTGTTTATGAAGGAGAGCCTGCGCGGCCTGATGGGCGATGACTTCAGGCAAGAATTTCCGTGGGAGGTGTAAATCTTGATTGACAAAAAACTAAACCGCGATGCCTTAATCGGCAGAAGATGCCAAGTGATGCGCGACTTGAAGAATCGAGGCGGGCAGGGACTTTCGAAGGGAACCATTTGCACAATTAAGGATGTTGTTCGCGGAAATGGGTTCACTATCCAGACCGATAGATGCCCGCATTGCGGCCAGTATGCTTATGTTACGCACGTTTCGCGGAATGATCTTGAACTGATGATACAGGAGGCGGAACTATCGTGACAAACGACCTGATTTCCCGTGCAGAACTGCGCCGGAGCCTGATGATTTGGGCGGATAAGCTACGCACCCTGATGGGCGATGATTTTCGGCAGGAATTTCCGTGGGAGGTGCAACATGAGTATGACGCGGGAAGAAGCGATTAAACAACTTGAAAGCCTACTAGAGCATTGCGAGGCAATGCGAAACTACGATGAATTTGCATGGGGTAATGATTGCAAAGCGCTGGAAATAGCAATTGAGGTCCTAAAGGGCTCGGCAGATGTTGCAGAAAACGCAACATCTGCCGAGCACGGCACATGGCACGAATGGATTACGGGACGGTTTGGCGCTGTGCGATAAAAAGGAGGATGAAAACGCATGGAAATCAAGCTCAACGAGTTTTCCCAGGAAGTACACGAAAACGCTGTAGCGCATGGCTGGTGGGACGAGAAGCGGAGCTTCCCGGAGGTTATCGCGCTCATCCACTCCGAGCTCTCGGAAGCGCTGGAGGAATATCGCCACAAACAGGAACAGATCTGGTACGCATGCGAAGAGGACCAGGACTGCCCTTCGATTTGCAATCCGCAAGACGAACACGATTGCCTAAATTATGGACGGGAAAAGGGGTGCAAATACCGTAACCCCAAGCCGGAGGGTCTACCGGTCGAGCTTGCCGACGCGATCCTGCGCATTTTGGACTATTGCGCCTGCGTTGGAATTGACATTGAGGAGGCGCTGACACTTAAGCATGCGTACAACAAAGGAAGACCCTACCGGCACGGCGGGAAGGTGTGTTAGTATGACAACGTTCAAGGATGTTCAATACATTTGCCCGTTCTGGCACCGGCTGGCAATCAATGCGATCGAATGCGGCGAGATCATCGACGGGGCGATCCTGTCGCACCGGTTCGCGTCGCGCGCCGCCTGCGATGCGTATGCGCACCAATACTGCCGGTCGTTTAACTACGAACGGTGCCCCATCTATCAGATGGCGGCCCAAAAAATTGCCGAAAGCGGCGACGAAGGTTAGAAAAACGGGCCGGCCCATGCTATGATGAAATCATGATAGCATGGGCCTTTTGGCATGGAGGGGTAAAATGGAGCGAAACATGCGAGATCCGCGGCAGGCGCGCACGCAGAATGCGCAGCAGTTGCCGGAACAAGCGGCAATCCTGGCGGCACGGGATGCCGCGCGCACACGCGCGAATCAGCAGGCGCAAGCTGCGCGGGATACCGGCGCGGAAGCGGCGTTGCTGGCGGCGCGGGCGCATGAATTGCTGCAAAAGTACCGCGCGGGCAAGGCGTCGCTCGATGCGCGCGTGGTGGAAAACGATCAGTGGTACCGCCTGCGCCACTGGCAGCGCATGCGGCCGTCGGGCAATCCCGGGGATCCGGAGCCGGTGAGCGCATGGTTGCTGAATTGCCTGGCCAATAAGCACGCAGACGCCATTGACAATTATCCCGAGCCAGTGGTGCTCCCGCGCGAAGCGGGCGACCAGGCGGACGCGCAGATTCTCTCCGCAGTGCTGCCGGTGATCCTGGAACAATGCGGATTTGAACAGACGTATTCGGATATGTGGTGGCGCAAGCTCAAGAGTGGCACGGGCATTCTGGGCGTGTTCTGGAACCCGGCCAAAAACGGAGGTCTGGGAGACGTGGATATCCGCTGCATCGATATCCTCAACCTGTTTTGGGAACCGGGTGTGACGGACATCCAGGATTCGCAGGGCGTGTTCCACGTGGAATTGCGCGACAACGACAATTTGTTGTGCCAGTATCCGCAGCTAGAGGGGCGGCTATCCACGCCCACAGCGGAGATTGCGCAGTACGTGCATGATGATACCATCGACACTTCGCGCAAATCCGCGGTGGTGGACTGGTACTACAAGCGCGGAAGCGTGCTGCACTATGCGAAGATCGTAAACGATATGGTGCTGTATTCCTCCGAGGGGGACGCGGAGTACGCGCAGCGAGGATTCTACGATCACGGCAAGTATCCCTTTGTGTTTGACACGCTGTTTCCCTGCGAGGGCGCGCCCGCTGGCTTTGGATACCTGGATGTGTGCAAGGACGCGCAGATTTACATTGACAAGCTCGATCAGGTGATTCTCAAAAACGCGATCATGGCAGGCCGTCCGCGCTGGTTCGTGCGCCAGGACGGCATTGTGAACGAGCAGGAATACGCCGACTGGACGCGGGACTTCGTGCACTATCAGGGCACGGGGAACCCGGAGGAGCACATTCGGCCCATTGAGGTAGCGCCGCTCGATGGTTCCGTGATTACGGTGCGGAATAACAAAATCGATGAGATGAAGGAGACTAGCGGCAACCGCGATTTCAGCCAGGGCGGCACCACCAGCGGCGTGACGGCGGCTTCGGCCATCGCTGCGCTGCAAGAGGCGGGTAGCAAGCTCTCGCGCGATATGATCAAGTCCAGCTATCGCGCCTTTCAGCAGGTGTGCTACCTGGTGCTGGAGCTGATCCGGCAGTTTTACGATGAACCGCGCTCGTTCCGCATCGTGGGCGATCAGGGCGCAATCCAGTACATCCAGTATTCCAATGCCCGTATCCGCCAACAGGCCCCAGGCATGGAGTTCGGCATGCAGGTGCCGGGGCGCGTGCCGGTGTTCGATCTGCAAATCCGCGCGCAAAAATCCAACGCATTTTCCACGTTGGCGCAAAACGAGCTGGCCAAGGAATTCTATGGGCTGGGTTTCTTCAATCCGCAGCTCTCCGATCAGGCGCTGGCCTGTCTGGAGATGATGACGTTCGAGGGCAAGGATCGCGTGGTGCAGCGCATCACGCAAAACGGCACGCTTTACCAACAGATCCTGGTGATGCAGCAACAGATGGCGCAAATGGCGGCGATCATCGACGCACAGAATGGCACCAACCTATCCGGCGCGCGCAGCGGCGATCAAAGCGCCCGCGCGCAGCAGAATCCGCCCTCGGATGCGCAGGGCGCTGGAGGCACGGTGCTTACCAATCCACTAGGCGGTATAGCAGCCAGCCAGGGCGGGCTATCCACAGCAGCCCAGCGGCGGGCGCAAAACAGCGCCGCGCCCAGAGGTTAGATGGGGAATTTTGATTATGCTATAATTATATCATCGTGGGTGATCCCATAGAAGTACGCGCGGGAACGACCGCAGAAAGGAACAACGCATGTTTGAAACGCTGGAAAACAGGATTTTTCGCACACTGGACAGCGGCGCTGCCGAAGCGCAGGGCGCAGGTGGCAGTGTGCAGCAGCCCGAAACGCAGGCCGGTACGAACGCGGAGGCTCAAAGAGCTGAAGCCCCGAGGACACGAAGCGAAGCGAAGTCCGCAGGGGCGGAACACCGGGCCGCCGAAGGCGAGCACGGTGCGAACGCGCAGGCCGGTACGAACGCGCAGGGCGGTGCGGAGCCACCCGACCGCCGGGCAGCCTTTGAGGCGTTTATGCGCAAAAACAAGGATTTGTACGAGGAACGCCTGCAAGAACATCTTGGACGCCGCTTAAAAACGGCCCGAGCGGCGGAAGAGCGCGCCAAGGCGCTGGAGCCCATCATCGATATGGTGGCGCAAAAGTATGGCGTAGATGCTTCGCAGCCAGACAAGCTGCTCGCAGCGCTGGAAAACGATAGCAGTCTGTATGAGGAGGAGGCCATCCGCCGCGGCATGAGCGTGGAAAGCCTGCGCGAAATGAAGCAGATGGAGCGCAAGGTGCATTTCTACGAGCAGCAGGCGCAGATGCAGGAGCGCGCACGGCGAGAAGCAGAGGCGCGAGCGCGCATTGAAGAAGGCGTGAAGGCGGCACAGGCCGCATATCCGGGTTTCGACATGCGCAAGGAGCTGGAGAACACGGGCTTCCGAGATATGGTAGCCCGTGGCATCGACGTCAAAACGGCATACGAAATCGCACACAAGGACGAGTTGATCTCCGGCGCGATCGGCTACGCGGTACAGCGGGCCGCCAAAGAGACTGCGGAAAACATCCGCGCGCGCGCGAACCGGCCTCAGGAGAACGGCATGGCCGGGCAGGCGACAGCACAGCAGGCGGGCCGCGATCCTGCGCAGTTAACGGCCAGGGAGATCAACGAGCTCACCCGCCGGGCACTGGCAGGCGAGCGCATCACATTCAAATAGCATAAGGAGGATGAAGTATGGCTGAGCTTAATACGCAAACCACACTGCTTAACGCCCAGGGAAATGATCTTTCCCCGGAAATGAAGACCTTTTATTCCCGCCAGCTCATCGAGTTGGCAGGCCCGCGCATGGTGCACGACCAGTTCGCGGCCAAGCGTCCCATCCCCAAGAACAACGGCAAAACCATTGAATTCCGGCGGTTCGACCGGCTGCCCAAGGCACTAAAGCCCATCACCGAAGGCGTAACGCCAGATGGCAACAAGCTGAACGTGATTCCGCTCACCGCGCAGGTGGAGCAGTACGGCGACTATGTGGCGGTTTCGGACGTGCTGGAACTCACGGCAATCGATCCTGTGCTGGTAGAGGCCAACAAGGCCCTGGCCAACCAGGCAGCCGTTACGCTGGATACCATCACCCGCGAGGTGCTGGTAGCGGGCACGAACAAGATGTTCGCGCCGAAGGAGGATGGCACGGAGGTCGCCCTGCGTGCGGACGTAACCTCGGATTGTGCGCTGACCCCGGCGGTGATCCGCAAGGCCGTAAACAAGCTCAAGCGCCAGAATGCGCCTATGATTGATGGCAGCTACGTGGCCATCATCCATCCGGACATCTCCTGCGACCTGCAGGGCAACGAGGAGTGGATCGAAGCGCACAAATACGCGCAGCCGGAGAACATCTTTAATGGCGAGATCGGCCGCATGGCTGGATGCCGGTTCATCGAATCTACCGAGGCTAAGATCATCGGCCCGGGCGAGATCGTGACGGGCATGAGCCGCATGACATTGCGCACCGCACTGAACGGCACGGGCTCCACCACCATCGCGGTGGAAGAGGAAATTACTTCTGAACAGGTTACGGCGCTTTCTAACCGCATTTCCGGCGGCGAAACCGTGAAAATCTACGTGGGCGGCAAGGAAGCCGAAGTGGCCAGCGCTACTGCGGGCGCAGCAGGCGCAGCCAGCCTTACAGTAAAAGCGACCGTCGCGAACGTGGAAGCGGGCGCGCTGGTGTGCGGCGGCGGCGCGGGTGCGGATGGCAGCGCCATCTACTGCACCATTTTCTTGGGCGATGGGGCCTATGGCGTCACCGAAATCAACGGCGGCGGACTGCAGTATATCTATAAGCCCCTGGGCAGCGCAGGCACCAGCGATCCGCTCAACCAGCGCGAAACCAGCGGCTGGAAAGCCATCCGCACGGCGGTGCGGCTGGTGGAGCAGTACATGGTGCGCGTAGAGCATGGGTCTCCCTCTTTCGGCGCGAGTGCCGAGAGCAACTAAGGGGGTGAGCGTATGGCAGCAAAAAATACCAAGCCGGCTGTCGCGCAGGCAAAGCGCGTGACCATCAAGTTATTTAAGGATAACGGGCGCTACAGCCAACCTCTTTTTGTGGGGTTGAACGACTATACGGCGCTGATTCAGCGCGGCGTTCCAGTGTCGGTGCCCTATCCCGTGGCCATGATGATCGAGGAATCGCAGGCCCAGGAAGGGCACGCCATGGAATACATGAACGCGGCGCGGTACAAGGACTAAGGCAATGCGCCGCCGCAAACCACATGCGGCGGCGCTATCTTTAAAGGGGGCGTGGAATTGGATACTGTACAGTTGCGGTTTGTGGGGCGCACGCTGGCCAGCGGAGAGGTGTGCCTGGGCGTGCGCGGGGACAGCGAAGCGCGCAAGCTGGCGTTTGCCCTGCCGGACGTCGCAGCGGGCCAGCTCGCCTATCTCAAGGTGGACTTTCCCACGCCCACAAAAATCCCGCTGCAATGCGCGGATGGCGGCGCGTGGGTGTGCGTGCTGCAGGCTCCGGCGCTGCTGGAATCCGGCATTTTTGGCGCGCAGGTGGAGATCTTCGACGGGGAAACCGTGGTGTGGAATTCGGATATTTTCCACGCGGTGGTGCGGGATTCGCTGTCGGTGAACGAAGACATCGAGCCGGTGATGCTGCCGGAACTTCTGGAAGCGGAAGCGGCACTGCAAGCGGCGATTGCCAAAACCGAAGATATTCTGGACGCAGTAGAGCAGGAAGAAGCGCGTGAAACCGCCGAGGCCGCGCGCGTTACGGCGGAGCAGGGCCGCGTGGCCGCGGAAGAAGCGCGCGAGGAAGCGTTCGAGCAGTTTGAGCAGAATCTTGCCGGTGGCGAATACAATGGCGCTACGTTTACGCCCGCTGTGAGTGCGGCTGGCGTGATTTCGTGGACGAACGATAAGGGCCTTGCCAACCCTGCCAGCGTAAATATCATGGGCCCGCAGGGGCCTGCTGGTGCTACCGGCGCGACGGGTGCGGCCGGGCCGCAAGGCCCGCAAGGCCCACAGGGGGAACCGGGCGCAACCGGCCCACAAGGCCCGCAGGGTGAAACCGGCCCCGCTGGCCCGCAAGGTCCACAGGGCGCCACCGGGCCGCAGGGCCCGCAGGGCGAGACGGGTCCTCAGGGCGAACCGGGCAGCGCGGGCCCCACCGGGCCCAGGGGCGGCGATGGCGTATCGCCCACCATTGCGGTGAGCAAATCCGGCAAGGTGACGACCATCACCATTGTGGATGCGGCTGGTACGCATACCGCCACCATCAACGATGGCGCGGATGGCAGCGGCACGGGCGATATGCTCAAGGCGACCTACGATGTGGACGGCGACGGCGTTGTGGACGATTCCGAAAAATTGGGCGGGCAGCTGCCGGAGCACTACGCCAGCATGGACGACTTGGCAGAAAAGGCGTCGCTGCCCGTGTCCGATACGCCGCCGGAGGACAGCGAATTTTGGGTGGACACCGGCGTATCCCCCACCATGCTACGCCGTTGGCGCGGGGCGGACGTGCCCACGGCGCGGGAGTATCAGCAAACCATTAGCGCTGATACCGGAAGCGCGAGTTTGTCCATCGACAACGCGCAGGGGCAGGTGCAAAGTGTGGCCGTGGAGGCGGGCTGCCGGGCAAAACAGGCTGGCACGGGAGCCGCGTCCCCCGCGAATGTGCGGGCAATCACCGGGCGGGAGAGCGTGGCGGTGGAGGCGTGTGGGAAGAATATTGCCGATGTGGTATCGCCGTACCAGGTAGCGTCACAGCCGCCCGATTTCATTGCCAGCACAATCACACCGGGCAGTATAGAGATGTCGGCGAATGTGGCCGTGTCCTCGGTGTGGCAGGCGTGGCGGATATGGTGGCCGGTCAAGTCAGGGATGAATTACACGATATCGGCAAAAATGGAAAGCGGCGACGATTCGTTTACGCCCAGTCTTGGTGTATACACAAAAACAGGCGTAAATGGTACGACATCGAGTGTAGGCGCGTTGACATCCAACGGCAGCACAACCGTCAATACAAATAACAACAACTTCATCGGCCTGTACCTGCACTTCACTGGGGATGTGGGCACCACCGGAGCGCGAACGGTGCGGTACTACGATATACAGATTGAAGAAGGCAGCGAAGCCACGGCTTACGAGCCCTACCGCGCCCTGGGCGGCGGCACGGTCACGCCGACAGAACCGCTCTACGGCCTGCCAGACGCCAAAGACACGGTGGAGGTGTCCACGGATGGCGACGTAACGGTGACCCGGCGGACGGGCGCTGCGGTGTTGGACGGAACGGAGAACTGGATTCGCAGCATTAAAGGTGACGACGGATATTATTGGCGGTTGAGCATCGCCGATATATATCAAATCACGACGTCGGTACTCCCAAACATAATCTGCTCACATTATCAAACGGAAACCCCGGACGCTCAGTGGACCGGCGCTGATAGCTGTATATCGCAAAATCGCAATGAGAATATGCGAACAGATGTACTAATTTACGATGCGAACTATGCCGAATCTGACCTTGCCACATGGAAATCGTACCTCGCCGCGCAGGCCGCCGCCGGAACGCCCGTGACCATTGTCTACGAACTGGCCGAGCCAACGGCCGAGACACCATCCCCCGTCGCGCCGATCGCACCGCAACCCGGCGTGGTGAACATCTTTACCGACGCGGATACCTTTTCCGCTACCATCACCGGCAGTGGCTGGGACACCATCGGCGACATGGGAGGGCTGGAAGCGCAGCTGGCAGCAAAAGCCGATGCAGCTGATCTGGCCGCCGTGGCTACTAGTGGAGACTATGAAGATTTGATAAATCTTCCGACAATTCCCGAACCTATCACCGTAGATTCGCAAATCACCGAAAACGGCCAGAATCCAGTAGCCGGTGGAGCCATTTTCGACGCGTTGGCAGATAAAGCGGACAGCGCTGATTTGTCCGCTGTAGCTACGAGCGGCAGCTATGATGATTTGAGCGACAAGCCCACCATTCCGCCTGCCGTGACGATTGATAGCACCATCACAGAGGACGGTACGAATCCTGTTACTGGCGGCGCGATTTATACGGCGCTAGCGGGCAAGGCGGATGTTGGAGATATACCCACTGGACTTTTGCAATCGGTGTTTAGCGGAACCGTTACGCTGCTTTCTACCGGCTGGACGCAAGATGCAGACGGGGCGTATTCGCAAATCGTTACGGCAACCGGTGTGACGGCCACGGCAATTGTATACGTGGCGTTTCATCCAGATTCGCGCAGTGCGTTTCTGGATGCAGGCATCTATTGCAGCGCGCAGATAGCAAACCAGCTTGCCTTCCGGGCATCGAGCCAACCGGATACCGACATCAGCGTAAACGTACATGCAATGGAGGTGGTCGCATGATCATGAACATGGCATATGGCGGTGGGGCGGCGGCGTCCAGCAAATTGCTGTCCGCGCTCAATGTTGGCGATACGCTGGAAGTACCCGTTGTTGCGGATGCGCAGCTCCGGTTTGGCACGCATATCGTGTGGAAAGTGGCGGACAAAAACCACACCGGATACCCGGCCAATTCGGTGACGCTGATCACGGATAAAATCCTGTGCATGCTGTGTGCAGACGCGAGAGAACCCAGCAACAGCGATACCGATCGCAAGAATTACGGAAACAACCGGCACATTTATTCCAATTTGCTTCAATGGCTGAACAGCGGCGCTTCTGCTGGCGACTGGTTTGTGAAGCAGCACGATACGGATATGTACCCCATAGCAGGCTATATACTGGGCGACCGCAACCCGTATTACGAATGGCCCGGCTTTTTGACCACCTTCGGCGCGGACTTTGTGCAGGCGCTTCTGGATACCACGCTTACGGTGTCGAAGGTAGACGAAGATGGCGGTGGGCAGGACACATTCACCAGAAAGATATTCCTCGCCTCGAAAACGGAAGTGGGGCTGGGGGATACGTCCGAGGGTGCGGAAGGCGCGCCGCTGGCGCTGTTCAGCGATGACGCGTCCCGCGTTGCTTATCCTTCCATTGCGTGCGTGTACAATTCGGATTTTTCCAGCGCCAATTTTGCGCCGTCCAACGCCTGGAACTGGTGGCTTCGCACGCCGCACCATTCTTATACGATGGCCTTTGAGGACGTTGACGATACGGGAGACAGGGGCAGCGGCAGCTATGCTTACGCCACTTCCACCGGCGTGCGCCCGCTTTGCAACCTGCCGGGCAGCCTGCGCGTATCCGAATCGCCCAATGCGGCGGGGAACTATACGATCATGAATTAAGAGGAGGGAATCCCATGGAACTTTGGCGAACGATGGGCGAGCATGCCGCGCAGCTGATGCAAAGCCGCGCAGGGCTCAATGGCTACACGCAGGGCAGCAAACGAAAGTATTTCTGGGGCTACCCGGACAACGAGGTGGGCAATACGAGCCAGGCGGGCTATTCGGATTGCTCCAGCGCCGCGCGCTCGGCGATCCTGGCCGCGGCAGGCATCGACATCGGCAGCAACACCAACGCGCAAATCAAAAACCGGGCAAAGGGCCAGATCGTCCATGAGACGGAGGGGTACTATCCCGATGAAAGCCAGCTGCTGCCCGGGGACTGCCTGTATTTCAAAGGCAACACGGGGCACGCGCTGGACGTGGGCCACGTGGAAATGTACATCGGCAACGGGCAGATCTGCGGGCACGGCAGCGGCACAGGGCCCAAAATCAAGGATATGCGCGAATACTGCCGGAGCCGGGCGGACAGCCGCAGGCGGTATTTCATGGCCATCCGCTGGATAGCGGAGGGAGAGGCGGCCAGCGGCGGCGCGGGCGGCGCGCTGGGCGAGCGGCTGCTCAAAAAGGGCTGCGCGGGCGCGGACGTGAAGGAACTGCAAACGCAGCTTCTATCCCTGGGCTACGCCCTGCCGGAATGCGGGGCGGACGGGGAATTCGGCGCGGAAACGCAGCGTGCGGTGCAGGCGTTCCAGCGTGACCACGCGCTTTTGCCCGACGGCGAATATGGCGAGCTGACGCACGCCGCGCTGATGGCCGCGCTCTCGGAGATGGAGGGCGAGACCGGGGACGAAGAGCCGCCGGAGGAAAGCGCGCCCATGGTCCTGATCACGGGCGGCAGCGTCAACGCGCGCAAGGGCCCGGCCACGGGGTACGGCATCCTCACCG
>DVJN01000173.1 GCA_018716755.1 Candidatus Alectryocaccomicrobium excrementavium
GCGGCTTGTCAAATGGAGAAGAAAGGCATAGCCACCGAGAAAGGCGAGCTGAACCGGAATATCCAAAAGGCAAACCGCCTTATCCGGGAAATCCGGGCGCAGATTGGAAAGCTCAAAGAATGGATTGGCGAACTGTTCAAAGCGCGGGAAACCGCCCCGGAGCAGACCCCGCAATCCCCCGGCCTTGCAAATCTGCTGATGAAATATTTAAGCGTTCAGAGAGAAAAGAGCCGGAAGTATTCGCAGAGTTGGCAAAGGCAGCACGCCGCCGATGAATTGAAAACCATAGCGGCGGCGGTCAACTATCTTTCCGAGCATGGTATCTCTAATCTTGACGAGCTGGACGCTTCTCTTTCCTCTGTCAGCGATAAAGCCTATTCAATCCGGGAGGGAATGAAAACCGCCGAGCAGCGCATGAAAGAGCTGCAAAAACTCATGGAGTACGGCAGAAATTATCAAACCTACAAGCCCATACAGGACGAGTATCGGCAAATCCGCTGGAAAGGAAAACAGGAGAAGTTTGCGGAAGCCCGCCGCGCCGAGCTTACCCTATGGGACGCGGCAAACCGCTATCTCCATGCCCATTTGCCGGAGGGCGTGAAAACCCTGCCGATCTCCGCGTGGGAGAAAGAATATACCGCCCTCAAAGCACAGCGGGAAGCGGAATATGAAACGCTGAAAGATACCCGCGCCGAAGTTGCCGAGCTTCAAAAAATCCGCAAATGCGTGGATATTGCACTCCGCGCCGACCAACCGGCACAGACGCAGAGCCGCACCAAGCGGCAGGAACAGGAGCGATAAAGGAAAGGACGGGCAAGCTGTTCGGCTTGTCCGCCCTCTGTACTATTGGATGGATAAAAGGCGACTCATTTCTTTTTGAATTTTGTTACAATCTTATTTACCCATATATCTACAATTATATCACCTATGGTTGCAAGGAAATCAACTATTAAATCAATCATAAGATCACCTCTTAAATCCAACTTGCTAACCCCATTATATTTGAAATCTGTGAACAATTCAACCACAGAAAGAGAGGTATCAACCATGTATTACACCCAAGAACAGATAGACCGGGCGAACCAAGCCGACCTTGTTTCTTTCCTGCAATCACAGGGCGAGCAGCTTACCCGCGCCGGGAATGAATACCGCTGGAAACGGCACGACAAGCTTGACCGTCCGGGGAAACTAGGCGCAAGGCGTGTTGGCGGTCAATGGCACACCTTCCTCAAAAAGAAGCAGCCGCCCGAATCCACAAGCGAAAAGTGCAAAACGCAGATCCTTTGCACTTTCGCACGTTCACGATAATTTGCGTCAATAACTCAAAAAAAGCGCTTGACAAAACGCTTTATAAGTGCGAAGCTCTTGGGGCTGTCCGTTAGGCCATTGCCTTTCCATTGTACAACTTTGGCAATGCGTTGTCCCGCGCCGCGACTGGCTGCCTCGGTCTTGGGACTCTTATATAGTAATAGGGGTTGTGAAAGAACTTTTGCTGTTCTTTCACAGCCCCCCACAATTTGGGTTGGTCTAAAGATTATTCCGCGTCAACCTTCGCCATGTACTCGATGAGGTCGACGACCTTGTTGGAATAGCCCCACTCGTTGTCGTACCAGGCAACCAGCTTCACGAACGTATCGGTGAGCATGATGCCGGCAGAAGCATCGAAGATGGAGGTGCGGGAGTCGTGGATGAAGTCGCTGGAAACGACCGCGTCCTCGGTGTAGCCGATGATGCCCTTATAGCGATCGGACTCGGAGGCTTCCTTCATGACCTTCTTGATTTCCTCGTAGGTGGTGGGGGTCTTGAGGTTGACGGTGAGGTCGACCACAGACACGTCCGCCGTCGGCACGCGGAACGCCATGCCGGTGAGCTTGCCCTTCAGCTCGGGGATAACCACGCCCACGGCCTTGGCCGCGCCGGTGGAGCTGGGGATGATGTTGAACGCCGCGCCGCGGCCGCCGCGCCAATCCTTGCTGGAGGGGCCGTCGACGGTCTTCTGGGTGGCGGTGGTGGCATGCACGGTGGTCATGAGGCCTTCGGTGATGCCGAACTTATCGTTGATCACGCTGGCGAGCGGAGCCAGGCAGTTGGTGGTGCAGCTCGCGTTGGACACGATCTTCATATCCTTGGTGTAGGTGGTGTTGTTCACGCCCATGACGAACATCGGGGTGGTCTTGTCCTTGGCGGGAGCGGTGATGACGACCTTCTTCGCGCCGCCCTCAAAGTGCTTGCTGGCGCCCTCTTCCTTGGTGAAAACGCCAGTGGCCTCCGCGATGTATTCCGCGCCGGCTTCCGCCCACTTGATGTTGGCCGGATCCTTCTCGGCGAACACGGTGATGGGATTGCCGTTGATATACAGCTTGCCATCCTTGGCTTCGACGGTGCCGTTGAACTTGCCATGCACGGTATCGTACTTGAACATATAGACCATGTAGTCCAGATCGATGAACGGATCGTTGATCGCGACGACGCGGACATTCTCATGATCCTGCGCGGCACGGCAAACCAGGCGGCCGATGCGACCGAAACCATTGATACCAATCTTAATCATGATAGTTCCCTCCATTTCCTAGTTCCAGCCTACATTTTACCCCAATATTACGGCTTTGACAAGCGTAAAACCCTCATCTATGCGTTAAATATTTTCGGCAATGTCAGCAACGCGCGCGATTTTGCGCCCTCGCCTGCCGCCGCACCAAAAAGGCGTACAGCCCATCCAGCCGCCAGGCCACCAGCGCGCGCATGGCGCGCCGGCTGAGCGGCAGATCCAGCGGATAAAACCGCGCCATCTGGAACAGCGCGAAGCCGCGCACATCCCGGAACAGTTGCCCGCGCTGCGCGCGGGACGCGCCCGCGCGAATGGCGCGCGAAAGACAATCGAGCATGCGGTCGACATACAGCGTGTAAAAGCGCGCCAGCGTTTCATCGTCGTTTAAGTCCTTATCCACCAGGTATTCGAGCACCTGCGCGCGCGCCGCGTCGATCTCCTGATGCCGGTGGGGCCGGAAGGCGTTCGAGCGGCTGTCCAGCACCGCGCGGTAGCGGTAGAGCGGCCGGTCGATATAATAAAACCGGCCCACGCGGTCCAGGATGGGCAGCACCATGAGCAAATCTTCCGCCACGCCCTCGTGCTCTTCCCCGCCCTGGCAGGCGAGGGCGATTTCGCGCCGCACGGCCTTATCCCACACCATGTTCACGGCGCTGGAAGAAATCAGCTTCCGCGTCCACGCCTCGCGCTCGATCCAGCCCTCCGCGGGAAACGGATGCTCCTCCCGGCCGGGCACGCGCCGGAAAGCGAACATCAATAGATCCGCGCCGCTTTTGCGCAATCCTTCATCCACGGCGGAAAGCAGATTCGGCTCCCAGGCGTCGTCCGCGTCCAGATAGAGCGCAAACTCGCCCCGCGCGGCGCGCAGGCCCCGCAGCCGCGCGGCAACCGCCCCGGCATTTTCCTGGTGCAGGACGGTTACGCGCGCGTCCTTCTCCGCCCAGGCGCGCGCCAGTTCCAGCGTGGAATCGGCGGAACCGTCGTCCACCACGATCAGCTCCCAATCGCTCAGGCTCTGGCTGCGCACCGAGCGCACGCAATCCTCGATGTACAATTCGGCATTGTACGCGGGCACGATCACGGAAAACCTCATATGCAATATCCTCCCGCGCTTTCCACGCGCAGCCGGCTGGCAAACTGGCGCACAAAGGCGTCCTTTTCGTCAAAAACCGCCAGGCTCTGCGCAAAATTGAGCAGCGCGCGGTTTTTGCGGATGTATTCGCCGTATTGGTTCTGGTAAAACTCGTTGAGCGCTTCTATACTCCCATGGGACAGGTTGGCGGCGTTCATCGAAAGCATCCAGATGCCGTAAGAACCGAAATGGTCGAGCAAATCGGCATCCTGCAAAAGCCGCGCCCACACGTCGTGCGCGTCCTCCCGCGGCCTGCGGTCGCAATGCGACGCGATCAGGCGGGCGATTTCCGCAAGCGCCTGCGGCTCAATTTCTTCCCGCAAAAGGCCGCGCACCAGCGCCGCGCCGCTTTGCGCGTGCGGCTCGATGCCCTTGCCAATGTCGTGAAAAATGGCGGCCGCGCGCAGGATCTCGTCGTGCGAGTCGTCCTCCGTCACGCGGCGGCGCAGTTCCAGCACACCCACGGCCACGCGCTGCCCGTGAAAATACACACTGCCGCGTTCGCGCTCCAGATGCGCCTGACGGGCGCGCATCCAGCCTTCGGCCAGGGCGTTCAGCCGCTCAAAATCCATGCTCATAGGCGGTGCAAAAGGTTAAAGTCCCTGGGCTGGGCCGCGTCCACCCAATACATGGCGTACTGCGTGGTCTCCCCCACCGCCAGCCCATCCGCATTGCGCACCGGCGCGGTGATGGACGAGGCCTCCACCACCTCGCGCACGGCGTTCTTTACCTTCTCGTGCGCGCTCTCGGAATAGGAATCGATCACCAGGTATTCGCGGCCGCGCTCGGTTTCGCGCGCGTCCACCAGCGCCACAATGTGCCCCACGCGCAAATTGCACAGCGCCGCGTTGCCCGCGCGCATGTGCGCCCACAGCGCTTCCAGATCGTTGCGCAGCCCATCGAACTGATAGGAAAAGCCGCACTGCTCCGCATAGCCATGCGCCATCATCGCGCTCAGCAGAGCGGGCCTGTCGGTGCCATCATCGCCCCGGCCGCCGTTTTCCACCGAAAAATCCGCCAGCGATTCCGGCTTCATGCGCTTGCCCGTGAGCCATTCCACCACATGCGCGACGGAAAAAATGCCGCAGCCCGCGCTGGAAAGCGTGGAATCGTCGTTTTCTCCATAGGGATAGGGATGCGTCCAATTGCGGCTGCGCTGGTTCAAAAAGCGCAGCTCGCGCCCCTGATACTCGATCGGCTTGATCTTGCCTTCGTACATCGTCGGCCCCCGCTTTCGTCATTCTTTTCCCAATTATACCGCATCCCCCCGCGAATTGCAAGCGCGCCCCGGGCCCCGATGCTCAAGCCCATGCCGGAAGTTAAAAGCCGTTGTGTTTTTGCTGTAATTGCATAATGATTCCAGCTGTCGAAAAACAATCAATTATGAAGGAAAGCCAAAACATTATAAAAAAATACTGCTCAACATGGACGGCGTGAAATCCGACCGGGACGAAGAAGATAATTAAAAAGGGGAGCCGCATCCTGTGGCCTTTTTGACATCATTTTTGACATCATCCAATGCGGCATAAAGCGCAAAACCCGCACGATCCGGAAATGTTTTAACAGTGCCAAAAAGCCAAAAGGAAAGAAAAACGCCGGAGTTTGACGTTTCCAGCGTTTTTTAAGTGGCGCGCCCGGCGGGATTCGAACCCACGGTCTTTCGAGTCGGAGTCGGTATTTTTTGAAAATACCTATGCGAAAAGCCTTGATTTTACTGGGTTTTATAGGCCTATAGCACATTATATAATGCAACTAAAGTTGCACCAAAGTTGCACACCGGAGGGCGATCAGATTCTGTACGTTTTGCGTACCTTGGGGCGCTGATCAAGCGGATCGCTTGGATCGATCCGGGATGTCGGGTGTTCTACGTTCGCTCGGGCGCGGATGGGTCTGGTCATCAGGGCGTAGCGGGTTTCATCGTAGATGTGGTCTTCCTGATCGGTATCCACATCCTCCACGTGGCGCTCGGAATAGACCAGGGAGGGAATTGTACGGATGAAGTGTCGGCAGGTATTGAACACATACAGCATGGGCCGCCCATCGTCGCCGAAGGCCATGCGGTAATGGATCTGCATTTTGCCGGGGATGCGGGCATTGTCGCCTGGATCCCAGTACACGCCCCAGCGCGCCATGCTGTCTGCGATGCTCTCGCCGCGGCTGCCATCGAAGATGGAGGGATCCGCAACGCCCGTGATGGTGTGCTGGCGCAAATATGGATGCTCCTTCTCCAGGCGCGCGATTTCGCGGGCAATGTCGGCAGCGGATAGTTTCGCGCCCTCGTTGGGGCGATCGGTCACGCCGTAGTATTCGGCCACGCGCCAGGCGCGGCCTTCTTCATCGAACGCCCACCAGCCCACGGAAAATGGGCGCGCATAGCCCCAGTCGAAGGCGCGAACAATGGGCCAGTGCCGGGGCACATCGAAGGGGGCCACCACATGCGTGAACTGCTGGTCCTCGTAGTGCGCGGAGTCGTTGCGCCATTCGCGGAACACCTGACCAGTGAACGAATCCCACGAACCATAGAGCTGCGCGTCGCGCTCGGCGGGCGGCAGCATGGCCAGGTTGGCCAGATAGGCGGGGTCGTTCCTTAGCAGCGCGGGATTGTCGTGTACCGTGGCCGGGATAAAGATGCGCGTGCGTTCCATTTCGTGCATTGTGCCGTTTTCATCCGGCACCTGCACGCGCTCTGTGATGGGCGTCATGGGCGGCGCGGCGGTGATGAAGCGATCCTTCACCCAGCCATGGCCCACGCCGCCGGGGTTGGTGGTGGCGCGCATGCCAACGAATGTGCCGGGCCCGCTGGGCCGGTTGCGCGAGAACATGAAGGAATACTCTTCCCAGGTGAAGTGCGTCAGCTCGTCGAAGATGATCATATCGTACTGCTTGCCGCGGTAGTTCTCCCGGTCGGCGCTGGTGTGCATGCTGCCAAAATCGATTACCGCACCGGAAGGGAACGTCCAGCGGTGTGCGGTGCCGTTGTAGCGCGCTTTTGGGAACGCGCGGCCATAGTACAGGCGGCTTTTGTCAATCAATTCGCTCAGTTGCGGGTAGGTTTTGCGCAGGATCAGCGCGCGGAAATGGGGGATATCGATCCAGTACAGGGGCAGCATTACCGCCGCGTCGCTCTTGCCGCCGCCCGCAGCTCCGCCATAGAGCACCTCGTATTCGCGGCGCTTGAGAAATACCGCCTGCCGGGGCTGCGCCTTCCAAATCACACGGTTCACCGCGCCCAACTCCTTCCGAGTTCGGTGCCCATTTCCGTGATTTTGGATAGCCCAAACAGCACAAAATCCCCGCGCCCTTCGATCTTCAATCGTGCGTAGGATGCGCGCCGCTGTATGGGTATGGCCAGATACACCACGCCGCGGCCGCGCGGGGAATGCACATGGCACGGCTCCCATGCGCCGCCGTCGTACTGGATGCTGATGGATGGCGGCTTGGTTTCGCTGGCCTGGTCTCGCGCATCGATGTGCAGGATCAGGTTGGTAACGTACTTGTAGCCGGGCGTTTCCAGCCCGATCCGGCCAGTCACCATGCACCACGGCACGGTTTCCTGCGCGCTGGAATTCGTAAGGCAGCATATATCGCTGCCAATCAGCGCATATAGAGCACCATCAAACGCGCGCGCAAAGGCCGACATGCGCGTATCGTCCTCGCGGTACCACAGTCCCTGCCGCGCATCGTAAACCAGTTGTACGGGCGAATCGTATGCCTGCGCATTGATGTAGTATCTACCCTGCCAGGCGCCCGCCACGGCGTCGCGCAGCGCCATGCCTGCCAGCTTGTCGCCCACGCTGATGGGGATGGATCCGTCATACCCCATGACGCCCTCGCGGGAAACGTAGTAGAGCGCCTCGTCCACCACGCAAACGCTTCCGGCGCAGCCGTCCATCACGCCGCGCGCGGGCGTGGTGGTGATCTGATAGTTGGCGGGCTTGGTGCCCAGCACCTTGTGGAGCGTATCTTCCTTGAAGAATATCACTGTATCGTTGATGGTGGCCGCGCCGGTGAAGTCGCCGTCGCTGCCGATGGTGGCGACATAGGAATCGTTGGCCAGACCCAGGAACACATTCCAATTGCGCGGATCGCCCAGCTTGCAGGCGTAAATTTCGTGGTTTTCGCTGGAGCAGCCCCATACGCGGTTGCCGCACTCGGTTAAATAGTCCATGTCCGGCGCGGATCGCGAAACCGTCAGCCCGCCGGCCTGGGAGTGCGCCTCCTCCAGAATCCCGGCAATGATGATGTAATCCTCTCCGTGCGCATAAACCACCTGCGCGCCATTGAAGGCTGCGCCGCTTCCGGTTAGGCCAGATAGCGCAACGCCGTCGTAGTCGTTCAGTCCGTCGTCTATGCCGCTGGCGGCTACCTTGATATAGGTGGCCGTGTCGCTGGCCTCGCCCGCGAGATTGGTTTGCGCCAGCGTTACCGTGCCGCTGGCCGTGTAGGCGTGCTCGATCTGCTCAAACGCGCCGGTTTCGCTGTTGTAGAGCGCTTTATCCGGCCAGATGAGCACATACGCGCCCATGCGCACAAACTGCTTCTTGCTGTTTTCCACGGTTCCGATTTGCGTTGCGGTGGGGCCGGTATCGCTCATACTTATGCGGTACAGGCCCGTGTCTACGGCATACAGCAGGAAATCTGCGCCGCCGAAAATTCCGTTGATATTGGTGCCATTGATGGAATAAAATTTTGTTCGCGGCCTGCGCGGGGCTACATAGGGATACCGCTCGCTGCTTAGGTTCTGCGTGAACGAGAACTCGCCCTCCGCCGCGTCCTCGCGCAGGTTTAGTCCTCCAAACCCCACGCGCATGTCCTGCGTGCGGCTGGGCGCTACTTGCATGTATGGAAGTCGCATTAAATCCCCCCTTATATAATATAAAAAACACGGCGCGCGGCGAAAGTCAAGCTATCCTTTGATGCCCGTCACGTGGTGCTTTTGCGCTGGCAAATGCGTGCGCGTGTGCCACGCCGTATAGCCCTCGTACAGGTCGTTGAATACAGTAACGCTGTTGTTATAGCGCGCCGCCTCACCGCGCGCGAGATCGGCCTGCGCGCACAGATACCACGCGTACAAATGGGCGTAGAGAGCAGGAACGCTCAATTCCTGCTCCATGGTAAACGCCTCCGGCGCGGGCATTTCCTCGCCGGTTACTTCCGCGCGGATCCGCGCTTCCAGTGCATATAGCCAGCCCTGCACCTGCTGCACCGGCTCCAGAGAACCGGGCCGCATTTCGCCCAGCATTTGCAAAACCTGCATTCCTGTCATGGTATCCCCTCCTTAGTCTTCCAGCCATGTGGAGAAGTGTGCCTCTCCATCCTCGTAGAAGCTCGCCAACGCGCTGCGAAGCGCCGCCATGCCTACGCTGTTGCCCGCCGCGTACATCTCGCGGTATTTTGGCTTGAACTCGCTCGTGAGTGTGCTGCGGATGCTGCTCATTTCCGTGCCATCCGATACCAGTTCGCTGGCCAGCGCACGTGCCTGCGCCGCGTCTCCGCGGCCAATGGCCTCTTTCAATTTCGTATACTTCCCGGGGTTCTGCGTGTACAGTGTGCCCGGCGAAACGCTGTTGATAATCAGCTCGAACCAGGATACGAGGCCTTCGATTGGCAACCCGAACGTGCGAGAGATGCCCTGCAGCATATCGCGCGCGAGGCCGTAGGCGCTGCGCTTGTTGTAACGCGCTTCGCCGCTGGCTGCTTCCTCCAGTGCCTTTATGATTTTGGTGCCCGCTTCTACGATGGCCAGCGGCCCCTCCGTCATCATGTTGGTTTCCCAGATCGTGCCGCCCTCGATAAGGGTTGCGAAGGAATCGACAAAATCCGCAATCACCGGCACCATGCCAAGTGGATTCAGGTCCGCCTCGAAATTTTCCCAGAATCGCATGCCAAAAGTTTCGTCCTCGTCGTCGCGATACCGCAACGTGTCGAACGCTGCCAGCACCAACGCGTGGAACGTCGCGTTGATGGTCAGCGCGCCCAGTGTGCGCGCCGCGCGCCGGTAGGCTGCGCGATCCCTGCCGCCGGAACGGTAGATGTTCACGACAGCCTCGCGCATCATGTTGTAGGTGCGCATGGGCTCGCTCATAAACGCAGTAAATGCGGACGCCATGCCGCGGCTCCTGGACATCTGCGCGCGGTGGAGCACCGTGTCCACTACCTGCGTGCGATCCACCACTTCGTTGAATCTCGTGCGCACCGCGTTCCAATACTCGCTGGTTCCGGACTTTAGTTCCGGCTGCGCGGCTGCCACTTCTAACTTTACGGCTTCCCAGATGCCTGCCCAGGCCGCGTTATCCGCCTTGCCCGCGAGCGCCATGCTGGCCTCGTCGATGCGCGTGCGCACAGATTTGTCGCCGAGCACGATGTTTATGGCACTCTGGCCAACGTGCGTATCGTAGTTGCCGTGCGATTTCCACCAGGCGATGGGCGCATGCTCCTGCATCTCCCGCACGCTCGCGCCGCGCCGCTTTGCGCTCTCTGCCACGCCGCGCGCGAGATAGTTTGCGTTGATCTCGTCCAGCGCACGGGCAATGGCTGTGTACTGCTGCACGGCCACGCGCGGCTTGGCCAGGATGGCGGACTTTTTGTAGTTGGATACCAACTTACCCACAAGCCCCTCTGCCGCGCTGGTCATCGTGCTGGCGTGGTTGATGTCCTCAAGCAGCTTGCGCACGTAGCGCTCGCCCGCCTGGCCTGTAGTGCGGGAAAGCTCTGTGCGCAGCGATGTGCCCGCGTCGGCGTTTACAGCGTTAAAAACTTTAATCAAGTCGTCTACCACCGGCGCGTATCCATCGTAATTGGCCATTTCCACCGCGTGCGCGCCGAAAATCTGGAACGCGTCGCCGATATCAACCGGATTGGACGCCTGTTCATTCAGCGCCTTGGTAAATCCTCGGTGCTTGGCCGCATTCATCTTCACGCTGTTCTCGTCCAATAGGTTCGTCAGGCGCACCGCCGTGCGGTCCACCTGCACCGGCCAGTAGTGGTCTTCGGTAAATTTTCGGTAGCCATACATCTCCATGGATGCGTGGTTGCCCCACTCACTGACCGTCGAGCTCATGTATTCCACCATGTCATCCACGATGCCGCGCTGTTTGGGCGACAGCGTGTCCGCGATGGTGATTAGGTCCTCCGCCGTCAGCCGGGTGGGCCGCGCCTGCGTGGCATTCACGCGTTTGCCGTCCACCGTGCCGCGCACGCGGCCCAGCACAACGCCGCCGCGCTCGCTCAGCAGGTGCCGCCGCCCGGCCTCGCGGCCCGACAGGGCGTAGATAGCCATGAGCTGCGTATCGCGCGCGTAGATGGTCTCGCCGCTTTTTAATTTCACGGCCTTGATCTGCTTTTCCCAGTCCTGCCGGTCTTTGTAAGCGATTCCCCGGCGTTTCAGCATGGCGGCAAAATCCTGCGCCGCCTGCGCCATGTGCGCGTGCGTGGAATCCTGCCCGTCGCGCAGCGCCTGATACAGCGTTCCGCCCGCGTCTTCGCCCAATTGCGTGCGGAAAAAGTCGCCTGCGGCCATGGCGTCAAACGTAACCAGATCCACGGCGCGCCAATCGTTTTTTCGGTCGCGACGCCCGGCTAGGAATTGTATGGCGCTGTCCGCCACCTCCTGCGCGCGCTCGCGATTTCGTGTGCTCACTAGGCGATCTTGTTCGTTCACGAGGCGCGTAAGGTTGGCGAACACATCGTCCAGCACCTCGAGTTGTTTAGAGGTCATATCGTCGAACCGCGTGGTGCTATCAATTTCATCCACCAGCGCGTTGAGATCGGCCACCAGCGCAGGATCCATGCCGCCTTCCGCCAATGTATCCTGATAGCGGTTGATCTGGTTGCTCAGGTTGGCGATCCTCGCCTGCCACGCCTCGTGTCGGATGGATGGCGCTTCTGCGGTGTAGTTGATGCGCCGCAGGGCCTCAAACACCGATTTGCGCATAGCCTCCGGGATATGGCGCGCGTCCGTGGGCTTGGCCAGTCTGGCAATCAGGTTGTTCGCCTTGCGCGCGATGGAGCGCCGCAGGCGCGCTTTGGCCTCGGTTTCGGCCCGGCGTTCCGCTCGTTTGGCTGCTGCCTCCCGCGCAGCCCGTACCCGATCGTCCGCCCGCGCGCGCTCCTGGGCGCGCACTTCCTGTACCTGCGCCCGGCCAGCCTGCCGCGCTTCCCGCACCGCCTGCGCCGTCTGTGCCCGTGCTTCCCGGCGGCCCACACGCTGGCCACGTCGTTCTCCCTCTGCCCGCGCGGCCTCGAGATACGTCTTCGCCTCCGGCAGGCCCAACACGCGGTTCAGAATATCGTACGAAACGTACATCAGGTACTCTTCATTGGAACCGTAGGGGTTCTCGATTTCCGGTCTTGCGCGCTCGAAGGCGTCCATCAAGGCGATGGGCATGTCGCCCTCGCTGGTGGTTTCGTCGAACAGCGAAGGGAACATCGTGCTCAGTTCATTCCACAGGGAGGAAAGCGGAATGCCGTCGTTCGCTACCACAAACCGCCCCATGTTGGCCCGCGCAAATGCGCGCGTATCGCCCAGCACCTTGCGCACCTCCGCCTTTTGGGCGTCGGATAGGCTGATTCTCGTGCCCCGCAGATGCCGCCGCAGCGCCTGGTCGAGCGTGCGGGCGTTTTCGTCCACAAACGTGGATTGCTCCAGCACCTGCCGCGCGATGTTTTGTGCGAGCTGCACCAGGAATTCGTTGTCCGCCCGGCCCGCTTCGCCCTGCCGGTTGGCCTCTTCGCGCAGCGCGGTCAGGCTGCCCGCCAGCGCGTCTGTGTCGATCTTGCTCTGCGTGGCGCGCTTGATGCCGCGCGCGGCGGTCAGCGCTGCTTCCTGCGTGATCTTCCCCTTGTAGCGGCTCACGTCGCCCACCTTGCTGGCAAACGTCTCGTGCAGCCTGCGCAGGCGCTCGTTCTCCGAGAGCAACTGCGAAGCGTCCGCGGTTTCGTCGAAGAGGGAATAGCGGATATCCGGGTTGCCCGCATCGAAGGTGCCCACGTTGTCCGTGGCGCTTTTGATTTGCTCGGGGTTGAAAGCGATATACTCTTCATCGCTGTTATTCACACCATCGTAGCCAAGCTTTTCGAGATATTCTCGCGCTTTTTTTCCAGCCTCGTTTTGGCCCTTGAACCTGCGCAACGCCCGATAGGCTGCGCCCTCATCTGCCGGGTTCTTCAGATTGAGGTAAAATGGCCGCACATTTCCTCCGTAACCGCGCGCATCGTCCTCCCACGGGCTGAAAAAACTCCCTTGAATGTCCATTTTTGATCTCGATTTCGAACGATCGAATACAGTAAAGTCCGAATCCGTGCCGTGATACACGACCATCGGCCTGCCATCTTCGTCCACCACCTTGCTGGCGGGTTTCGGGGAAAAATCTTTGTCGAACCTCTTGACAAGAGCAAAGAGATCTGCTACACTAAAATCGGTAGCTGGATGCGAATCGGTTAATCCTCCTTCACTGGAGTAAACACCGCGATCAATTCCAGCTATCATTTCTATGTACTTCAAGTTATATGCTCTTGCGAAAGTGGATTCAGTGCGAGCTGAAAACG
>DVJN01000174.1 GCA_018716755.1 Candidatus Alectryocaccomicrobium excrementavium
ATGCATTTTTACCGCAAACGCAAGCGTTTGCTCTGCAAAAAATGCCAGAAATGACGTACACGCCGTCATTTCTGATTAAAGCCTCGTTCTTCCGATACTTTGTCAATGCTCTAGGGGCCGCTCCGAAAGGAGCGGCCCCTGATCGTTTTTTGCGCGTCTTTTTCTATTGAAAAATTTGTGCCGAAAATTGGAACAAAATTGCAATCTCTCCGTCCAAAGGATAGAGAATGAACGGGATGCAATGGGAGGGATGCGCCTTGAATCGGTTGCGAATTGCTTTGATTGTGTTGCTTGCCATGGGGCTGGCCGTTCCCGCATGCGCGGCGGAGGAAGGGAGCGTCCGCCTGGGCGCGCAGGCCGGCTATGGCGGCACGGTTTTGTATACGCGCGATATGCCCATCATCGTTTCCCTGGAAAACCAGGGCGCGGATTTCAGCGGCACGGTTTCGGTGGATGTTTACGCCAGCGAGATGGATTTCGATCGCTATGAGATACCCATACAATTGGCGGCGGGTGCGGCCAAGCGCATGGTGCTGCCGGTGACGCCTGGTTACCGGCAGGAGGAATTCCGCGTGGAATTGCGGGACGCAGCGGGCAATGCCGTGGCGTCCACTGTGGCGCGCACCACCCGCGGCGTAGGGCAAAATGCGCTGCTGGTGGGCACGCTTTCCAGCCGCCAGCAGCAACTGGCCTATTGGGGCGAGGAAAGCGAGGACATCTGGAATGCGCAGGGAAATATTTTGCCCTGGGTTTGTGTATCGCTGGACGCGCAGAATTTCCCCGCCGAAGCGCGATTGCTGGACGCGTTCCAGATTCTGGTGCTGGACGGGTTCGATGCGCGCACGCTGACGGACGCGCAACAGCAAACGCTGCGCGGCTGGCTACTGGATGGCGGCATCTGCGTGGTGAGCGGCGGCGCGCAGGCCGCGCTGGGGTATCCTTTCTTTGAGGAATACACGGGCGTCGCGCCCGGCGCGCTTTCGGAAAAAACAGGCGTCCTGGAAGCGCTTCTGGCCTTTGCCCAGGCGGGGGAAAACGAAGAGGATGCGTCTGAGCCTGCCAGCGCCTGGCCTTCGGTGGTTTCCAGCGTTTCCGAACAGCAAAAGGCCATTGCCGGCCAGCAACAACTGCCCGCCGGGTGGGGAAAAGTGCCGGAAGGAGAAACCGCGCCGGAGGATGCCGCGCAGGCGGACGCGCTGATGGTGAATGAACTGCCCGGCGCGCAGGCGGAGGGGAACCTGCTCTTCTGCCCCGCGGAGGACGGGCTGGTGGTGCTCACCTCCTATGAATTGGGCGCGCGGGCCGTGGCCAACGCAGCGGAAATGCCGGGATTGTGGCGCAAGCTGCTGCGGGCGGGCGCGGAGGAAGCGTATACCGCCGCCGAAACGAGCGCGCAGGGCGTGTGGGAGAGCAACCAATATGGCTGGAACGAAGCGCTTTCCAGCCTGCCGGTGGAAAACGCGCACAGGGGCTGGCCGCTGGCCGCGTTGCTGGCCCTGTATCTGCTGTTGGCGGGCATTGTGCTGTACCTCGTGCTCAAAAGGATGGACAAGCGCGAGTGGATGTGGCTGGGCGTGCCGGTTTTGGCGGTGCTGGCCGCGCTGGGCGTGTTGAAAACCGGCGAGCACCTGGGCTTTGACCGGCCCATGGCCGCCACGGGGCTGGAAATCGTCTACCAGGCGGACGGGGAAGCGGACGCGAACCTGTATACCGTGCTTTCCAGCCCGGAGACGGGGGAATTCACGGTCGCCAGCGAACCGGGCGTGCGCCTGCTGCCCTATGGCGATGATTCCGCTTACTATTACTATAGCGAGGGGAACGAAGAAATCGCGCCCACGAGGCTGCGCTACCGCTATATCTTATCGGAAACGCCCGCCGTGGCGTATCCCGGCGGCAGCTCGTGGTCGGCCCGCCATTTGCGCATGGAGGACGGGCGCGCCGGTTGGGGCCAGCTCGAAGGCAGCGCCTGGATGGAAGAAGACGGCCTGCACATGGAAATCACCAACCGCACGCCGGGCGAGCTGCGCGATGTGATCGTCTATTCGGATCTGGGCTTTGCCCATGTGCCGTCCATCGCCCAGGGAGAAACGGCCAACCTGCTGTTGCGCCGCGCGGACGGGCAGGAAGAGGAACAGATCGCCGATTGGCTGCGCGGGCTGGAGGAAAGCTCCGTGTACGACGGTTCGCTGACGGAGGATCTGGCCGCTTATGAAGGCGTGCTGTTGCCCGCGTCGGTGCAGGCGGGCGGCTTCCAGAGCGATGCCATCCTCAGCGCCGCGCTGGGAGGTGCGCTGCAGGCCAGCCCGCAGCCCCGCGATCCCGGCCAGGTTGACCTTAGCGCTGCGTTGGGAGGCGCGTTGCAGGGGCAGAACCCGCAAAACAGGCAATGGGAACTGGCCTGTACGCGCGCTTATAGGACTGTGGGGCAATCCTTCGATGTGTATGGGGCGCCTTTCGCCGTGCGCGTGCTGTGCCGCGTGGAAGGGGTGGATTGGCCGCAGCTTTCGCTGAACGGGCAGGAGATTGCGCGCGCGTCGCGGCTGTGCGTGGCTGCTGCGGAACTGACCTACGCGCCCATTGGCCCGGATGGCTACGCCTATTATCCCGCGGGCGAAGTGAATGCCCGCCTGCTCGATATGGAGGAGGCGTTCGATCCGGAAAATCCCCGTTTCGCCCCCGAAAGCCAGGATGCGGCGGGCTATTATGAGTTGCCCTATGAACCGGCGTTCCTCTTCGATTTGGGCGCGCGGGTGGAGCCGCAGCGGCTGTATGTGGCCGCGCAGGGATACTATGATGTGCTGCCCATCGCCAGCTTGTACAACTTTGCCAGCGGCGAATGGGATGTGTTCGAGCTGCCGGATATCGATCTGGCAGGCGCGGCCGCCGCGCCCTATGTGAGCGCGCAGGGTTACATCTGCGTGCGCTACGCGCAGGCGGAAGAGGCGGAGGACTGGCTGTCGTCGGGTACGGGCAGCGTGAACAAGCCCGCGCTCGTGTTTGAAGGGAGGGTGGCGGAATGATCGTTTTGGAGGAGCTCACCCGCGTATACGGGAAATTCACCGCGCTGGATAAGCTGAGCATGACCATCGCGGAGGGGGAACTGCACGGCTTTGTCGGCCCCAATGGCGCGGGCAAGACCACGACCATGCGCATTTTGGCCACGCTCCTGCCCGCCAGCGGCGGCCGCGCCACCATCGATGGCGTGGACGTGGCCAAAAATCCGCGCCGCGTGCGCGCGCTGGTGGGCTATATGCCGGATTTCTTCGGCGTGTACGATTCGCTCAAGGCGTGGGAATACCTGGATTTTTATGGCCGGCTCTACGGCCTTTCCGCCGCGCGGCGGCGCGAACGCGTCGATCAGCTCCTGGAGCTCGTGCGGCTTTCGGATAAGCGCGACAGCTATGTGGATTCGCTCTCGCGCGGGATGAAGCAGCGGCTTTGCCTGGCGCACAGCCTGATCCACGATCCCAGGCTGCTCATTCTGGATGAACCGGCTTCGGGCATGGATCCCCGCGCCCGCGCTGAAATGAAGGATATCCTGCGCGCCCTGCGCGATATGAAAAAGACCGTGCTTATCTCCTCGCACATCCTGCCCGAGCTATCGGAAATGTGCGATTCGCTCACCATCATCGACCATGGCAAGCTGGTGTTCACCGGCTCGGTGGAAGCGCTCGACCGCAAGATGAATGGCGACGCGCCCATCGATATCCGCTTCGCGCCGGGCGCGGGCGAGGAAAGCGTGGATGCCGCCGTGGCCCTGCTCAAGCAATATCCGGGCGTGAGCGGCATCACCCAGGAGGACGCGCGCACGCTGCGCGTGGAAACTTCCGCCCAGCTGGCGGGCACGGACGCGCTCCTGCGCGCGCTCATCGAGGCCGGTGCGCCGGTGGAGGATTTCCACCGCGCGCCCATGAACCTGGAAAAGGTGTTTATGGAGGTGACCCGGGAATGCTGATCAATCCCATCCTTGCATCCAGCGCGCGGCGGCGCATGCGTTCGTGGAAAACGCCGCTGATCTTGCTGCTCTTTGGCGCGGCGCTATTGGGAATCGCCTTTGTGACGGCGCTCATGCCGCTGATGGGCGAAAGCATGACCATTTCTTCGGCGCGCAACGGGCTGGATAGCTATATCGTCCTCGTATGCGCGGAATTCGCGCTGATCGTGCTCGTGGCCCCGGCCATGACCGCGGGCAGCATCGCGGGCGAGCGCGAGCGGCAAACGCTGGAAATGCTGCTGGTGACCAACACCGGCTCTTTCCGCATCGCCCTGGGCAAGCTGCTGGAGAGCCTGGGTTATCTGGCGTTTTTGATCGTGGCCATGCTGCCGTTCAATTGCAGCATCCTGGCGTATGGCAGCGTGGGGCTTCCGTATCTGTTCCAGTCGGCGCTGTTTTTGCTGCTCACGGCCTATGCCGCCTCCAGCGTGGGGCTGTTCTGCTCGGC
>DVJN01000175.1 GCA_018716755.1 Candidatus Alectryocaccomicrobium excrementavium
CCAGCAATCGGGACGAGAATGTATTTTTCTCCGCAAATGCAAGGCATTTGCTCCCGAAAAATACCAGAAATGACGTACACGCCGTCATTTCTGATTAGAACCTCTTTTCCCGAGGCTTTGTCAAGGCTCTGTCCGCCCGGAGGCAACATGCCTCCGGGCGGTCTGATCGTTGACAAACCTATTTATTTCGATAGGGGATGTAAGAAGGGGCCGCTTCCTCTATCATTTTCCGGCCGTCACCAAAGGTGACAGGAAAAAGATGCTACCCGAAAAAATGATTTTTCATTTTTTTCGAAGGGCGTTGGCGGCCCTGTATGCCCCGTTTGGCGGCGCGCCGACGGCCTGCCGCTATTTCACAAACGCGCGATAGATGGCGCGCACGGCGGTTTCGAAATCGGCCACATCCACGCCCACGATGATGTTGAGTTCGCTGGAGCCCTGATCGATCATGCGCACGTTCACATTGGCCTCGGAAAGCGCGGTGAACAGCCGGGCGGCGGTGCCGCGCGTTTTTACCATACCGTGCCCCACCGTGGCAATGAGGGCCAGCCCGCCGCTGATTTCGATGGAATCCGGCTGGCAGGTTTCGCGGATGCGGCTGACGATCTGCGCGCGCGTGGCGGTGAGCTCCCGGTCGGGAATGACCACGCACATGGTGTCGATCCCCGTGGGCAGGTGCTCAAACGACACGCCGAAATCCTCCAGCGCCTGCAGCACGCGCCGGCCAAAGCCCAATTCGCTGTTCATCATGGCCTTTTCGATGGAGATCAGCGTAAAATCCTTGTGCCCGGCGATGCCGGTGATCGGGCGGCGGAAGCACGCCTCCGTCGGCTCGGCAACGATCATCGTGCCCGGATCCTCCGGCGCGTTGGTATTTTTGATGGCGGTGGGGATGCCCGCGCGGTGCACGGGGAAAATCGCGTCCTCGTGCAAAACGGTGGCGCCCATGTAACTGAGCTCGCGCAATTCCCGATAGGTGAGCACGTCGATGGGCTGGGGATTCTCCACCACGCGCGGGTCGGCCATCAGAAAGCCCGAAACATCCGTCCAGTTTTCATAAAGCTCCGCCTGTGCCGCGCGCGCAACGATAGCGCCGGAAATATCGCTCCCGCCGCGCGAGAACGTGTGGATTTCGCCATTGGGCAGGGAACCATAAAATCCCGGCAGCACGGCGCGCTCATGCGCGCGAAGCGCCCCGGCGAGGATTTCGTTCGTCCATTCGGAGGCGAAGATGCCCTGCCGGTCGAATTTCACAAAATCCTTCGCGTCGATAAAATCCCAGCCCAAGTAGCGGGCCAGCAGGAACGCGTTGAGGTATTCGCCGCGGCTGGCAGCGAAATCCGGGGATTTTTGCCGGACGATTTCGGCAAACGTGTCCTCCAGCACCTTCTCCATGCCCTGCTGCACCCCCAGCGCGCAGGCGATATCCATATAGCGCCCGGCGATCCGCGCGAAGATTTCCTCCGCCGGCTGCTTGCGCTCGACCGCGCGGTAGCACTGGTACAAAAGATCCGTTACCTTTTCATCCGCCTTATCGCGCTTGCCCGGCGCGCTCGCCACCACGAACCTCCGCTCAGGATCCGAAAGCAGAATATCGCGCACGCGCTGAAAATGCGCCGCGTCGGCCAGCGAAGACCCCCCAAATTTGCAAACCTTGATGCCCATGCTCCGTCATCCTTCCATTGCGTTAGCGGCTTAAAGTACATAGTGTTCTTTATTATACGTTCACAGCCGCCCGCGGTCAAGTCAAATTCTTGTTTATCCTATGCCGCGCCGCCGGACGTTGCCAGCGAGAGAGGGCTGCGTGTTAAATTTTTGGCTTCGCTTGCAATTTTCACCTGCTGCGAGTATACTTTATAGTTAGCGCATCCTTGCCTTGGGCACGCGCCCAAGGCCGTAAGTCCATAAGGAGGTGAAAATGCGTGAATCAATACGAAGTCATGTATATCCTTGACCCCGCGCTTGAGGATCAGGCGCGCGCGAATCTGATGGAGCGCTTTCAGGGCATCGTGACCGCCAACGGCGGCATGGTGGACCGGGTGGATGAGTGGGGCCGGCGCCGGCTGGCATACGCCATCAATTATAAGACGGAAGGATATTATATCCTGATGTACATCACCGCGCCCTCGGATCTGCCGCGCGAGCTGGAGCGCAACTTCAAGAATGCAGATTCGGTGCTTCGCTATCTGGTGATTCGCTTTGAAGGCGCTCTGCCGCCCAAGCGCGAGCCGTTCCGCCCGCGCGAAACCGCGGCGGAAAAGGCCCCCGAAGCCCCGGCTGCTGAAGAAGCGCCCGTAGAGGCTGCGCCTGTAGAGGCCGCGCCTGCGGAGACCGAGGCGGCAGAAGCCGCGCCGGCCGAGGCGTAAGCGGAAAAGGCGGGTAAAAGCGGATGAATAAGGCATTTCTGATCGGAAATCTTACGCGCGACCCGGAGCTGCGCACGCTGCCCAGCGGCGTTTCTGTCTGCACGTTTTCCATCGCGGTCAACCGCAAATTCGTGAATCAGCAGGGCGTCCGCGAGGCGGATTTCCTCAACATTGTCGCCTGGCGGCAGCTGGGGGAAACGTGCGCGCGCTATCTCACCAAGGGCCGCAAAGTCGGCGTGACCGGCAGTATCCAGACCCGTTCCTATGATGCGCAGGACGGATCCAAGCGGTATGTGACCGAAATCGTTGCAGACGACGTTGAGTTCCTTTCTTCCGTGCAGGACAATAGCCAGGCGCGCCAGAACGATGTGCCGCCCCCGCCGGAGCCCATGGGCTTTACGCCCCAGGCCAATGGCGGCTTCACTGAAGTGGAAGACGACGAGTTGCCGTTCTAGAACAGGAGCCTTGCGCCCCGGCATTGCCTGCCGTTTTAATGTGTATAACCATTCGTCAAGGAGGGAAAGCATATGTCTGAGGATCGTGGCGATCGCAATCGCCGTCCCCGCGGCCGCAAGCCCCGCAGGAAGGTGTGCCGTTTCTGCGTGGACAAGGTCGCGCATATCGATTATAAGGATACGGGCCGCCTTTCGGCCTTCACCAGCGAGCGCGGCAAGATTCTGCCCCGCCGCATGACCGGCGCCTGCGCCAAGCACCAGCGCCAGCTGGGCGTCGCCATCAAGCGCGCCCGCACGGTCGCCCTGCTCCCTTATACCAAGGGCTAAGCACAACGCCAAAATGCCAGATAACCCCCGCCCACCGGAACGTGAGTTCCCCGGTGAGCGGGGGTTTGGTTTTGCGGCCTCAGGCGCCGGTCATGGCGCGGCGGGCCATGAGCTTTTTCATCACCAGCGCGTGTACGGCGATGGAGGTGAGCGGGCCGATCACATCCGATATGGCCTCGGCATAGAACGTGGCCTCCACGCCCCAAACCGCGGGCAGGATGAACAGCGCGGCAAAATACACCGCCTTGCGCCAGAAGGATAGCGGCCAGGCGTAGCGCACCTGCCCAATGGCCGTGAAGCCATCCACGATTTCGTATTGCAGCCCCAGGGGGATGAGTGCCAGCGTGCACACGCGAATGGCCCAGGCCGCCTTTTCGGCCACCAGCGGGTCCGTGGTGAACAGCCGCACGAACAGGGGCCCCGCCAGCCGGGCCGCCACAAACATAATCGCCGTGAAGCTCAGGCACCACAGGAAAATGTGGCGCTGCGCGCGCACCACCCGGCCGACCTGCCGCGCGCCATAATTGAAGCCCAAAATGGGCTGCGTGCCGCCGGAAATGCCGCCCAGGGGCATCGTGACCACCAGCATAAAGCTTTGCACAATGGTGGCCACCGTGATCAGCAGGTCGCCCTCGGCCGCGCCGCCATAGCGCTGGAGCACGGCGTTCATGGCGATGATCATGGCGTTGTCCACCGCGATGATGGAAAACGGCGTGAAGCCCAGCAAAAGCACCCGGCGGATGACGGCAAAATCCAGGCGCGCCCGCTCAATGCGGATCTGCGCGCGCGGCCCCAGCAGAAACAGCAGCGCATACGCGCAGCTGAACGCCTGCGAAATCACCGTGGCAATGGCCGCGCCCGCTACGCCCATATCCAGCGCGAAAATGAACACAGGATCCAGCGCGATGTTCATCACCGCGCCCAGCAGCACGGAAATCATCGCCTTGCGCGCGAAGCCCTGCGCCGTAACAAAGGAATTCAGGCCCGTGGCCAGCAGGGCGAACACCGTGCCCGACATATAATAGAGGAAATATTCGTCCGCATACGGCAGGGTATCCGCGCTGGCGCCGAAAAAGAGCAGCATGGGCCGGCGCAGCGGAATCACCACGGCCATCAGCGCGAGCGCAAACAGGCAGATCATTACAAAGCAGTTGGCCAGGATTTTCCGCGCGCCCGCCTCGTCGCCCTCGCCCATTTTGATGCTCATCAGCGGCGCGCCGCCCATGCCCACCAGCGAGGCCACGGAGCCGATCATCGTCACCACCGGGCCGCACACGCCCACGCCGGCCAGCGCCAGCTCGCCCACGCCGGGAATGTGGCCGATATACATGCGGTCTACAATGCTATAGAGCACGCTCACAAACTGCGCAAGCATGCTGGGCAGGGCGATCCTGCGCACCAGCTGGCGCACATCGTCCCGGCCCAAATCGTTTTCCACGCGTTTTTGACGGTTTTCCTTCATACTGCCTCCTGCGTGCTTCCCGCGCGCCCGGCGGCGCGCCGCGTCTTTGGCAATCCGCGAGGTATCATACACCCCAAAGCGGCGCAAGTCAACGAAGTTTCGGGCAAGGGCATGTTAGCTCAACGCATACCCGGCCGCCTGTCCGTGTAAGAATATGGTGGGAGGTCGATCGTATGAAGAGATTCGCATGCCTTTTTATGGCGCTGGCCCTGCTGGCGCCGGCGCCCGCCGTTCTGGCGGAAGGCGCGCTGGAAACCGCGCCGCCCATCCCGCTTTTGTGCGAAAGCGCGGTGCTCATGGAGCCGGAAAGCGGGCAAATCCTCTTTGAGCAGAACGCCGGTGAGCGGCGGCCCGTGGCCAGCGTGACCAAGGTCATGGCCATCCTGCTGGCGCTGGAGGCGCTGGAGGCGGGCCGGGCCACCCTGGGCGACCCCGTAACCATATCCAAAACCGCGGCGGGCATGGGCGGCTCGCAGGTGCTGCTCGACGCGGGCGAAACGCAGCCCTTCGAGATCCTGCTCAAGAGCATGATCGTGGGCAGCGCCAACGACGCGACCGTCGCCATCGGCGAATACCTCTATGGTTCGCACCAGCTGTTTGTGGACCGCATGAACGAGCGCGCGCAGGAACTGGGCATGGCCGACACATACTTTGTGAATTCCACCGGCCTGCCCGCCGAAGGGCATTACACCACCGCGCGCGATGTGGCCCGCATGACGGTGGAAATGCTGAAGCATCCCCTGTATTTCGATTATTCCACCATCTGGCTGGATTCGGTGATCCACGAGAGCGGGCGCGAAACGCAGCTGACCAACACCAACCGGCTCATCCGCCTGTACGATGGCTGCGATGGCGGCAAAACCGGCTCCACCAGCGAGGCGGGCTATTGCCTTTCCGCCACGGCCGAGCGCGGCGGCATGCGCCTGATCGCCGTGGTGCTGGGCGCGCAGAGCAGCACCGCGCGCTTTGATACCGCCGCTTCCATGTTCGATTATGGCTTTGCCAACTACCGGCTGTATCCCGTCGCCAGGAGCGGCGCCAAAATCAGGGGCGAAATGCCCGTGGAGGGCGGCAACCTTCCCTCCATCGCGCTGATGCTGCAGGGCGACCTCACGCTGCTGATGAAAAAGGGCGGCGAGCAGGCGGTGGAGCTTTTGCCCAATCTGCCCCCCAGCGTGCAGGCGCCTCTTTCCATGGGGGATCTGGTGGGCAGCGTGGACGTGGCGCTGGACGGGCGGGTCATCGCCAGCATCGATGTCGTGGCGGCGCAATCCGTTGGCCGGCAGGATTTTGCCGATGGGCTGCGGCGCGTGTTTGGGCGCTGGCTGTTTCAATAGGCGCCGCGGCCCGGGCATGCGATGCGTTTTTTGCGGGCCTTATTTCCTATTAAAATGTTTTCCACGTGCATGGCCGTAGGATTTTACAAAAAATGAGTTACAAAGTCATATCTATCGTTTATAATCTAGGCGAAGGAAATTGCGGAATTCGCCGCGCGAATCCTCGCCGCTGAAAAACACATTTCATGGTACAAGGCAACCCTTGTGGAAATCGCGCGCAGGCCGGCTGCTGCCCGGCAGGCGGATTTCCCGAAGGTTGCCTTTTGGCACGACTACAAAAGGAGTGAAACGATGCGCATCGGCTTAGACGTCGGCTCGACCACGCTCAAATGCGTGGCGCTGGACGAAAAGGGGAACATTGTATATTCGGATTACCAGCGCCACCGCGCGCGCATTCGCGAGCGCATGCAGGCCATGCTGGAGGCCGCCATCGCGGCGACCGGGCAGCGCCGGGCGCGCATCGCGCTGTCCGGCTCGGCGGGCATGGGCCTGGCGGAGCGCATGGGCATCCCCTTTGTGCAGGAAGTGTACGCCACGCGCCTTGCGCTGTCCCAGCTGCTGCCCGGCACGGATGTGGCGATTGAACTGGGCGGCGAGGACGCGAAGATCCTGTTTTTGCACGGCGAAAACGGGGGCGACGGGCTGGAAGTGCGCATGAACGGCACCTGCGCGGGCGGCACGGGCGCGTTTATCGACCAGATGGCCGCGCTGCTGGGCGTGCCCGTGGAAGAGATCGACGCGCTGGCCGCCGGGCACGAGCGGATTTACCCCATCGCCTCGCGCTGCGGCGTGTTCGCCAAGAGCGACGTGCAGCCCCTCATCAACCAGGGCGCGCGCCGCGAGGACGTGGCCGCCAGCATCCTCATGGCCGTGGTGAACCAGACCATCGCCGGGCTGGCGCAGGGGCGCGACATTGCCGGGAACATCGCCTATCTGGGCGGGCCGCTCACCTTTTTGCCCCAGCTGCGCCGTTTGTTCGACAAGGCGCTGGGCGCGCAGGGCGTGTGCCCGCAAAATTCGCTGTATTTCGTGGCCTATGGCACGGCGCTGGGCGCCTCTGAAGAGATGGACATTGCCGAATCCGCCGCGCGCCTGAAGGAGGACATGGGCCAGCCCTACGCGCAGTGCGCACCGCTTTTTAAGAGCGAAGAAGAATACCGCGCCTTCGCCGCCCGGCACGCCAAGACGAATATGGCGTCCCCCGAAGGGGCGGACTACGCCGGGCGCGCGTACATCGGCGTGGACGCGGGTTCCACCACCATCAAGGCCGTGGCGCTGGACGAGGCGGGCCGCATCCTGCTGCAGGACTACCGCTCCAACGAGGGCTCGCCCGTGGAGCACGTGAAGGCCTTCCTCAGCGCGTTTTACGCGGCGTATCCGCGCGCGCGCGTGGCGGGCGCGGCGGCCACCGGCTATGGAGAAGAGCTGGTGAAGAACGCCTTCCGCATGGATGCGGGCATCGTGGAAACCATGGCGCACTTCACGGCCGCGCGCGCCTTTGAGCCGGACGTGGATTTCATCATCGATATCGGCGGGCAGGACATCAAGTGCTTCAAGATCCGCGGCGGCGCCATCGACAATATCTTCTTAAACGAGGCCTGTTCCTCGGGCTGCGGTTCGTTTTTGCAGGCCTTTGCCTCCGCGTGGGATATGAGCGTGGAGGAATTCGCGGTGAAGGGCATCCTGGCCGACCGGCCCGTGGATCTCGGCTCGCGCTGCACGGTCTTTATGAATTCCTCGGTGAAACAGGCGCAAAAGGACGGGGCTTCGCTGGAAAACATTTCCGCCGGGCTGTCCATCAGCGTGGTGAAGAACGCGCTGTACAAGGTCATCCGCACGGCGAACGCCAGCGCGCTGGGCAAAAAAATCGTGGTGCAGGGCGGCACCTTCTTAAACGACGCGGTGCTGCGCGCCTTTGAACTGGAAATCGGGCAGGACGTGATCCGCCCGGCCATCGCGGGCCTGATGGGCGCTTATGGCGCGGCAAAATGGGTGCAGGAAATGAACCTGCCGGAGAGCACGCTGCTCTCGCCGGAAGAACTGGCCGCCTTCGCGTACACGGTGCGCACGGCCACCTGCAGCGGCTGCGCAAACCACTGCACGCTTTCCATCAATTCGTTTGGCGGCGCCCGCCGGTACATCAGCGGCAACCGCTGCTCCCGCCCGCTGGGCGGCAGGCCGGAAGACGCGCCGGAGGATCTCTACGCCGAAAAGCGGCAGATGCTCGCCGCCTACCGGCCCGTGCCGGGCAGGCGCGGCGTGCGCATCGGGCTGCCCATGGGCCTGAATTTTTATGAGCTGCTGCCCTTCTGGCACACGCTGTTCACGAAGCTGGGCTTCGAGGTCGTCACTTCCGGGGAGAGCACGCGCGAAACCTGCGCGCGCGGGCAAAAGACCATCCCTTCGGACACGGTGTGCTATCCCGCCAAGCTGATGCACGGGCATGTGGAAATCCTGCGGGATATGGGCGTGGACGCCATCTTCTATCCCTGCATGACCTACAACATGGAAGAGGGCAAGGGCGACAACCACTACAATTGCCCCGTGGTGGCCTACTACGCCGAAGTGATCAAGAACAACATCCGCGGGGACGTGCGGCTGATCAACGATTACGTGGCCCCGCACGACGAGCGGCATTTCCCCCGCCGCATGCACGCCGTGCTGGAGCGCGAATTCGGGCCCATTCCCTTTGCCGAAATGCGCGAGGCCTGCCGGGCCGCCTATGCCGAATACCATTCTTATATGGCGCGCGTGCGCGAGCGCGGGCAGGAAATCCTGCGCAAATCGCGCGCGGCGGGCGTGCCGGTGATCGTGCTGGTGGGGCGGCCCTACCATGTGGACGCGGAAATCTGCCACGAAATCGACCGGCTGATCGGCGAGCTGGGCGCGGCGGTGATCACCGAGGACGCGCTGTGCGCGGACGTGCCCAAATTCGCCACGAATGTGCTCAACCAGTGGACGTACCACGCCCGGCTGTATTCCGCGGCCAAATACGTGGCCGAATCGGGCGACGCGGGATTGAACCTGGTGCAGCTGGTTTCCTTCGGCTGCGGGGTGGACGCTGTGACCACCGACGAGGTGCGCGCCATTCTGGAGCGCGCCGGTCGCATCTATACGCAGGTGAAAATCGATGAAATCGCCAACCTGGGCGCGGTAAGGATCCGGCTGCGCAGCCTGTTCGCGGCCGTGGGAAAGGAGGCGGCGCGCCATGGAAAACCGAATTGAATTCACGGAGGAAATGCGCAAAACGCACACCATCCTCATTCCCAATATGCTGCCCGTACACTTTGAGCTGATCGCCAATGTGCTGGTGCAGCACGGCTATAAGATCGAGCTGTTGAAAAACGAAGGCCGCGCCGTGGTGGACGCGGGCCTGAGCTATGTGCACAACGATATGTGCTATCCGGCGCTTTTGTGCATCGGCCAGATGATCGACGCGCTCAAGAGCGGCAAATACGATCTCGACCACACCGCCCTGATGATCACGCAGACGGGCGGCGGCTGCCGCGCCTCCAATTACATCCACCTGCTGCGCAAGGCGCTGGAGCGCGCGAACCTGGGGCACATCCCGGTGATCTCGCTCAACGTGAGCGGGCTGGAAAAAAATTCCGGCTTTTCCATCACCGTGCCCATGCTGGCGCAGGCGGTTTACGCCATTTTCTATGGCGATATGCTCATGCTGCTGAACAACCAGGTGCGCTCGCGCGAAATCCACGCGGGCGATTCCCAGCGCATGCTGGAAACGTGGACGCGCCGCATCGCCGAAGAATGCCGCACGCCGCGCTTCGCCACGCGCTTTCAAAAAAACCTGCGCGCCATGGTGCGGGATTTCGCCGCCATCCCGGTGACGGATGAACCCAGGCTTAAGGTCGGCATCGTGGGCGAAATCTACGTGAAATATTCCTCCCTGGCCAACAACCACCTGGAGGATTTCCTGGTTTCCCAGGGCTGCGAAGTGGTGGTGCCGGGGCTGATGGGCTTCATCGGCCTGATGATCGAAAACCACCTGGAGGACGCGCGCCTGTATGGCAAGGGCGGCGCGGTGCTGGTGGCCAGCAAGGTGGCGGGCTGGTATGTGGAGCGCATCGAAAAAAAGATGCGCCGCGTGCTCATCGAGAGCGGCCGCTTCGCCGCGCCCGCCCCGTTCAAAACGCTGTGCCGCCTGGTGGAGGGCGTGATCGGCCGCGGCTGCAAGATGGGCGAGGGCTGGCTGCTCACCGCGGAAATGCTGGAACTGATCGATTCCGGCTGCTCGAACATCATCTGCGCCCAGCCGTTTGGCTGCCTGCCCAACCACATCGTGGGCAAGGGCATGATCCGCACGCTTTCGCGCCTGCATCCGGAGGCGAACATCGTGCCCATCGATTACGACCCCGGCGCTTCGCGCGTGAACCAGGAAAACCGCATCAAGCTGATGCTCGCCGTGGCGCGCGAGCGCGAGGCCAGGGCGCACGGCGCTTCCGCCAGCGCGGCGGAAGAAGCGGCCGTGTCCGCGCAATGAGCGAAAGAGGGCGGCGCCAATGGATTTCTGGTGGTTTATGGCGATGGTAAACGCGCTGCTGCCCGCCATCCTGATTGGCTTCGGCAAATATTTCATGCGGCACGCGCCCCGGGATATCAACCCCTTTTTCGGCTACCGCACGGCGCGCTCCATGCAAAATATGGATACCTGGAATTTTGCGCACCAGTATTGTGGAAAAGTCTGGTTCTCTGGCGGGCTAACCGCCCTGCCGCTCTCCCTGCTCATTATGCTGTGCGTGCGCGGGCAAAGCGAGGACGCGATCGCCGCGGTGGGCCTGTGCGTCACCGCGGCGCAGATCATCTTCCTCTTTGTTTCCGTGGCGCTCACGGAGGCGGCGCTCAAAAAGGCCTTCGACGCGCAGGGCAGGCGCAGGGCATAGCCGCTGATCGTTGACAAACCTGCGGTTTGCCAACGAGATTTCCCGATTGCTTGTCTACGCACCGCTTCGCGTGCTTCGACGGCCAGCAATCGGGGCGGGAAAGTATTTTTCTCCGCAAATGCAAGCATTTGCTCCCGAAAAATACCAGAAATGACGTACACGCCGTCATTTCTGATTTAAGCCTCGTTCTTCCGATACTTTGTCAATGCTCTGAGCTTGTCAAAAAAGTCTTTTTGACAAGCTGGTGGATGGTGGCACGGCGCAGCCGTGACGGAGGGCTTGCGAAAGAACTTTTGCTGTTTTTTCACAGCCCCAGCCCCGCGCTATTTACATTTGAATGAGCGCCTTGACCATGGAATGGGTTTTCAGCTTTGCGAAAGCGAGGGCGATGTCCGCAAGCGGGAAAGGATGCGCGTGGTCATAGAAGGGGGCGGCGTCCAGCCTGCCCAGGCGCATATCTTCCACCACCTGGGCGTGGGTTTCATATTCCGCGTACCCATCCCGGTAAAAGCGGAAGGAATGGCGGGCCAGCAGGGGATTCATCTGCATCTGCTTTTCCCCCTCAATCCCGTAAATCCCCACCACCGCGCCGGGCGCGAGCAGGGGAAGATAGGCGTTGAGCCCGCCCGCATGGCCCACCGCGTCGATGAGGAGATGGAAGCCCTTTTCCCCATAAGGCGCCAGTTTTCCGGCAAGATCCGGATCTTTATAGGAGAAAAAGGCGCCCGCCCCGCACTGCAGGGCCTGCGCTTCCCGGCTGGCGCTGCCCACGCAGGCCACCAGTTCCGCGCCCATATTGGCCGCGTGGCGCACGAAAGAAAGCCCATTCCCGCCCGTGCCGGCAATGAGCACCCGCATGCCGCTCTTCATGCCCATGCGGGAAATGTAGGAAAGGGTCTCGCGCCAGGTAATCATCATGGGCGCGCTTTTCAGGTCGATATCCTCCGGGATCCGGCGGTTGACCCGCGCGCCCAGCCATTCCCGCTCGGGGAGGCCATCCCTTTGCATGGCAAGCGCGTCCCCGGCCAGCCCATATTCGGCAAACCCGCCCCAGCCCGAATGGACGCCCAATTCCGGGTAAGCGGGCGCGCCCACCCGGGTAATGCGGTCGCCCACCCTGAAATGGCGCACCTTCCGGCCCACTTCCACCACCTCGCCCACGCTCTCATGGCCCAATATGGTGGGCAGCGGCACCGGGAATGGGATGCTTTGATCCAGAATGTGCTGGTCGGTGGCCGTGCAGGTGGCCCCGTAGCGGATGCGGCAGAGCATCTGATAGGGCCCGGGAACCGGCATGGGCAGGTCGCGCACGGCCAGCTCGCCCGGCCGGAGAACGATAGCGGCCTTCATACAGGACGATCAGCTCCCTTTTATGGATTGCGTTGCCTTTAGTATAGCATATTCCGGGAATTTTGCAACCCCGGGACGCTTGCCCGGAAACATTATGCTACGGCTCTCACCGCCCCTTCCCCCGCCGGCAGTTTCCCTTACGATTGCAGATATTTCTGCCGCAGCATTTCCGCGGCCAATTCGCGGTGCGCGTCGCATTCGAGCAGATTGAGAACGCCCGCCGCCGGTTTTGCGCCCATCAGGCGCTCGCCAAGGCCCAGCTTGTGGACATACCGGCCCAGGCGGCCATAGAGCTTTTTTTCATAATTTGCCTGCCGCGCGCGCTGAAGGAAGGCTTCCTCCACGAAGCCTTCGCGCAAAATCTCCTGCGAGCGCGCATAAAAGCCCGCAAGGATTTCTGCCCGCTGCGATACGCGCACGCCGCTGCCCTGCCGCTCGAGCGGCACAAGGGTGAGGCGCATATCGCCGGTATCCAGCCCGATGAGCAATCCCGTATTCCAGTGCTCGCCGCCATAGCGGGCAAAGAGCAGATTCCCCTGCCCATATACGATATTGCCCCCGCCAAACGCCTCCATGCAGCCCACGCTGTGGCTGTGCTGGCAGACGACGAGATCCGCGCCCTTTTCCACAAATTTGCGGCACACGCGCCGCAGATGGGGGGAGGGGTAGCGGTATTTTTCCAGCCCGCCGTGGTACAGCACGATCACGCGCCTGCCCTGCGCGCGCAGCGCGGCCACGGCGTCGAAGCTTTCCAGGGGATCGTAGGGATTCGTGCCGGGCGAACGCTCCCCTGCGACGCCGAATTCGCGCTCTGCGCAGGCGTAAATGGCCACATCGCCCAAAATTGCGCTCTCCCGCGCCTGCGCGAGATTGGCCCCCGCGCCAAACGAGGGGATGCCCGCGAGGGCTTTTCGGGTGTCCGCCAGCCCCTTTTCGCCAAAATCCATGGCGTGATTGTTCGCCAGGCAAACGGCGCTGGGCGCGAGCGCGCGCAGGCCGGCGGCGCATTGCGTGGGCGCGCGCAGGTTGGGCCCCACCTTGGCAATGGGCGCGCCGCCATCCGTCAAAACGGTTTCCAGATTGAATACGCGCGCGTCCGCCTCGCGCCACCTGGCCAGAAAAGCCTCGCCAAAAAGGGCTTCCACATCGCCCGCCGCAAACAGCGCCTCGTTTTCCGCCGTGGGCGCGATATCGCCGCCGAGCCAGATCTTCATGCGCATACCCCCATTTCCTCTCCTCCAATTGTAACGCAAAACGGCCAATCTGGCAAGCGCCCAAATCAACGCAAATGGGCTTGTGCCTTCGCGCGCGGGGTGATATAATGAAGAGAACTGTGAAAAAACAAAAGTTTTTTTCAGAGCATTGACAAAGTATCGGAAGAACGAGGCTTAAATCAGAAATGACGGCGTGTACGTCATTTCTGGCATTTTTTGCGGGGCGCACGGAGGCCGCCGCCTGTGGGACGGAGCTTCGCCGCGCGGCGCGGCGAAGC
>DVJN01000176.1 GCA_018716755.1 Candidatus Alectryocaccomicrobium excrementavium
GTGGGCGAATCCGTGCAGAAGCCGCTGATGTACTACCGCAACAACCTCGATTCCACCATGACCCTGCTGGAAGTGATGCGCGCGCACGGCGTGAAAAAGCTGGTGTTTTCCTCCTCCGCCACCGTGTATGGCATGCAGGAAAAAATGCCCCTCACCGAGGATATGCCCATTGGCGGCTGCCTGAACCCCTATGGATGGACGAAGTGCATGATCGAACAGATCCTCTTCGACGTGGCCAAGGCCGAGTCGGATTGGACCATGGTGCTTCTGCGCTACTTCAACCCCGTGGGCGCGCACGAAAGCGGCCGCATCGGCGAAAATCCCAACGGCATCCCCAACAATCTGATGCCCCGCATCACCCAGGCCGTGATCGGCAAGATCCCGCCCATCCAGGTGATGGGCACGGATTATCCCACGCCGGACGGCACCTGCCTGCGCGATTACATCCACGTGGTGGATCTGGCGAAGGGGCATGTGTGCGCCATCCGCTACGCGCTGGAGCACACGGGCGCGGAAGCCGTGAACCTGGGCGTGGGCCGCGGCTGCAGCGTGCGCGAAATCATCCGCGCCTTTGAAGAGGCCACGGGCGAAAAGGTGCCCTGCTCCGACGGGCCGCGCCGCCCGGGCGACGCGCCGGTGAGCTATGCCGACGCGGGCAAGGCACTGCGCCTGTTTGGCTGGAAGGCCGAAAAGAGCATCGTGGATATGTGCCGCGATTCCTGGCGCTGGCAGAAGCAGAACCCCAACGGATACGATCAATAGCGGAGGCTTGCATGGATTTTTTGCAATTGGTGGAAAAGAACCGCAGCTATCGCGGCTTTGACGAAAGCGTCGCTGTTTCGCGCGGGCAGCTCGAGCGGCTGGTGGAATGCGCGCGGCTGTGCCCCTCCAGCATCAACGTGCAGCCCCTGAAATACTATCTTTCCTGCGATGGCGAAACCAATGCGCGCATCCAGCCGCTCACCGGCTGGGCGCGCAGGCTGCCGGAAAAGAACCTGCCCTATCCGGGCCACCGCCCCACGGCGTTCATCGTGATCTGCCACGACACGCTGCTCGCTCCCAACCCCGAGCGCTTTTATAAGGACGTGGGCATCGTGGCGCAGACCATGCTGCTCGGCGCGGTGGATATGGGCCTGGGCGGCATCATGATCGGCAACTTCGCGCCGGAAAAGGTGCGGCAGGCGCTCGGCCTGCGCGAAACGCTCGTGCCCGTTTTGATCCTCGCGCTGGGCAAGCCCGATGAAACCATCGTGCTGGAAGAGGCGAAAGACGGCGAGACCGGCTATTACCGCGACGCGGACGACGTGCACCACGTGCCCAAGCGCCCCCTGAGCGAATTGATTGTGTAACCCGATGGCAATATTTTCCCCCTGCCTTGGCTGCATAAGGCAGGGGGAAAATGTATCTTTCTGATGATTACCCTACCATCGCGAACAGGCCGCTATCGGCCAGCGGCGCTTCATAGCGCGCGGGCTCCGCGCCTGTGGCCTCCACCCAGCCGGCCGGGCTGGCGCCCGCTTCCGCCTGTTCATCGCGCGGAACCAGCAGCAAATTGACCGCCGTTCCTTCCGGCGCGGGGGACACCGCCTCCCCCCATAGCAGCGCTTTCAAATCGGGAATGTCCTTCGTCACGTCGGTTTCCCCGCCATCCACCATGGCCGTGATCCGCGCGCGGTAGCCCTGTGAAAGGACTGGCAGATTTTCCACGGCCGCGGTTTCCCGCCGGTTCCACTCGTCCGCCTCCAGCGGCGCAAGCCGTACCACATAGCCGTCCCCCGGCACGGAGACCAACGGCCATTCCAGCGCCGCGTGCTTCACCACAAAGCGGATATGCGTATACCCGCGCGCCGCAATCGCATCGAGCACCGCCCGTGAGAGCAGCAAATTGCGCTGTTCATAGAGCGGCTGTCCATCTTCCGCATACACCGTCGCGCCGTTTCCATCCTTTACCGGATCGGCCACGATCACCAGTGTGCGCGCGAGCACCGCGCCCGTGGCCTCATCCAGCGTTTCCACCGTGTGATACGTGTAAGGCATGGTTTTGCCATCCGCATCCACCACCAACCGGTTTTCCTGCGGCTCGTTTTGCGGCGTGCCCGCGCTTTCCTCGTGCGCCTGCTGCTCGCTGCCCGTCTGCCCTCCGCCTGTCTGCTGCCCGGCATCCAGCTTTTTCCACATGGCCGTATAGACCGCATTGCCGCTGACCGTGGCCGCGACCGCGGGATTCCAGCCCGCGAACGCATAACCCGTCCGCACCGGCGTGCCACTGAAAGCGGGCGTCGCCGCGCCAATAAGCAGGCCGCCGGTCGCCTGGTCGGCAAAGATTTCCTCGCCGTCCACGCCGTCAGTGTAAGTCACGGTATAAGTCTTCACAGCTATGGCACTGCCCTGTTCCTGCCATGCGGAGCGGAAGCTGCTGCTCGTCGCCTTGAGTCGCAGGTAAACGATGTATTCTTCTCCCTTATCGAGCCCGGTGATCAGGCCGTCGCCATCTTCGTCCAAAATGGTAGGCTCGTCCGGCGCAGGATCGCCCGCCGGCGCAAGGCCAAAGTCATACGTAGCGCGCAGCGCCTCGTCGATGCCCAACCGGTCATCGCCTGTAATCAGCGCGAGCGGCTCCACCCGGCCGCATTCCGGCCGGTCGGGCACGGTCAGCGTGATTTCCGCGCCCGGATAGGCTTCGCCATTCCTCGTGCCGCAGCCATACCAGATGGGGATCTCCACATCGCCGTCTCCCGCGTCCCGGGGCAGGGGACCTCCACCAAACATCTGATTAAAAGAGTTGAGGTTGGCGAGTGTGTTCGTATAGCTGTCGCTGTTTGCGAAGATGTCGTTCCATTCTTCCCAAACGTTCATTATGTCCAGATGAAAGACCCAATAAACCTCATCCTCAGCGGTCAACCCTTTCAGGGAATCCGGGACGGTTACGGTGACGGTCTCCGCCGCGTAATCCAGGGTCACGTTGGGCGCGGAAAGTTTCACGTAACTGCGCGTCTGAAAGCCAAAGGTAGCGTCCGCGTCGCAGACGGAAAAGCTGTCCTCGTTCAAAAGGCACCACGTGCCCCCGCCCAGGCTTTCGGAAACTTTGTCTCCCACATTGCAGATCTGCTCCTGGCCGTTCACAAGCATGACCACCTGGATGGCGCCTCTGTTGTTTGTGAGACTGGCGCTGGCGCCATAATTGCAGGGCTGCAGGATGGAGCCTTCATTGTGAATCGCACCATTGATCGTGAGAGCGTTCGCATCCCGCCCCTGAATCCGGCCACTATTGAAATTGCTCAGACTTTCGTTGAACGTGCCGCCGGTGATGGTTCCATAGTTGTCCACACTTCCGTTGAACGTGCCGCCGGTGATCGTGCCGGTCGCTTCCACGAGGATTTTATCATAAGAATAGCCCGTAACATCGTCCAGGTTCACAGAGCCGGTGATGATAAGCCTATACCCCAGCGAATCCTCCAGCCTGCATCCTCCAACGCCCGTAAGGCTGGCGCTGTCCGCGGGGCCGTCCGGTATGGAGGCGGTGACGGTCACCGTCTTCCCAGTTTCGACGCTCAACACAGTTGCCGAAAGCTCAAGTGTAGCGGTTTCGCCCGGCTCCAACGGCAAAACCGTCCATATCTTTGACGCACTGTCCAAGGACTCTATGCTTCCATCTTGTGTTATTATGTTGATATTCTTCAGCTCCTCGGGCACACCGATGTTGACGGAGAGCTGCTCCGTGGCGCTGTCCCCCGCGTTTGTCAACGTAATGGTGTAGCTGATCGCGGATCCCTCAATGGCCGTTCCTTCTCTGCTCGCCTCGACCGCCAGGGTCACGCCCGCCGCGCGCGGAGCGCGCGCCATGGGCATAGATTCCAACGCAGTCATCAGCAGAGCCGGAGCGCTTGCTTGCGCTGGATCTACCGCCAGCGGGCTGGGGCTAGCGGAAGCAACCGGCTCCATCGTGGGCGTGGACGTCTCCCCCGGCGTCGGCTCCACCGTGGGCGCGCTCGTTGTCTCTGGCGTCGGCTCCACTGTGGGCGCGCCCGTTGCCTCTGGCGTCGGCTCCACCGTGAGCGTGTTTGTTCCCTCCAGCGTCGGCTCCGCCGTGGGCGCGCTCGTGGTCATTTGTGTCGGGGGGGGACAGCCTTCCTCCATTTGCGCAAAAGCCTGTGCTGGCAGCGCCGCCACCAGCACACAAATCACAAGCCATGCGCTCATCCAAGGTTTCATTCTCCTCATAAATGCGTTCCTCCTGTCCGCCAACATAGGCCTTGGCGCCTACCGGTTCCTGTGGCTCCGGTTTTCAGCCGGATTGCATAATCCGATCGCACCATGAATCCATTATACCAAAGATAAAAAAGGATTTCAACCCTCCATTTCGCCCTCCTAAATGGGGGATGCCCGCGGAAACGTCCGCGGACATCCTTCCACCTGCCGAAGCATGGATTTTCGTCTTTCGATCCGCTCTGCCATTGGCCTCAAGCCATCCAGCCGCCGCAACGCGTGCCCTGCCATGGCGGTATGGATCTTACGCCATTCGAAAGGAAAGCGATAGAGCGGACGGTCTTTTGTTTGATGAAAAAATAATTAAATCACGTTCTCGGAAGCGCTTATGCCAGCGCGAACAGTGCAAAGCTCCAGGGCGGAATCTCCGTTTCCAGTTCCAGCGCTGTTCCACCCTCTACGAGGCGCGCCTGCGCGCCACAGGCCTCCACCCGCTGGTAGGCGCGGCTCAGCCGCACGCAGCCGCAGGCCGGATCCTCAAACAGGTTCCATAGCCCCAGCGCCAAGCCATCCGGCGTATCTTTGGCCAGCACATACAGATAGGGATTGCCCTCGCAGGCGGCGGGAAGCGCTTCCCCCAGTTCCTCCAGCGCCCGCCGGATCTGCCAGGCGCGCAGATTGCCCGCCAGCGCGCCCAGCGAATGGCGCGCGGCAAACGCGTCGAAAGCCAAAACGTACAGATTCTTATAGCGGAAGCCGCCCGGCCAGGCGCGGCCAGCCGCCAGGAACTCGCTGTCCACCCGCGCCTGTGGAGAAATTTCCATTTCGTAAAAGCCCTTGAGCCCGTCCAGCCCCACGTATTCGTCCTGCGCCAGAAAATGCTCGCGCACCGGCGCGCATGCGCTGGGCCGCAGGGACAGGACGCCGGTATCCACGCCGCGCTCCCGCAGAATCCGCGCGCCCGGCGCGTCCGTGACGAGGCCAAAGCGCAGCTCTGCCAAATCGATGTGCCGCGCGTTTTCGCCAAAGGCCACGCGCACGCCATCGCCACCATAGGCCATGGGAATGGAAGCGTTCGCCAGCAGGCGCTGCTCCATGGAAAAGAACATGCCGTCCGTCAGCGCGTCCGCATCGCATTCTTCCGGCAAATCCGCCGCGTCCAGCCGCCGCATAGCCACGCGCGGCACGGCGCCCGCGCACGCACCGCGCGCAAAGTGCTTTTCGATGAACGCATACGCGGCCCGGTTTTTCTGCATGCGGTCGATATACCCGGTTTCATAGCGCGGCGAGGACACGTAATCGAGCACGTATTTCAAAATGCCATCCATGCAGCCAGCGGCGCGCAGCGCGGTATCGAAGCATTCCAGATAGGCGGCCGGGCAGGAAAAGCGCGGGCGCGGATAGGCGTCGCCCTCGGCAAACAGCTCGATGCCGCTGTCTTCGCACCAGTGCGCCTGCAGGCGCGTCAATTCGATGATATCGCCCAGGCGCGCGCCCCAATTGTGGCGCACATTCCAATAAGGCGCGCCGATGGTGCGCAGAAACGGCTTCGCGCCGCCCGCAAAGGCGCGCGTGAGCGCGATAGCGTCCGCCCCGTCTACGCCCCAGCTGGACAGGCACGCGCAAAATCCCAGCTGGATCGCGGGATCGATGGCGTTAAGCCGCGCGCGGCATCGCTTGGCCAAACCGATAAGGGATTCCGCCTGCGCCTTGAGCCAGGCCGCGCGGTAGCGGTTGGGCGCGCCGGAGAAAGCCAGGCGGCGGAGCGATTCGCGCGAGAGGCGTTCCCCGCAAATCTCTTCCATGCGGGCCAGGTGCTTTTCGCAGGCGCAGCCCATGCCATAGGCGCGGTAGGCCAGGCGGTAATCGTCGTCCAGCATGATCCGCCGCGCGCCCGCGCGCGCCACTTGCTCCACCCAGTCCGTGAAAAGCGCGGCATATTCTTCGTCCATGGGGCAAAAAGAATCCTCGCAGGTTTCGCCCGACAGGCCCACAATGCGCGGGAAATCCACCGCATCTTCCGCGCCGCCGCCGGAAACCAGCGGCCCGCCGTGCCCGAGCGTGCTCATCCACACGCCTACTTCCAGCCCGGCCTGCTCGAAAAAGGGGATGTTTTGCCGCAGGGCCGCCAGCTGCGCGCGCTTTTCCGCCTCGGGCGCCACGCTGCGGCACACGCACAGAAACACGCGCCCCGCGCCCGCGCGCCGCAATTCCTTTAGGGTGGCGGCGCAATCGAGCGGCCGGTTGGGCGACCAATTGGTAACGGGAACAGAAAGGGTGAACATGCGTCATTTCCTCCTTATTATAGGGGGCTACGGCGCGAACTGGCTGTTGTACAGCTCGGCGTAGAAGCCGCCCTTTTCGAGCAATTCCTCGTGCCTGCCCTGCTCCACGATGTGCCCATCCCGCATCACCAGGATGCAATCCGCCCCACGGATGGTGCTCAGCCGGTGCGCCACGATAAAGCTGGTGCGCCCCTGCATCATGCGGTCGAACGCGCGCTGGATCAGGCTTTCGGTGCGGGTATCGATGGAGCTGGTGGCCTCGTCCAGAATCAGCATGGGCGGCAGGGTGAGCATCACGCGTGCGATGCACAAAAGCTGCCGCTGACCCTGCGAAAGCCCGCCTTCCTCATCGGACACCATGGTGTCGTAGCCCTGGGGCAGGCGGCGGATGAAGCCGTCCGCGTGCGCGGCCCTGGCGGCGAAAATGATTTCCTCCTCCGTGGCGTCCGGCCGGCCATAGGCGATGTTTTCGCGGATGGTGCCGGTTTTCAGCCAGGTATCCTGCAGCACCATGCCGAATTGCGCGCGCAAATTGTCGCGCGGGAGGGAGCGCGCGTCGCGGCCGGAAACGCGGATTTCGCCGCGGTTCACGTCGTAAAAGCGCATGAGCAGGTTGATGATAGTGGTTTTGCCGCAGCCCGTGGGCCCCACGATGGCGATGCGCTGGCCAGGCTGCGCCGCGAGGTTGAGGTTTTCGATCAGCGGCACATCCTGCCGGTAGGAAAACGCCACATCCCGGATTTCCACGCTGCCATCCGCGCGCGCGAGGGGCTGCGCGTCCGGCGCGTCCGGCTCCTGCCAGGGCGCGTCGATCAATTCGAACACGCGCGCCGCCGAGGCGATGGCGCTCTGCAATTCCGCCGCCACGCCCGCGATTTCGTTGAAGGGCTTGGTGTACTGGTTCGCGTAAGTGAGGAAGCAGGTGAGCATGCCCACGCTGAGCGAGCCGGAAATGGCGGCGATCGCGCCGAATACGCCCACGCAGGCGTACACGATGGAATTCACAAACCGCGTGCACGGATTGGTGATGGACGAAAAGAACAGCGCGCGGATGCCGCACACGCGCAGCCGCTCGTTGATTTCGTCGAACCGCGCCTCGCAACTTTCCTCCCGCGAAAAGACCTTCACCACGTTCTGCCCGCCCACGGTTTCCTCCACCAGCGAGGTCATTTCCCCGCGCGTTTCGGACTGCGCCTTGAACATGCTGAACGTGCGCCGCGCCACGAAATTGGCCACCAGCAGCGAAATGGGCGTGACCAGAATGACGATCAGCGTGATGCGCACATTCAGCCCGAACATGAAGATCAGCGTGCCCACGATGGTAACCACGCCGGAAAACAGCTGCGTGAAACCGATGAGCAGGCCATCGGAAATCTGGTCCACGTCCGTCACCACGCGGCTGATCACATCGCCATGGCGGCGGCCGTCGATATAGGAAAGGGGCACGTTTTCCAGCGTTTCAAAGGCGCTTTTGCGGATTTCCCGCGCCGTGCTGTAGGCCGCGCGGTTGGTGCACAGGCCCATCAGCCACGTGGCCACCGCGCCCGCGGCCACCACCCAGATGAGGCGAACGAGGATCGCCAGCACGCCCGCGAAATCCACGTTGCCCGGCCCGATGATCTGGTCCACCGCGTCGCCGATCAATACCGGCGCGTACAGCGTCATGGAAACGGAGGCCACGGCCATCACCAGCGAGAGCGCGATATAGGGCATGTGCGGCCGCGCAAAGCGCAAAATGCGCAAAAGGGTTTTCCGCTTCATGCTTTCGCCTCCTTTTCCTGCGACAGGGCAATTTCGCGATACACGGCGCAATCGCGCATCAACGCCTCGTGCGTGCCCACGCCCGCGAGATGCGCGTCGTCCAGCACCAAAATCGCGTCCGCCTGGCGGATGGAGGACACGCGCTGGGATACGATGAACACCGTCATATCCCGCGTGTTCTCCCGGATGGCCCGGCGCAGGCGCGCGTCGGTGGCGTAGTCCAGCGCGGAGGCGCTATCGTCCAAAATCAAAATGTCCGGCTCGCCCACCAGCGCGCGGGCGATGGTGAGCCGCTGCCGCTGCCCGCCGGAAAGGTTGCGCCCGCCCTGCTCGATGTGGCGGTCCAGCCCCTCGGGCGAGGCGAATACGAAATCCGCCGCCTGGGCCACGGCCAGCGCGCGGGTGATCTCTTCATCCGTGGCGCCGGGCTTGCCCCACTGCAGGTTTTCCCGAATGGTGCCGCGGAACAGCGCCGCGCGCTGGGGCGCCACGCCGATGCGGCCGCGCAGCTCACGCAGGCGGTATTGCTTTACGTCCGCGCCAAAGACCTTCACCGATCCCTCCGTAGCGTCATACAGGCGGGGAATCAGGTTCACCAGCGTGGATTTGCCGCTGCCCGTGCCGCCGATCACGCCGATGGTGCTGCCGCGCGGCGCGGCAAAGGAAACATCCGCCAGCGACGGCGCGCCCGCGCCGGGATAGCGGAAGCTTACGTGCTGGAATTCGACGGCGTTCGCGCTTTCCACCGTCTGCGCGCCCGGGCCGTCCACAATGGAGGGCCGCAGCGCGAACAGTTCGTTTAGCCGTGCGGCGGAAGCGCTGCCGCGCGCCATCTGCACGATCAGGTTGGAAAGCGCGAGCAGCGCCACGAGGATCTGCGTCATATAGTTCACCAGCGCCACGACCTCGCCCTGCGTGATGCCGCCCGCAAACACGCGATAGCCGCCCTGCCACACGAGCAGGGCAATGGCCGCGTTCACAATCGCGCTGGTGGCCGGGTTGAGCAGCGCGGACAGGCGGCCCGCGCGCACCTGCGCGCGCAACAGCTCGCCGGTTTCCGCCTCATAATCCGCCTTTTCGCTCGCCTGGCGCGAAAACGCGCGAATTACGCGCGCGCCGGAGAGGCTTTCGCGCGTGAGCCGGGAAACGCGGTCCAGCCGGGATTGAATGCGCCGGTAGAGCGGGATGGTGGCGCGCATCACGAAAAACACGCACAGGCCCAACAGCGCCGTGGCGCCGATGAAGATCAGCGTGAGCCGCGCGTCGATGGTGAAGGCCATGGCGATCGCGCCCAGCACGATGAACGGCGAGCGCAACAGCAGCCGCAGCGTTAAGTTGATGCTGGCCTGCGCCTGGTTGGCGTCGCTGGTCAGCCGGGTGATCAGCGTGGGCGCGCCGGCCGTGTCCAGCTCGGCGAAGGAGAGCCGGTTGACGTGCCGGTACAAATCGGCGCGCAATTTTGTGCCAAAGCCCATGGAAGCCTTGGCCGCGAAATACTGCGCCGTGAGCGCGCACACCACGCCCGATAGCGCGAACGCGGCCAGCACCGCGCCCATGCGCAGGATATAGCCGCTATCCCCATTCTTCACGCCCACGTCGATCACGCGGGCCATCACAATGGGCACCAGCAATTCGAGGCAGGCCTCGAAAAATTTGAACAGGGGGCCGACTACGCTTTCCAGCTTGTAGCCGCGCAAATACCGCATTAACTTGATCATGGCTTATGAAAACACCTGCAATATCGCGCATTTGAGATACTGGGTTTCCGGCGAGGCGGGCAGGATGGGATGATCCTTGGCCTGCGTGCGGAACTCGACCATGCGCAGTTTTTTCTTCGCGTCGCGCGCGGCCTCGTTGAGCATGGCGGTGAAGGCCGCGCCGTCCACGTGCTGGGAACAGGAGCACGATACCAGAAAGCCCCCGTCGGGCACGAGTTTCATGCCCCGCAGATTGATCTCCTTATAGCCGCGCAGCGCGCGCTCGGTCATCTGCCGGGTTTTGGTGAACGCCGGGGGATCGAGGATCACCAGGTCGTATTTTTCGCCCTGGTCGCTGAGCGCGCGCAAAAGATCGAAGCAATTGTGCGCCTCAAAATTTGCATCGAGCCCGTTGGCGCGCGCGTTCTCCCGCGCGACGGCGAGCGCATCCTCCGAGATATCCACGCCAGTCACTTCCCGCGCGCCATATTTCGCCGCGTTCAGCGCGAAGG
>DVJN01000177.1 GCA_018716755.1 Candidatus Alectryocaccomicrobium excrementavium
CGTCGCCGTTCACTACCGCTGTGCGGGGTCCATCTGAAAACTTATCTTCTGCACGACGGAACAAAATAGTGGTACAATGCACTTTCGCATTATTAGGCCGCTTTTGGTGAGCCAGCGGTCATGCAAAACGCTTGTCGGAGAGCCTCCCCAAATCCGGCCCCTATGGGTTAAAGTGTCTCAAAGCCGCACGGCAATAAAAACTGCTGGACTTTTGCCATTATGGCTAAATCCAGCAGTTTCCTTTGTAGCCAACCATGTCAGACAGTTGCCACTAAAGAATTAAGTGTTTATTCTGCTTGTACTGGCTTATGGGGGCGCCGCTAACGCGCCCTCTTTTTACAGATCATCCGGCATTTCGTATGTACCATTGTTCATCCGCTCGACAATGCCGCCGAGATCGTTCGGATCCTGCTTGATTTCCGCCATGGGATCATCGCTGAGCATGGCTTGCAGCTTTGCGTCCGTATCGTGCTCCCACGGCCTGTCGTTCGCTTTCATGGCGTTGTGCACGGCAACGCGCTCCAGCGCCCGGTTGCCCCTGGCCGCGTTGGGAATCACGCTGCGATAGAGGTTCTTGAAGCAATCAAACACTCCCATACGCTTTCCCTCCCAAACAATTGTTTCCCTAAGGGCGAAGAAATCGCGAAGCCCATCAGGCCAGCTTTTCCATTTCATCGATCATCTTTTCCACCACGGAAAGGGACTTGCGCCAGAAGTTCACATCCGTAACGTCGATGCCCACGCGCGCGGCCACATCCTTCACATCGCCCAGTCCCGTGGCGGCGAGCAGCGCGTCGTATTCTGGCAGGAATGCCTCTCCCTTTTCCAGATACCGCTCGTACACGCCCAGGCCAAACAGCAGGCCGAACGCATAGGGGAAATTGTAAAAATGCAGTCCAGCAGAGTAATAATGCGTTTTGCAGGCCCACATATAGGGGTGCAGCACGTTTTCATCCAGGCCGTCGCCATAGGTCTGCTTCTGCGCGTCGAGCATGATTGCCTTGAGCTCATCGGGCAGCATGGTGTGATCCTTCCTGCGCTCAATCACCTCGGATTCGAACAGGAAGCGGCTCAAAATGTCCACCACAACTTGCGCCGCGTTGCCAATCTGCTGATCGAGCAGCATCAGGCGCTCCTGGGAATTCGCGCCCTCCTGCAGCTTGGCAACCAGCATCGTTTCATTGAAAATGGAAGCGGTTTCCGCCAGCGTCATCGGATAATTGGCGTTGAGAATGGACAAATGCTTCACACAATCGCCATGATACGCGTGCCCCAGCTCATGGGCCAGCGTGCTGACGGAATCCAGGCTGCCTTCGAAGTTCGCCAGCACGTAGCTGATGCCCAGCGGATGCACGCCCGCGCAGAAAGCGCCGCCCTGCTTGCCTTCGTAAGGGAACGCATCGATCCAATGCTCCTCAAACGCGCGATCGATGAATTGGCTCATCTTTTCGCTGAACTGGCCGAATACCTGCACCAGCAGCTGGCGAGCCTCTTCCAGCGTGTAGGTCTTGCCTGCCGCGCCAATGGGCGCGAACAGATCATAAAACGGCAATCCACCCTCGTGCCCCAGATGGCGCGCCTTGGCGCGGAAATAGCACCGGAACGCGGGCAGGGATTCGCGCATGGCGGTGAGCATGGCGTCGAGCGTTTGCCGGTCGATCTTCGCGGCGTCGAGCGCGGTATCGAGCACGCTATCATAATGCTGCCATTCGCACATGGTCAGCGCCTCGCCCTTGATGCCGTTCAGGCAGGCGGCCATGGGCAGATCAATGCGCGGATAGGAAGCCAGTTCGGCCTCGTAGGCCCGGCGCCGCACTGCCGCGTCCGGCGAGGTCGCCATGCCGCGCACGGTGGACAGTGGCAGGGATTGCTTTTCGCCATCGATTTCGATCTCCACCATGTGCGTGGCCATCAACTGATCGGAAAGCTGGCTCCACGCCTCGCCGCCGGTCATCTGCATCTTGAGCACAGGACCCTCGATGGCTGGATCCATCACGTGCTCCGCGTCCTTCACCATGGTTTTGAGCATGTATTCGTGTTCTTTGAGCAGCGGCTCGCGCGCGATCAGCGCGTCCAAATCCTGCACCCTGCTCACATAGCGCGTGAAGGCGGAAGAGGTTTGCTGAATTTCCACCTGTGCGCGCATCAGCTTATCCATCCAGGCGAGCGCCTGCTCGTTTTTCGCGTTGGTCGCCAAATTGAGAAAAGTAAATTCACCCACCAGCGCAATTTTTTCTGACAGCTTTTGCTCGGTGCGCACCGCCTGCGCGAGCAGCGCGCCCACGTCCTCCGGTTTTTCCTGCAAAAGCGCCGCCAGTTCCCGGTTGAGCGCCTGCGCCTGCGCAAAATCCGCCGCCAGTTTCGGGTCGTCAAAACCGCCATACAATTTGCTCAAATCCCAGTGCAATGTCTTTCCCTCCGATACTCATTTTTCCCCGATCAGCAGGCCCTCCAGCGCGTCGATCACGCCGCCCAACATGCCCGCCAGGGTTTCCTCCGGGTTCTCCGTTTCTTCTTCCTGCGGCGCTTCCAGCCGATACGTCTCCTCCAGGTAGCTCCGCCACCGCGAAGAGGCTGCCTGATAATCACCGCCAAAAATTTCCTCAAAGCGTTCCGGCGCGCGCATAGCGGTCAACGCATCTTCCAGAGAAGTTTCCCGCACGAGGTAGGCGAACAGCGAGCCCGCGCCCGCATAGGTCAATTCGCTCCCGTCAAAATCGTACCAAACGCCGCCATACTCATATCCATAGATGTCTTTCAGGGTGCCTTGCTCCACCTCGTACCAGACGGCGCCCTCCAAATCGTTGAAATAGCCCAGCGACAAAATGGCGCGCGCATCCAGAAACGCCACGGGATCCAGCGTTTCCAGCGTGCCGCCGCCCAGCTGGTACAGCCGCAAAAGCTCCGCCAGATACTCGACGTACAGCGGATCGAAACTGTACATATGCGCCGCGCCCCGCGCTGCCGCCCGCAGCCAGGCCAGGCGCACATCGCGTCCCTCATCCACAAATTGATACTCGCAAGCAACGGCGTTCTCCATCCAGGTGGCCAGCCCTTCGTCCATCCAGGTTTCGCTGAACGCTGTGCTGGTATACGCGTGCGTGATTTCGTGCTCCAGGCAATCTTTGGGCCAGTAGTTGATGGTGATGCGGCCGTTCATATCCGTGTAAGAGGCCATTTCCCACCGGCTCTCATCCACATTCATTGCAATTGTTCGGCTGGTATCCGCCAATCCCTGCGCCGCGTATGGCGCAAGGTATGCCGCGATCTGCTCCATGGCGCTTTCCGCATGCCACAGGAAATCGCGCAGCGAAGCCTCGTCCACAATCGTATATTGCCGACTTTCCTGCATGGCAATGTCGTATTCCGCCCGCGCTGTGCAAATGTGCACGTCATACTCGCCCTGCGCCGTTGCACGCGCGCTGAAATCCGGCAGCGCACGCTCTGGCGGCGCAAATTCACACCCCGCGCCAATTCCCGCCAGCCAGGCGCCGCGGTCTGGCGCTTCCGTCCCGCCGCGCAACCACCAGTCTGCCGCCGTCATGCGGGAAAGCTCGATCGCCGCCGCGTCGCGCAGCGAAGGCAAAAAGCACAGATCGTCCATCATGAGCGAGGCCAGGTTTTCTTCGCTGGAATACCCCTGCTTCAACGCGTTCCTGTCGGGCTCGCCATATTCCACCAGATACGCCACCCCTTCGCCCACCCAGCGCGCATCCTCGCGCAGGCAGGCATTCGCCAGCATGGGCAGGCAATCTTCTTCCAGGGCGAGCGTCAAAATCAATGCGCCATCCTGAAAAACGGGTTCCGCAAGGCGGTCCATCAGCAGCGACGAATCGCGCAGGATGAACACGTCTATCGGCTCCATCTCCCCGGTCAAATCTTCCACGCTCTGAATGCGTTTTTCCATGCGCTGCACAAACGCCGTGTCTGCCCCTGCTTCAAACCAATAGTCCGCTTCTTCGCCCGCCTGGTACATCGCCAAAAACGATTTGCCCTCCAGCGAGCCAACGCGCCGGGAAAAACCCCCTTCCGCCTGCGCGGGAAACGCCAAAATCACGAATAACACGGCAAGCGCCGCCGCAATCTTTCGCCTCACAATCCTCCCTCCTTCACGTGCGCAATTGAGATGGAATAAGGGCTTGTGCCAAGCATGTGCCCGCGCAAGCCCTTATATTCGCCCGGCAAATTACTTGCCGGCCAGTTTCTTGTACATCGCAAGGCGTTCGGACGCGTCTTCCTCCGCCTTTTCGAAGAGCTTTTCAGCCGTATCGGGGAACTGGCGCATCAGCGAAGCGTACCGGTTCTCGCCCTTGATGAAATCCTGATAGCTCTCGGTGGGATCCTTGGAATCCACGGTGAGCGTCTCGGTTTCCGGATTGAAGCGGTACAGCGGCCAATAACCGGCGGCCACCGCCTTCTTGATCTCCAGCTGCGCCTTATCCATCTTGATGCCGTGGTTGATGCACGGAGCGTAGGCAATGATCAGCGACGGGCCATGGTAAGCTTCCGCCTCGTTCACAGCCTTGATCAGCTGGTTCATGTCCGCGCCCATGGCGACGGTCGCCACGTACACATAGCCATAGCTCATGGCCATCAGGCCGAGATCCTTCTTCTTGGTGCGCTTGCCCGCCGCGGCGAACTTCGCGACCGCGCCGGTCGGCGAGGACTTACTGGCCTGGCCGCCGGTGTTGGAATACACCTCGGTATCGAGCACGAGCACGTTCACATCCTGGCCCTGCGCCAGCACATGGTCGAGTCCGCCGTAGCCAATGTCGTAGGCCCAACCATCGCCGCCGAAGATCCAGATGGACTTCTTCACCAGCAGGTCGGCGTTTTCAATCACTTCGCGCGCCAGCGTGCAGGCTTCGCAGGGGCACTTCTTGCCATTGGCGAGCCACTCGGCCTCCCACTGGGTACCGGTGAGATCCACGTCGATGCCTTCCTTACAGGCGGCCAGCAGCTTTTCAGCCGCGGCCTTGGAGCCCTCGGCGTCATTCATCTTTTCGAGCCATTCCGCGCCCGCTTCCTTGATGACATCCCAGCAATGCGGCACGGCGATCAGCTTCTTCACGGTTTCGGCCAGCTTTTCGCGGCGCTGCGTGAAGGCCAGGTTCATGCCGAAGCCGAACTCCGCGTTGTCCTCAAACAGGCTGTTCGCCCAGGCAGGGCCATGGCCCTTTTCGTTCACGGTGTAGGGGCAGGTCGGGGCGCTGCCGCCATAAATCGAGGAGCAGCCCGTGGCATTGGCGATGACCATGCGGTCGCCAAAGAGCTGGGTAATCAGCTTGACATACGGCGTTTCACCGCAGCCCGCGCACGCGCCGGAGAACTCAAACAACGGCTTTTTGAACTGGCTGCCCTTCACGGTCTTGGTGTTGAGCGTTCCAGCGAATTCCGGCAGCGTCTGGGCGAACTCCCAGTTCTTTTCCTGCGCGGCCTGGCTGGACAGCGGCTTCATCACCAGCGCCTTTTCCTTGGCCGGGCAGACGTTCACGCAGTTGCCGCAGCCGGTGCAGTCCATGGGGCTGACCTGCATGCGGTATTCATAACCGGCGAACTCCTTGCCAATGGCAGGCTTGGTTTCGAAGGTTTCAGGCGCGTTCTGCTTCTGCTCCGCCTTCACCAGATACGGACGGATGGCCGCGTGCGGGCAAACCAGCGAGCACTGGTTGCACTGGATGCAGTTGGCGATCTGCCACTCGGGCACGGTGACGGCGATGCCGCGCTTTTCATACTTGGTGGTGCCGGTGGGCACGACGCCCGCGGGATCGAACGCGCTCACGGGCAGCTTGTCGCCTTCCTGCGCGAGGATCGGGGCCACCAGGGTGTCAAAATATTCGGTCGCTTCCACCTTGATCGGCACCGCGCCGGTCTCAGCGGCCGCCCAGCTCTCGGGAATGGCGACCTCATGGATGCCGGAGATCGACATATCGATGGCGTCGCAGTTCTTCTTCACGACCTCTTCGCCCTTGCGGCCATAGGTCTTCTTCACGGCGGCCTTCATATACGCGTCGGCATCCTCATAGGGGATCACGTTCGCGAGCTTGAAGAACGCGGCCTGCATGGTGGTGTTGATGCGGCCGCCCATGCCGGCGTCGCGGGCGATGGTGATGGCGTCGATGGTGTACAGCTTGGCATGCTTCTTGGCCAGCGCGCGCTTCATGCTGGCGGGCAGCTGGGCATCCAGCTCTTCCGCAGTCCAGGGGCAGTTGAGCAGGAACACGCCGCCATCCTTCAGCGGAGCCACCA
>DVJN01000026.1 GCA_018716755.1 Candidatus Alectryocaccomicrobium excrementavium
TGCCCTTTATGCAAAATCCAAATATGTTCAAATGGATTTACGTCATCAGCGGCATCTGGCAGAATACGGGATGGGACGCCATCATCTATTTTGCCGCGCTTTCCAGCGTGGATCCCCAATTGCTGGAGGCAGCGGATATGGACGGCGCGAACCGCATCCAGAAAATTGTGCATGTAAACCTTCCCGTTCTGGTTCCCACCATTGTGATCCTGTTCATTCTGGGCTGCGGTTCCGTGCTCAACGTAGGCTATGAAAAGGTCTATCTGCTGCAAAACGCCATGAATACGCCCGGTTCGGAAGTGATTTCGACTTATGTGTATAAAATGGGCCTGGAGCGGAACGATTTTTCCTTTTCCACGGCGACCGGCCTGTTCAATTCCCTGATCAATTGCCTGGTGCTGGTTGTGGTCAATGGGATTTCGCGCCGGGTGAGTGAAACCAGTCTGTGGTAATGGGAGGTGCTGGCAAAATGGGCATGAAAATCCGTTCTTCGCGCGGAGACAAGGTGTTTACACTGGTCAATGGCGCGTTGCTTGCTTTGCTCTTCGTGAGCATTTTGTATCCTTTGGTATTCGTGCTGTCCGCCTCGTTCAGCGATCCAAGGGCCGTGGCGGCCGGAAAGATGCTGCTCTTCCCCGTTGAGCCCACGGTACAGGGGTATCAACAAATTTTTGCCTATCGCGAGATATGGACGGGCTATCTCAATACAATCGTAAACACATTCCTCGGCACGCTCATCAATTTAGCGGTTACCATTCCCTGTGGCTACGCGCTTTCGCGGCGCGATATGCCGTTCCGGGGGGCGTTTATGGTCTATTTCATGATCACCATGTATTTCAACAGCGGCCTGATTCCCCATTATCTCAATGTGCGTTCCCTGGGCCTACTCAACACGCGCACGATTCTGGTGGTGGGCGGAGCGGTTTCGGTATATAACCTGATCGTATGCCGCAGTTTTTTTGCCACATCCATTCCATGGGAACTGCACGAGGCGGCGCGCATCGATGGCGCCAGCGACGCGCGCACATTTTTCGATGTGGTGCTGCCGCTATCCAAGCCGATTGTGGTGGTCATCGCGCTATACTGCGCCGTGGGGCACTGGAATTCGTATTTCACCGCCATGGTATACATTCAGGATCGCGCGCTGTACCCCCTGCAACTGGTTTTGCGGGAAATCCTGCTCAAGAGCCAGGCGGTTTCCGCGATGATCAACAACACCACGGATCCCGAAGCGATCATGGAACTGTATGCGCAGCAGGATGCCGCCAATCAGATCAAATATGGCGTGATTGTGGTTTCGACCCTGCCGATGATGCTCATCTATCCCTGGCTGCAGCGCTTTTTTGCCAAGGGTGTGATGATCGGCTCGGTGAAGGGTTAAACAAAAAGAAAAAAGGAGAAGATGAGGATGAAGATCAGAAAAATTTTGACCATGGCCCTTGCGGCGCTGCTGGCGCTGTCGTGCGTTTCCGCGCTCGCCTTCAACGAAACGGGCTACCCCATTTGCGACGAAACGATCACCGTGACCCTTTCCGCGCCCACGCCGGGTTCCAACCTGGATTGGAGCGAGTATTCGCTGATCACCGAGCTGGAAAAGCGGCTGGGCATCCGCCTGGAATGCACGCCCTACAATGCGGAAGCCTGGGATACGCAGCTCACGCTGATGCTGGCTTCCGATACGCTGCCGGATGTCATCATCGATACGTCCATGAGCCTGGCGGAAGTATCCGAACTGGGCAGCCAGGGATTCTTTCTGCCGCTGAACGACCTGATTGCGCAATATGCGCCCAACATCCAGGCGATGATGGAAAAATATCCGGATCTGCGTACGTATTCCACCAGCGCGGATGGCAACATGTACACGGTGGTGGGCGTGCGGGAAAGCACCATTGATACGGCGCTGCGCGGCTGGATCAACCGCGTGTGGCTGGAAAACCTGGGCCTGGAATATCCCACTTCCGTGGAGGAATTCAAGGAAGTGCTGATCGCCTTCCGCGATCAGGACGCCAACGGCAATGGCGATCCATCCGATGAGATTCCGCTTTCGAATTTCACGAGCAATTTGCAAACCCTGCTGCTGCAGAGCTTTGGCATTCCGAGCGGCAACGCCTTCTATCTGCTGCAGGCGGTGGATGGAAAGGTTGTGCTGGGCGAAACAACGGAGAACTATAAGGCATACCTACAATATATGCGTTCGCTGTGGGAAGAAGATCTGCTTGATCACGACAATTTCATCCAGACGAGCGACGAGTTCCACGCCAAGGCATCGGAAGACCGGGTGGGCGCGTTTTACGATGCGGCGCCGTTTGTCGCCGCGGGCAGGGCGCTGGATTACGACCAGAATTTTTACTGGCTCGGCGCGCTGACCAGTGAATTTTCCCCCGAGCGCACGGCGTATCTCAACAGCCACGTCATTCCCACGCCCTATTTCCTGCTCAATGCCAAGACGCAGTATGGCGCGGAAATCGTGCGCATGATCGACTATTTCTTCTCCGAAGAGGGCAAGCTGGCGGGCAAGTATGGCTATGAAGGCATGAACTATGATATGGTGTATCTCGATATCCCCGGCTTGGAAGACAAGGGGATTTTGAGGGTGCGCCAGCCGGAGGGCTATTCTTCCACGGAAGATTACCGCAACAATGCGGTGACGCCGGGCGACTTTTTCGCGCCCTATCTGGCGGCGGAAGGTACGTATCACGCGGCGGCGATGGAGGCCGACGCCGGGCAACTGGAGGCGTTGCTGCCGCTGTATGGCTGGGGCATCCTGGTGATGCGCGACTGCCTGAGCAATCCACAGGTGACAAAGGGAAGCGTATTCCCCACCCTTTTATACACGGAAGAGGAAGTGGCGGAGCGCACATCGCTTTACACGGACATCAGCCTGTATCTGGAAACGATGCACGCGCAGTTCATCACCGGCGTCGCGGACATCGAAAACGATTGGGAGAATTTTCTGCAAACGCTGGACGCTATGCAGCTTCCGCGCCTGCTGGAAATCGAACAGGCTGCATACGACCGGCTGATGGGCGAAGAATAAGGCGGGAATTGTGGTGCGCCGGGCCATGCGCCCGGCGCATACGCCGCTGAACGTGGGAGGATTGCTATGCGCATGTTTAAAAGCAAAGGAATGATGGCGAGATTTTTGCTGTCGTATCTATGTGTGTTGACTCCCATGTTGATCCTCAGCCTGTGGATGGTGAATACAATGCGCGCCGGGCGCGTGGCGCAGCTGCGCAGCCAGGTTTCCATGCGCGTGGAAAACGCGCTTGCCCGCCTGGATGAGCAGGTGGAGCAATACAGGGAAAGCGCCATTGTGCTTGCCAACGAACCAGAGTTTTTGCGCTATAAAATGCTGGAAAGCGAACAGAACGCGCGCGAAGGAATCGTGCGGCTGCGCGAAGTTTTGGGCTACCATCCCGAGCTGTGGGAAATTTTTCTGGTGTACGATGCCCAGCGGGTGTACAGCAACCGGGGCATGAGCAGCGCCGATACCTTTTTTGCTGATACCCTGAAGCTGGACGAGGATTTGGCCGAACGCACGCGTGCCGCGGTGCGGCAGGATGAATCGTGCGTTTTGCGGCTGAACAGGATGGGTGCGGAAGCCCTGTACTTGTACCATTTCCCCGTGCGGATCTATAGCAACAACGTGGTGGTATCCGTCAATTTCCTGCTGAACGAATCCAATTTGCTGCACGCCGTGGCAACCACCGTCGCGGACCCTACCGCCCGCATACTTCTGGCTCCGCGCTCCACCGAAGCGGAAACGGGCGGGATGGAAATTCCGCCGGGGTACGCCAGCGTTTCCGGTACGGGCGGATACTATTTTCTTACGGTTGCCTATGATGAGTCCACCCTGATGGCCGGGGATGCGCAGCGCTGGACAGTCTGGTATCTGGCGATTGCGGTGCTCATGCTCATGCTGGTGCTGCTGTCTTATCACCTCAGCCGCCGGCATTATAAGCCCATAGCCAGGCTCGTCCACCGCGCACAGAGCGCTTCGCCAGGAGGAAGCGGCATTGCCGCAGAGAATGAATACGCCTATATTGACGAAATGATTTTGCAAATGGCGCGGGAATCCGATCGCCTAAATCAACAGCTGGCCGCGGAACGGCGCGTCATCCGCCGCCAATCCGCAGCGCTGATTTTCAATGGCCTGGTGCGCGATGCCCGGGAAATTCGCTCGCGGCTGGATTTGAGCGGCGCGCGCCTGGATTCGGATACGTTTGCGGTATTCGCCGTTTCGGCTGGCTCGCCGGAAACGCTGGCCGCCATTCGAGAGCGCGCGGCGGACTGCCTGCAATGCGAGGCGGATACACCGGCAAGCGATGTGCTGCTGATACTTTCAGGCCTACGCGGGGAAGATGCGCAAGGCGCACAGCGCATGGCGTATGTTCAATGGCTGGCAGGGGGAGAAAACATCCGCGCCGGTGTTTCCGGCGTGAAAGAAGATTTGGAGCAGATCTCTCAGGCGCGCCTGGAGGCTCTGTCGGCCTGGTCGCAAGCCCGGGAAGGAGCGCCTGAGATTGCACGGGATATGCGCCTGGAAAAGGCGGCCCAGCTGGCCGAAGCATTTTCCCAGTCCCTTGCCCGGCGGGACGGTGAATGTGCAATTGCGCTGCTGCGGCAATTGCGAGCGGAATACTGCGGGGCGCAAAACGACGAAAATATCCGGCGCATCCTCGTCTCCATTGCGCTGCAACTGCAAAACGCATGCCAGGAAGAAGCAGAAGAGACGGAAAATCTGTCTTCCCTGATGGAAAAAGTGGCGGCCCATGGCGATAACGCCTGGCAGACACTGGAACAGGTGGTTCGCGGCGTTTGCGCGCGGGATGACCGCAGCGATATCGTGGCGGAAGCGCTGGCTTACATTCGCCAGGAATTCGCCAGCAGCGATCTTTCGCTGGATGCTGTGGCGGAGCATTGCGGGGTTTCCTCCGCTTATATGAGCCGGCTGTTCAAGCGGCGCATGGGCACGGGGTATATCGATTATGTCACACAGCTGCGCATGGCGGAGGCCAAAAACCTGCTTCGCGGCACTACGCTTCCCGTGGCGGAAATCGCCACGCGGGTGGGCTATATCAACGCCTCCAGTTTTCGCAAAAAATTCAAGATGATCACAGGCAGGAGCCTTTCGGAATACAGGCAGGACAACAGGGAGGATGAACAATTATGATCCATTATCCTTTGATCGTGGTGGGCGCCGGACCGGCAGGGTTTTGCGCCGCGGTGGCGGCGGCGCGGATGGGTGTAAAGACGCTTCTGGTGGAGCAATACGGCATGCTGGGCGGCGCGATGACGGTCGGCGGAGTGCCCTACCCCATGTGCTTTGCCGCCGGTGGACGCCAGGTGATCGCCGGGGTGGGCTGGGAACTGATAGAGCGGTTGCTGCGCGGCGGCTGGGCGCGCGGCCGGGGCGAACGTCCCTATGGCTGCGTAGATCTGGATATCGCCATGACTGCCTGCGAAATGGACGCCATGGCGCAGGAAGCGGGCGTTGCGTTGCTGCTCCATTGCAAATTGTGCGAAGTTCGCGCGCAGGGAGAGCAAATCCTGGAAGCGCGGTTTGCCGCGCCGGAAGGGCTGATTTCCCTAAAGGCGGACGCATGGATCGACGCTACAGGCGATGGTTCGCTCGCGTATCTGGCAGGGGCGGCCTTTGAAATGGGCGACGCGCGCACGCATGAAGTGCAGCCGGGATCGCTGGGATTTTGGATGGATGGTTACGATTTGCACGCAATGCAGGAGGAAACGCTGCAGGAAGCATTTCAGCGGGGCCGGAAAACGGGAAAGTTGATCGCGGGCGACTATTATGGCGAATCCGTCTGGCCCGTTCTGGACCTGTTTGCGGGACACGGCTTAAACAAGAACCATGTGGACATTCCCGATGTTACGGCGCATAGCCGCACAAAAGCCGCCCTGGAAGGCCGGGAACGAATTGCCCGTGTGCTTCAGTGGGCGCGGGAAAGCCTGCCGGAGGCACGAGGCATATATGGCGCGGCCATTTGTCCGGAAGCATGGCCGCGGGAATCCCGGCGCATCTTGGGCATGAGCTACGTCACGGCGGAGGATTACCGCCAGGCCCGGCGCTACGCGGATGGGATTTGCCATAGCTATTATCCAATGGACGTACACAAAAAGCCTGCGGACGGCGCGCCCGCCTTTGAACTGGAAACGCATACACTCTCTCCGGATAGGGTACCCAGCATACCGCTGGGCGCGTTGGTAGCGCGCGATTTTTCCCATTTGCTCGTTGCAGGCCGCTGCATTTCGGGCGACCGCATGGCACAATCGGCGTATCGCGTGCAGGCCACATGCATGGGTATGGGCCACGCAGCTGGCGTGGCCGCCGCAGTCCGGCTCGCATCCCCCGGCGACATGCGCGAAGTGGATGCGCAGGCGGTGCGGCAGGCGCTGCGCGCGCAGAAAGCCGTGGTGCCAGATTGACAGCCGCGCACTGCGCCGTGGTTTGCATGCCGGCAGGCAGCGGCCTTTGGGCTGGTTTGCGCAAGGCCAGTTGGAAGCCTTGCGCAAACCACAACCCGGCGCCGCGTTCAGATTTCCCACTTGGCCAGCCACAGTGCGAACTGGCTATAGACATCGTACCATTCATTATACAGATCTTCGTTCTTTTGCAGCGCATATTTGTCCGCCGCGGAATCGTAAGTGTAATTGCCTGCGCGCAATTCTGCCAGCGCCGTATCCGCGACCTGCTGCGAGCTTTCCACAATGGATACCAGGTCCTCCAGGCCGTTTGCGCTGATGGCGCGGATGCGTTCGATCAGGCCGGGGAAATAATTCTCACCGGCTTCCTGCGCATAACCATAGGGGCCGGTATCCTGCAGATACATTTCCACATCGCCCGGGTACAGGAAATAAACGACTTCGCTTCCATCTTCGCCGGTATAGCTGCTTTGGTACTCCGTCCACTGGCAGAGGAAATGCAGGTAATCGAACATGGAATTGATCTCGGCTACCACGCCATCCGAGGCGATGGACTGCCACAGTGCGTAATCCTCGGACAGTGCGGCGAGATCCACGATTTCGTAAGAAGCGTCCGCGATCCGGTAGTTGTATGCGTAGCCATATTCATCCGTATAGTCCTCTATGCGCAATGTGCCCGTCACGCGGATGGCCTGGTCGGTATAGCCGAAAGTCTGCCCTTCAGGCGCGTAGACCGCCATGGTGTTGGCGAGCTGCGTAGTGTTGGGCACGCAGAAGGGGCAGCTTTGGTAGGGCATATTCATAAGATACAGAAATTTTCCACTCAGCGGGGAGAGCGTTGCCATATAGCCCACGATGGAAACGGCTTTGCCATCGAGTGCGGTGAGGGTTTCGAGGCTCACTGCGTCGGTAAATTTTAACGCGGTTGCGTCCTCTTCGCCGGGCGCCGCCCCGGAGCAGCCTGCCAGGAGCAGAAACGCTGCGGCAAGCGAAATGGCCAGGATTTTTTTCATAGCAGCATACCTCACAATAGCATTTTTATGCAGTTAAACCATCTTTGCGGGCCATAGCGAAGATTCGCGCCATGGTAGGTAGCACGCTCAGCGCAAAGACCGCGCCGGCAATGGCCCATTCGAGCGGATAGGTGCGCCATACATTGAGCACAATGCCCATGGAGGCAACGAGATTGCCCATCAGGCCCAGCAAAAGGTGTTTGCACAGCAAGGCCAGCAGGGAACCGGCCAGGCCGATCAGCCCATTTTGGATGAGATAAAGCTGCGCTATGCGCCGCATGCTGATACCGATCAGCCGCATGAGGGCGATTTCCTTCTGGGCGTCGTACATATTCAACAGCGTGATCACCGATACGACTACGATATTCATGAGCAGCACCACCGCACACAGCGCGTACACGATTTTGCTGGAGGTATCCACCTGCTCCAGCACTTCGCGCAGCACGGTGGAAGGATTGATGCACAGGAGCGAAGCGTTTTCGCCATAGGCATCCAGAAGGCGGTAATAATCGTTAAAGCTCTTGCTCTTCACCAAAATGGCGCAGATTTCGCCCTCCGCGTGTGTTTCTTCCCCAGCTTCGTCCGCGTGGCCCTGCGAATGGACGGCCCACACGGTTTCAAAATGGGTGAAAACCACGTTGTCGTAGGCCGTGCCGGTCGCTTGGAGAATGCCGGTTACGGTCAGCGGCGCGGCTTCGTGCTCGCTGCCCGTGCCGGTCAACCCGTGAGAAGTGACAATTTCATCGCCCACGTTCAGCCCATATTGCCGGGCAACTGCGCTGCCCACAACGGCTTCATAGGTTGCGGAAAACATCTCGCCCGAGGCGAGGGATTTCCCTGCCAGAAAATCTGCCGTGGTGCCCACGATTTTTGCGCTGCCGAAGCTGTCGCCCATGGTGAAGGGCACGACGGCGTTTGCCAGGCCGCTGTTTTCGATTTCCTCCACATAAGCATAGTCCAGTGTGCCCAGCGGTTCGTCGGTGAAGAACAGGGTGTTCATCGCCAGCTGCGTGGCGCTGCCAGAAGGGCCGATGATCAAATCGTAATAGGCGGCGGTGCTCACAATGCCCTCGTTCACCTGCTGTGCGATGTTGAAGGACAGCAGCGCAACGCATGCGGACAGCACGATGGAAAGCGCCACGAGCACCACGCGGGCGCGGTGCACCGCCATGTTTTTCAGCGCGAATTTAAGCATTCTGCTCACCTTCTTCCGTGGCAAAAGAAGCGAGGCCATTCATGTCAAGGGTTTCATCGAAGAGCGGGCAGAGCCGCTCATCGTGCGTAACGCACAGCAGCGTTTTGCCGCGCGCAGCTTCCAGCAGCGCCTCCACCACGCCGCGGCCAATGGCGTAATTCAAGTTGCCGGTCGGCTCGTCAGCCAGGAGGATAGCCGGGCGCTTCACCAGCGCGCGTGCAATGCACACGCGTTGCTTTTCTCCGCCGGAAAGATTGCGAACCTTGCGGGATTTCAGCGCAAGGATGCCCAGCCGCTCCAGAAGCGCGTCCGCTTCGGAAACGTCGATTTTCTCCAGCTTGAGGATATCGATATTATCGGATACGCGCATATCTTCCAGCAGCTTGAAATCCTGGAAAATGTAGCCGATGTTTTGGATGCGGAAGGCGTCGCGCGCCTTCTGGCTGGCGGCGCAAATGTCCCAACCGTCGATGAGGATGTTGCCTGCATAAGGCGTGAGCACGCCGGCGATCAGATTGAGCAATGTGGATTTGCCACAGCCGGAAGCGCCCAGCAGGGCATACGTTTTGCCCGTTTCAAAGGAGAGATTGGCATAGGAAATCTGCGATCCATCCTGGAATCGCATAAGGAGATCTTTTTCCTGAATCATAGAGGTTCCTTTCCGCATTTTGTGCGCACGAATCGAATAACTCCCCGGGTGTGGAGTCGCAAAAGGAAGCGAACGCGTTACCGGCCGAAGGCGGCCCGGCGCTTCGCTTTGTATGAGCAGCTTTTTTTCGGGTTTACGCTGGGATCAGGAACCTGTCAACACAGGAGCAGAATTTTTTGTTCCACAAGGGTGACGGCAGCAGCGCATCTTTCCACGCGCTTCGCCCGGGCGCGCAGGGCGTGGACGCTTACCGGTTCACACAGCAGGGGTATGAAAAGGCTGAGGGCGAACAAAACGTCCAGGCATTGCGTCAGCACAGGGCAAATGGGGCAATGCGCGGCCTGGCAATCGTGCCCGGCAAAAGCCGCCATAAACGCGGCGGAGCATACCCATGCCGCGCAAAGCAGCACAATGAGCAAAACGGCCCGTTGTTTGCGGCTCATGGGTACACCTTCTTCCGTATAGTTTAATTATAGAGGTGCAGGTTGTGAATGAATGATCGATCGATAAAATGCGCATAAATTATCTGTGCCAAATTTCCCCCTTTTTTGGATTGAAACATTCTTTTCACCCGCCGGCTTCCCAAACGGCCTTCGCGGGCAGGGACGCGCTTTCTTCGGGCGCAATAGCGCCATCCCGGGCGAATTCCGTCATATGCGCCCAATAGCGCCTGGGCATGTGCGACATGCGGCAGCGCTCATTCCTCCGGCCCTCGATGGCGATAGCGTCGTAGAACGCGCGCCACAGGGCGCGCATTTCGCGCTCCTTTGCGCCGGGCGGGGGCGGCGTGAATCCTGCGAGCGGCGCGATGCGCCACTGCCCGCCTTCGGCCACCAGCGCCTGGGCGTGGGTCTCATCGTAGATCAAAAGGGGGCAGGCGTTGTACCGGCTGGCAAAGTGCTCCGCCAGCAGGGGGAGCACGCGGTTTTTGGGCGCGATGGTGGCCGCCAGCAGCCCGCCATACTCGGAAAAGCGGATGAAGCCGCTGAGCAGGTGCGCTTCATTTTGCGCGTGGCGCACGGCGGCAAAGAGCGGGGCCACGGTTTCATCCGCCAGCATGTGCATCACCGCGGGCCCGGCCTTATATCCCAGGCGCAAAAAGGCCAGCAGGCGGATTTCCCGGCAATGAAGGCAGGTGTGAAAGGCCGTGTACACGAATTCCTCCGCCTCGCGCGAGATACGGCGGGGAATGGAGGCCGCCACGCGGCTGGCACGGCTGGCTTCCGTAGGGATGGCGCGCGCGGGGAACAGGCTCAGCTGCGCGCCATCCTCCGGCAGGATGTCCGCGGGAATTTCCCGCTTTTCAAAACTTTCGAATACGCAGCAGAGGAAACCCTCGTAGCTGCCGTCGTAAAGATAGGCTATATCTGTCCGCTCAGGCATAGGGCGATGTCCTCCTGTGTGGGGTCGAAAAGGGAAAGTTGCTCCACCGGGTGCTCGATGCGCTGCACCTGCGCGCGGGAACACAGGGCGCGGATGAGCGCTTCTTCCTGCAGGCGCGCGCCGGGAAATGGCCTGCCAGCGCACAGCAGAAAATACTGCGCGCGCTTGAGTACCACGCCCAGCTTTTTCAAGGCGTCGAAATTCAGCGCGCCCGCGCGCCGCGCGGCCACGATGCGCCTGGCGCTCTTCACCCCCACGCCGGGCACGCGCAACAGCGTTTCCAGCGGCGCGCGGTTGACTTCCACCGGGAACTGCTCCATGTGGTTGATTGCCCAGCTGCACTTGGGATCGAGCAGGGGATGGAAATTGGGATGCGCCTCGTCGAGCAATTCCTCCGCCGCAAAGCCGTAATAGCGCAACAGCCAATCCGCCTGATACAGCCGGTGCTCGCGCAATAGCGGCGGCCGCTGGCTCAGCGCGGGCAGATTTGGCCCTGCCACCACGGGCATATAAGCCGAATAGAACACGCGCTTTAGGGCGTATTTTTTGTACAGTGCGGAGGAAAGCAACAGGATTTGCCGGTCGGTTTCCGGCGTGGCGCCGATGATCAGCTGTGTGCTCTGCCCCGCGGGCGCAAAGCGCGGCGCGTGCGCATAGCGCGCGATCTCGTGCTGGCTTTCGGCGATGCCTGCGCGAATCTGCGCCATGGGCGCGAGGATGGCCTCCTTTTTCTTTTCCGGGGCCAGCAGGCTCAGGCTCTTTTGCGAGGGCAGCTCGATGTTTACGCTCATGCGGTCGGCCAGCGCGCCAATGGCCTGGATCAGCCGCGGATCCGCGCCGGGGATGGCCTTGGCGTGGATATAGCCGCCAAAGCGGTATTCCCCGCGCAATAGCCGCAGCACGGCCAGCATGCGCTCGCAGGTGAAATCCGGATCCTTCACCACGGCCGAGCTCAAAAACAGGCCTTCGATGTAGTTGCGCTTGTAGAATTCGATGGTCAGCTCCGCCAGCTCGCGCGGGGCGAACGTGGCGCGCGGGACGTCGTTTTCCCGGCGGTTGACGCAATAGCTGCAGTTGTAGGCGCAGGCATTGCTCATCAGCACCTTGAGCAGCGATATGCAGCGCCCATCCGCGGCGAAGCTGTGGCAGATGCCGCACGCGGCGGCGCTGCCCAGGCTGCCTGGCCGCCCCTTGCGGTCCAGCCCGCTGGAAGTGCAGGCCACATCGTATTTTGCCGCGTCGGTGAGGATGCGCAGCTTATCCAGCAAAGCGCTTGCGCCCGGCATGAAAAAGCCCCCTTTTGAACGAAATAGAACATTTGTTCTTATCCGTATTATAGCACACATTTTCGATTTTGAAATCGAACGCTGGATGAAATTTCTTCGTTTGACGCATGCCGCGGGTTGTGCTATAATGGGCATTGCGGGAGGCGAGAACATGAATGAGCAGCCGTTGCGCGTTTCCATCTGCGAGGACGACGCGGCGCAAGCGCAATTTTTGGCGCGGCAGGTGCACGCGTTTGCGTCCGGGGCGCGGGTGGAAACCTTTGCGCGTGCGGAGGATATGCTGCTTGCGCGCGGGGAAATGGCGGATATTCTGCTCCTGGATATTCAGATGCCCGGGATGGATGGGGTTGAGCTGGCGCGCGAACTGCGCGCACGGGGCAACCGGGCGCAGATCATCTTTGTCACCGGCTTTGCGGATTCCATGCAGGCGGGATACGACGTGGAGGCGGTGCACTACCTGCTCAAGCCGGTGAAGCCCGAAAAGCTGCTGGAAGTGCTCGCCCGCGCGCGGGAGCGGCTGGAGGCCGGCGCGCGCATGGCCACGCTGCGCGTGGAAGGAGAGTGGGCACGCCTGCGCGTGCAGGATGTGCTATATGCCGAAGCGCGCGGGCACTATGCGCACATTTTCCTGATCGATGGGCGCGAACTGCGCGTGAAGATGGCGCTGGGCGATCTGGCGGACGCGCTGGGCGCGGGCTTTTTTCGCTGCCAGCGTTCGTTTTTGGTGAATATGCGCCGCGTAGTGCGCGTGTCGGCCACGCACCTTGCGCTGGAGGGCGGCCGGGAAATTCCGCTGGCGCGGGGCATGCGCGATGCGGCGGTGCGCGCGTTTGCCGGGTGCAATTGAGAAAACGAGGGGGGCAAGCGCCTTGGGAAGGCGGTTGGACAAGCGCATTGCGGCGTATCAGAACGAGCTGGTGAGCCGCCATGCCGACGAGGTGCAGACCATATACCGCGAAATGCGCATGTGGCGGCACGATTATCACAACCATATTCAAACGATGAAGGCCTGCCTCGCCATGGGGCAAATCGATAAGTTGGCGGACTATCTGGAAACGCTCGACCGCGACCTGGAAGATGTGGACACCATCCTGCGCACGGGCAATTTTATGGTGGACGCCATCCTCAATTCCAAGCTGTCGCTGGCCAAGGCGCGGGGCATCGCGGTGAACGCGAGCGCCAGCGTGCCGCCCCAGTTGCGCGTGAGCGATATCGACCTGTGCGTGGCATTGGGCAATTTGCTGGATAACGCCATCGAGGCCTGCCTGCGCGTGGAGCGGGAAGAAGAGCGCTTTCTGCGCGTGTACATCGCGCCCAAAAAAGAACAATTGTATATCTGCGTGACCAATTCCGCCCCCGGCCGGGAAAAGCGCCTGGGCAGCCGGTTTTTAACGCGCAAGAGCGGCTTTCACGGCTTTGGCCTTTTGCGCATAGACCGGATTTGCGAAAAGTATGGCGGCGCCGTCACCCGTGCCAGCGAGGAAGGGGCCTTCACATCGGAATTGCTGCTGCCGCTGGCATAGCATGGTTTCGCCCCTCTGGGAGCGGCGCTTTTTGCTGCGCGCAATCCCTCCGCCAGCGGCCGCGGAATGGCTGCGCGAATCCGCATTTCAGGCACGCAAACGCGCGTTTTGGGAACGAAAAGCACTCAAGGCGCGCGTTTTGTGCTATGCTGGCAAAGAAGGGAGGAAACGCATATGCAAGAAAATACTACTTCCAATTCAGCCCCCAAAGAAAGGCGCAAGGCGCGGAAAAACCGCTCCGGCGCGCACAGCATAGGGAGCAACATCGCTTATTTGCTGAAAAATATCGCCCGGCGGTATCCCGCGCTGCTTTTTATGATGGCGGTGGAAATCGCGGCGGGCGTGGCCGCGCCGGCCTTTGGCATCTATCTGCCCAAGCTGGCGGCGGATCTGGCCCTGGGCGAAACCGCGTTCGCCCCCGCGCGCGCCGCGCTGTGGATGGGCGGATTCGCGCTGGCCATGGCCGCGGTGTATGGCGCGCGCGACATTGCGGGCCGGGGCAAATACATGCAATACAATGCCCTGCGGCAGGATTTTGCGCGCGAGGTGTATTACAAATCGCTGGAGTGCGATTTCCCCGTGGTGGAGCGCGCGGAAGGACAGGCCTGGTTTGCCCGCGCGCAGATGACGCTTTTGAACGGGGACTGGTCATGCACATCGCGCATGGTGGTGGCCATCATGGAAATTACCACCGGAACGCTGAGCTTTCTTTTGTATTCCGGCATTCTTTCCACGCTGAACCCGCTGATCGTGGTTGCGCTGCTGGGGCTGTCCGCCCTCAATGCCCTTGCCCTGCGCTATGCGCGGCGCTACGCGCTCGCGCGGCGCGAGGAGCAGGCCGTGCTGGAAAACCGGCTGGGCTATGTGGAAGAGGAAGCGCGCGACGTGCGCGCGGGCAAGGATATCCGCCTGTATGGCATGGCGGGCTGGTTCACAGCGCTGCGCGAGCGGCTGATGGACGGCTACAGCCAGGTGCGCCGCGATATTGCGGCGCGCGATTTCCGCGCCGCGCTGGTGGACGCGCTGCTGCTGTTTTTGCGCGATGGCGCGGCATACGTTTATCTGATTTATCAGGCGACACAGGGGCGCATCGGCGTGGGCGATTTTGTGCTGTATTCCGGGGCCATCGCGGGGTTTGGCGGCTTTATTTCCAGCATTGTGGGGCAATTCGGCCTTTTGCAGGACGCCAGCGAGCGCCTGAACGACGTGCGCTCGTTCCTGGAGCAGTCGAACGCGCCCGACCCGGCCGATCCGCTGCCGCCGCCGCGGGGCATGCCCTCCATCGAGTTTCGCGACGTGTGCTTTTCCTACGATGGGGAACACAATGTGCTCGATCATTTGTCCTTTTCCCTCGCGCCCGGCGAGCGGCTGGCGCTGGTGGGCGTGAACGGCGCGGGCAAAACCACCATCGTGAAGCTGTTGTGCGGCCTGTATGCCCCGGATTCGGGCACGATTTTGCTCGGCGGCGTGGACGCGGCCCGGCTGCGCCGCGCGGACCGCTTCGCCCTGTTTTCGGCGGTGTTTCAGGATGTGGCGCTGTTCCCCTTCGCGCTGGCGGAGAACGTGTCTTTGCAGCCCATGTGGGAAACCGATTTGGAGCGCGTGGCCAGCTGCCTATCGCGCGCAGGCATGGGCGCCTGCGTTCAGGATGGCGGCCTGGCGCGCCCCGTCAGCCGCGAAATCAGCGACGATGGCTGGAATTTTTCCGGCGGCGAGCAGCAGAAGCTGCTCCTCGCGCGCGCCCTGTATAAAGACGCGCCCATTATGGTGCTGGACGAGCCGACCAGCGCGCTCGACCCCATCGCCGAAAGCCAGATCTATGAACAGTTCGACCAGCTCGCGCGCGGCAAAACCGCGCTGTATATCTCGCACCGGCTGGCCTCCACGCGCTTTTGCGACCGCGTGCTGCTGCTCTCCGGCGGCCGGGTGCGGGAAGAGGGCACGCACGAATCGCTCCTGCGCGCGGGCGGGGAATACGCCCACATGTTCCAAGTGCAGAGCCAGTACTATCAGAAAGGGGCGAAGGAAGCATGACGCGGGCAAACCAGGAAACCAAGCAAACGGCGCTGCGCGCCCTCTGGGCCACCACGAAAATGGCGTGGCAGATGGACAAAACCTGCGTGCTGATCCTGGCCGCGGCCGCGCTCGCGGGCGGTGTGCGGCCCTACATCGGCGTTTTGCTCTCCGCCTGGGTGGTGGACGCGCTGGCCGCAGGCGAGCCCTTTGCGCGCATTGCGGGCGTGGCGCTCCTGTGCGTGGGCGCGACGTTCATCCTCAGCGCGCTCATGGGCATGCTTAACGCAAAAAAGAATGTGCGCATCGAGCGGGCCGTGCGCCGCTATGAAATGCTGACCGCGGAAAAGACGCTCACCATGGATTACGAGCTGCTGGACAGCCCGCAGGTGAACGCCATCAAGAGCCGCATGCGGGACGACCGCAACTGGGGCGCGGGATTTTACAGCGTGTATGGGCAATGGGAAAGCGGCATGGGCGTGTTTGTGCACCTCGCGGCCTCCATTGGCATCGCAGTGCCCCTGTTGGTAGCGTTTCCAGCGGGGCTGTGGGCGCTGCCCTGTCTGCTGGGCGTAGCGGCGGGCGCTTCGCTTTTGAACGCGCGCTTTGGCACGGGCAAGGAGCTGCGGCTGATGAATGAGATGGGCTCGGCGCAGCGTTCCATGTCCAACCATTTCATCTTCACCACGGCGGCGGATACGCGCCGCGGCAAGGACATCCGCCTTTATGGCGCGCAAAAACTGATTCGGGAGCGCGTAGAGGCCGAGTGGCCCCGCTACCGCAAGTGGTTCTGGCGCTTTTCGCGCGCGGGCATGGCGGAAGGCGCATGCAGCGGCGTGCCGGAAGGGCTTTTGCAGGGCGGCGCGTATCTGTGCGCGGTGCTGGGCGCGCTATCTGGCGCGCTGAGCGCCGGAGCCGTGCTGCGCTTTGGTGCGGCGCTTTACAACCTGGCGCAGGATTGCGTGCGCCTGGCAAACCTTTTGAGCGAGATGCTCGCCACCGCGCGGCGGCAGCAGAGCACATACGACTATCTGAACGTGCCGAACGCGCTCTATCGCGGCACGCTGGCGGTGGAAAAGCGCTTTGATAACGATTTCGAAATCGCCTTTCACAACGTGTCCTTCCGCTATCCCGGCGCGCAGGATTACGCGCTGAAGGATTTGAACCTCACGCTGCGCGTGGGCGAGCGCATGGCCGTGGTGGGCAAAAACGGCAGCGGCAAAACCACCATGATCAAGCTGCTCTGCCGCCTGTATGACCCCACCGAGGGCGTGATCACGCTCAACGGCATCGACATCCGCAAATACAATTATGAGGAATATCAGGCGCTCTTCGCCGTGGTGTTCCAGGATTTCCGGCTGTTTTCCTTCCCGCTGGGGCAGAATGTGGGCGCGCGCATGGAATACGACCGCGCCGCGGCGCAAAGCGCGCTTGTCCGCGCCGGATTTGGCGAGCGCCTGGCTTCCATGCCCAAAGGGCTGGATACCCCGCTCTACAGCAATTACGACGCGAGCGGCGTGGAAATCTCCGGCGGCGAGGCGCAGAAAATCGCCCTGGCCCGCGCGCTGTACAAGGCGGAAGCGGGCGATGCGCCCGCGCCCTTTATCGTGCTGGACGAGCCGACCGCCGCGCTCGACCCCATCGCCGAGGCGGACGTGTACGCGCGGTTCAACGACATTGTGGCCGGAAAAACCGCCGTGTACATCAGCCACCGCCTGTCCTCCTGCCGCTTTTGCGACGATATTTGCGTGTTCGATGGCGGCCGTCTCGTGCAGCGCGGCAGCCACGAAGCGCTGCTCAAGGAGGAAAACGGCGTGTACGCCGCGCTGTGGCAGGCCCAGGCGCAGTATTACGCCGAAGAAAGAGAATAAAGCAGCTTGTCAAAAAAGTCTTTTTGACAAGCTGGTGGACGGGGGAGCAAGCTCCCCCGCCACTACCACCCCCACCAGTTTCCGCTAAAATCCTACGGATTTCCGGGCGCGGAAACTGCAAAGAAGCGATTTTTGCTCTGGAAAATAGGATTTTCCGCCGCAAAAATCAGCCCCGTCTCCGCCGCGCAGGTCGCCGGAGACGATTTTAATGCGAGAGGGCTACGTTCCACAATTCGCAATAGTCGCCTTGCTGCGCTACTGCTTGCAACGCTCCTTTGCTCATTGGACTTCCGCTTCGCCTGTTTCCGCCACTGGCGGCGGCGAAGCTCCGTCTCTCTCGCGCTCTCCCTTGGGTTCTTTGACAGTCTGAGGCTCTGTTACTATATAAGAGCCCCAAGACTGAGGTAGCCAGTCGCGGCGTGGGACAACTTTTGGTTTGCGGTGCGCTCCGCTCAATGGGCCAGGCGCAGGCTGGTAGCGAAGCGGTGCATGTCCCGCGCCAGGCGCGCGAGCAGCTTGATGAATTCCACGCTGGATGGCGGCGCGGCGGGGGAAAACAGCTCTTCGCCCAGCAGCAGGTTGGCGCGCTCGATGCAGCCGCGCTTCCAAGTGGTTGCGAGGGCGTAGCGGATCAGGCGCTCGACGCTCGCGGGCGTGGTGCCGCGATATCTGGCGATGGTTTGAAAAACATCCGCGCCGCGCATGGGGCGCGGCAAAGAATCACGCGAGAGCAAATCGACGCTCGCTCGCACGTATTCATAACCGGCGAGGCGCACGCTCATGCCCAGCAGCAGGCAAATGCGCAAAACGCAATCACCGGCCGCGTGCATTGCCAGGGGCCGGCCGCTAAACGCGATGGGCGGCGGGAACTCGCACGCAAGGGCGAGGATGCTTTCCAGCAGCTGGGCAGGCGCGACGGGTTTTTGAAAACAGGCCTGCGCGCCATAGCGGGCGGCCAGCGCGTCTTCATCGCCGCAGCCTTCCGGCGCGAGCAGGATCAGCTTGGGGCAGGCCTGGGGAGCGATCTGGCGCAGGCGGTTCCACAGGCGCAGCGCTGGCTCCTGTCCCGCGCCCGCCACCACGATGCTGGGCATACCCGCGCCAATGGCGCGCATCAGTTGCCCGCCGCTTTCCAGCAGGATGTGAGCATGCTCCAGCCGCCGCGACAGGTAGATCGCCAGGTAATCGAGCATGGCGTAATTGTTGTCCGCCAGCAATACGCGGATTTCCCGCATGGATGCTCCCCTCCCCAATGCTTTGGTAAAAATGGCAAAAGGCGCTGAAAACCGGGGTTTCAGCGCCTTTTGCATTACTTGCGGTTGAGAATTTCCATGAATTCTTCGCCGGTGATGGTTTCCTGCTTGTACAGGAACTGCGCGATTTCGTCGAGCTTCTGGCGGTTTTCGCGCAGGATGGAGCGGGCCTTTTCGTGCTGCGTGCGCACGAGGGAAACGACCTTGTCGTCGATCTTTGCGGCGGTCTCCGCGGAGCATGCGAGGGAAGCGTCCCCGCCCAGATAGCGGTTATCGACGGTTTCCAGCGCTACCATATCGAATTCCTCGCTCATGCCATATTGCGTCAGCATGGCGCGGGCGATCTTTGTGGCCTGCTCGATGTCGTTCGAAGCGCCGGTGGTCACCATGCCGAACACTTCTTCTTCTGCCGCGCGGCCGCCGGTGAGGGTGGCAATCTTATTCTGCAATTCTTCGCGGCTCATCAGGTAATGCTCGTTGTCGTCCACCTGCATGGTGTAGCCCAGCGCGCCGGACGTGCGCGGCACGATGGTGATTTTGTGCACGGGCGCGGAATGCGTCTGCAAGGCGGCCACCAGCGCGTGACCCACCTCGTGGTAGGAGACGATTTTCTTTTCGTCTTCCGAAAGGATCTGGTTCTTTTTCTGGTAGCCCGCGATCACGACCTCCACGCTCTCTTCCAGATCTTCCTGGGTGACTTCGCTGCGCCCCATGCGCACGGCGCGCAGGGCGGCCTCGTTGATGATATTGGCCAGTTCCGCACCGGATGCGCCGGAGGTGGCGCGCGCTACGGCGGCAAAATCGATGGAACCGGACAGCTTCACGCGCTTGGCGTGCACGCGCAGGATAGCTTCGCGGCCCACCACGTCCGGCAGCTCCACGGGGATGCGCCGGTCGAAGCGGCCGGGGCGCAACAGCGCCTTATCCAGCGAATCGGGGCGGTTGGTGGCGGCCAGGATCACGACGCCCTTGTTGGAATCGAAGCCGTCCATCTCGGTGAGCAGC
>DVJN01000178.1 GCA_018716755.1 Candidatus Alectryocaccomicrobium excrementavium
GCGCTGGTCACGCGCGCGGAGAGCTGGCTGGCCGTCTGGCTGAACTCGCTGGAGGCGGTTTCGATTTCCTCGCCCAGGGCGTTCACCTCCGTCTGGCTGGCCTTGGTGCTGATCTCTCGCGCGTTCTGCTCAATCTGCGTTTCGAATTTCGTGAGCGTGCCGGAAAGCTCGTCGCGCACGCTGGCGCTGGCGGTGGATACCATTTCCTGCCGGAATTCCTCCGTCACGTTCTCGCCGTCGATGTGCGTGGAGAGGTACTTCACCTGCTCCGCCAGGCGATACAGATAGCTCACGATCCTGCGGCGCGCGGCCGGATCCTGCAAATCATCCGCCGTGAAGGCTGGAAGCTCAATGTTTATCCCCGCCATGCGCTCACCCCCTTCGCCGCCTGCTCGGCGATGCGCTTAACCACCATTTCCTTGCCCTCAAAATCCATCATTTCCAGGCAAATGAGCGCCTGCGCCGCGTTTGCCGGGTTAAAAAAGCCCAGCGAGTAGAATTCCTTGGCCAGTTCATTCTGTGCCGCCTTGGAAAAGGCGTTGGTCTTTTGCGGCTTGATGCGGATGTCAAACACAGGCACGCGTCCTCCCATGGGCACGCCATATTCCACGCTGGGCGCGCGGGGCCGCAAGCGCGCGTTGGAATACAGCACGAACGCCTGCGCGCCGCGCTCGCCAATCACGCGAAAAGAGCGCGGCTCATCGTAGAACTGGCGCATCAGCTCGATGATGAGATAGCACACCTGCGTAAACGCACGGTAGCTGGCCTTGATCATATCGCGCGAAAGCTTGCTGCCCGCCTCCTGCAGAGCGGCGATGGCCGAAGCCGCGGTTACGCCGCCGATGGTGCCGCCCTGCGAGAAATCGCGGTTGCCGCTGGTTTCCTTCAATTCCTCGATTTTGTTGTTCAGAATGTTCACAAAAATATCGGACACCGGCTTCACCTGAATGGGGCGGATGTGTTCTTCCGGATCGCCGGATCCCGTGTAGTGCACGAAATCGCGGTCCCAATCGGCGTATTCTTCCTCGTTCACGATGCCATCCTGCCGCACAAACCAGCGCGGCCGCGATGCCATCACCGCGTTTTTCAGGATCACCTGGTTGAGCCGGTCGATGTACATCTGCGGCTCTTTGCACAGGTCCAGATAGCCAAAACCCGTAGGCGTCCCTTCGCAGGAAAACAGGGTGTCAAACACAAAGGGATACTTGCCGTGGTCGTAAAAGCCCCTTTGCGCGCAGGCAGGGTCTTCCTGCGAAGCGTAGAGCACCTCGCCATTGACGAGCTTGGCATAGTGCAAAAGCCCGCCGCGCTTGTAGTACCAATCCACCACAGCGGATTTTTTCGAGGTATCGATGGCGTCATCGTAAACATACACCTGCGGCCGGTCGGCGCCCTGCCCCAGCTTGCCTTCCAATTGCGGATAGCGCGCGAGCAGCTCGTCGTTATCGTGCAATTCCACATGAAACACATTGCGCGAGTCCTGGATGTCCGTCACCCCGGGTTCCCAAAACAGGTTGAGAATATCCACGCGGCGCACGTCAACATCCCCCTGCCCGCCGTGTTTGGCAGGATTCCAGAACACGCCCAAAATGCCCGCGCCGCTCTTGAGCTTCTGCCACCACATATCCGAATATGTCTGTTCGAATTCGTTTTGCTCCAAAATCACCGGCAACACGGCGGAAAGTACCGTCGCGTCCGCCCTGTCCCCTTCCTCCCGCGGGAGCACCACCGGTTCGGGGAAATTGTCCATCGCGTCAGCGTGCTTGTTGAGCAGGCAATTGAGCAGCCATGCGCTCGCCGGTTCCGGATCCCCGGGATTGCCCGACGGCCGCATGCGCTGCCAGTGGCGCAGGCGGTACCACTGATCGTTATCCACCACGCGCGCGTCCAGCGCAGCCTTGCCGCGCCGGTATTCGGCAAGCAGGGCCTGCGCCTCTGCCGCCATGGAATGCTTTCTTTCCATACGCATCCTTCCTCCTGTGCTGAAATTTGCCGTATCGGCGCTTTTACCATACCATATGCCGAACATATATTCTACTATAAAGCAAAATTTTTTCCGCACGGCTCAAATCCCCGCGCGCGTTTGTTTTACGGACAAAGCCTTGCAAAAACCCAAATCGTAGAGTAAAATAAGCGTATAGGGGAGGGGTGTGCCATGCGGCCAATCGATGAAATGCTCGCCCGGGCGCAGGGGCACGCGCGGTTCCACATGCCCGGGCACAAAGGGACGCTGGATCCCTTCGACATGACGGAACTCCCCTCGACCGACGATTTATACAATCCCCAGGGCGCCATCCGCGAAGCGGAAAGGCGCATTGCCCGCTCCGCTGGCGCGGGAGACGCGATTCTTCTCACGGGCGGGGCGACCGCTGGGAACCTTGCGATGCTGCTATACGCTTCCACGCGCTACCGCTCCATCCGCATGGAGCGCACCGCGCATGTGAGCGCGGTTTCCGGCCTGGTGCTGGGCGATATGGCGGTTGGCGAAAGCGGCGCGGTTTTTGCCACCCGGCCAGACTATTTCGGCCGCGCGGGCGCACTGCCCAGGGCTGAGCTTTTGATGGTGGACGAAGCGCACGGCGCGCATTTTACCTGGTGGGATTCCCCGCCCAGCGCCGGGCGGCTGGGGGCGGATTTGTGGGTGCAGTCCGCGCACAAAACCCTGCCCGCGCTCACGGGCGGCGCATGGCTCTTTATGAAGGACGCGAGCCTGTATCCGCAACTTTTGCACCTGTTGCGCATGGTGATGACGTCCAGCCCGCCGTTCCCCATTTTGCGCTCGCTGGACAACGCGCGCGCGCTGATGGACGAGCGCGGCGCGCAGCTCCTGCGCCAAACCACCGCCCTGTGCGATGCGGCGCGTGCAAAAATCAATGCTTTGCCCGGCCTGTCCGCCCCGCGCATGGATGACCCCACGCGCCTGGTGATAGACGTTTCCGGTCGCGGCCTTACGGGCTTTCACGCGGCGGCGTTGCTGGGCGAAATGGGCGTGGATGTGGAAATGGGTGGCGCGCGCGAGGTGGTGTGCATCGCCACCGTGTGCGACACAGAAGAGTCGTTCGCCCGTCTCACCAGCGCGCTGGAGCGCTTGCCGCAAGGCAACGATACCATTCGGGAATTCGCTCCGGTGTATGGCGTGCCCCGTATGCGGCCCCGCCAGGCGGCGTTGTCCCCCATAGAACGCGTGCCCCTGGATTGCGCGCGCGGGCGCATCGCCGCGCAGGCAGCAGGCCTGTATCCGCCGGGCAGCGCCTGGTTGATGCCGGGCGATGAAATCCCCCCCGAAGCCGTCGAGGCGCTGGAGGCTGCGGCCGCCGCGGGCGCAGGGACTTTCGGCCTGCAGGGCGGAAAGATTTCCGTGGTGCGATAAGCGCCGCGCCAGCCGGAGCGCCCCGCAAATTCGAACAAAATTGCGTCAATTTGTGCGCGATGGGAACTCATGCGGCGTTCAAACGTCCAAAAAACAAAGAGACAAAAGGAGAGGTGCGCAGTGGAAGACAAACAAAATCTGTGCCTTTACTGTTTTGAGCCGAGCGACACGCAAATCTGCCCGCACTGCGGGGGGGACGCGTCCGCTGCGGTGCCCATCAACCAGCTCTCGCCCGGTACCATGCTGGCGGGCCGCATCCTGGTGGGGCGCGCCGTGGGGCAGGACGCGAGCGGCATCGTCTACGCCGCGATGGATACGCGCCATGGCGTAGTGGTGCGCGTGCGGGAATTTTTGCCGCGCGATATCGCGGTGCGCAATCCCGATGGTTCGGTATCCCCCGCGCCGGGCAGCGAGGAGCGTTTCCAGGCCGGCCTGAGCAAAATGAAACGCAGCGCCCAGCCGGACGAAAATGGCGAGCGCAAGTATATTTTCTTTATGGATAACGGCACTGGCTATCTGATCCAGCGCCGCAAGCCCACCGCGAGCGAAGAACCCGATGAAAAGCCGGCGCTCTCGCCCATGGTCAAATGGATCGGCATCGGCGCAAGCGCGGTCGTGGTGATCGTGCTCATCGTGCTCATCGCGCGCATGCTCAGCGGCGGCAGCGACGTCACCGACCCGGGCGCACAGTTCACGCCCGGCCCAAGCGCCACGGCAAGCACCTGGCAGCCCAGCCTGGATGGCCTGACCGATCCCAACCAGCCCGCGACCCCATCTCCCACGGGCGACGGCCTGGCCGTAAGCACCGTCAACCCCGACTGGCAGGGGGAAGAGGGCGCGAGCGACATCATCCTGCAAAACACGCCCACGCCCTACGTCAATTGGGGCGACCAGGGCTGGAATCAGTACTACCCCACTGCCACGCCCTACAATGGCCCGTGGTGGGGCGGCTATCCCACGCCCACGCCGCGCCCGGAAAACCAGGTGATCTCCAGCCATTCGAGCCGCGCGGAAATCACCGCGTTCCAGTGGCAGCTCATCGAGCTGGGCTGGCTGGATTATACCTCGCCCTCCGGCGTATACGATTCCGCGACCACGCAGGCTGTACGCGATTTCCAGTCGTATATGAACGCAACCTACGACATCACGCCCCTGGCGGTGGATGGCATCGCCGGGCCGCAGACGTTGTATTGGCTGGATCAATACAACCTTTCGCGCAAGCCCGCGCCCACGGCGACACCCTGGCCCACCCGGCCGCCCATCACGCCGCCGCCCGCGGTAGCGACGCCTACGCCCGCGCCCACTATGCCGGACACTTTGGGCACGCCTTATGCCCCGCCCACGGATAGCCCGGGCGAGGATTACACCATCGACCAAGACAGCGATCCGCTGGAAATCACCAACCTGCAGGTGCGCCTGCGCGAACTGGGCTGGCTGGAAATGGAGACCGCAACCGGCGTGTACGACGCGGCAACCACGGCGGCGGTCTACGAATTCCAGCGCTATGTGAATGAAATCAACAACAGCCAGATCCTGCCGGAGACCGGCATCGCGGACGCGAGCACGCTCGATTGGCTGCTCAACGACATTACGCGGCCCGCGACCAGCACGCCCGAACCCACGCAAGCGCCCGTACCCACGGAAACGCCTGCGCCTGTAGAAACGGCTGTTCCCACCGAAGCGCCCACGCCCGTCCCGACGGAAGCGCCCGCGCCTTCGCCCACGCAGCAGGTCATCGATCAGAACGCAGAATCCACGGTGATCGAAGGCATGCAGCAGTATTTGCGCGACACCCTGGGCTACCTCACGGACGGCACTTACACGCCCGGCACGTATGACGACGCGACCATGAACGCCGTGATCGCTTTCCAGATGCGCGTGAACGAAGTGGATGGCTACGAACGCCTCACCGTTTCCGGCATCTGCGATTACGCCACCTATGAGGCCATGACTGCGGAGGGTTACGAAAAGTACCTCAACCCGAACCCCGTGCAGCCCACGCAAACGCCAGCCGGGGCGCAACCCACCGAAGCGCCCACGCCCGCGCCTGGCATTGGCCCGGATTCGGATGCCGGTACCATCGCACAGATGCAGGAGTACCTGCGCTCGAACCTCGGCTATCTGGCGGACGGGACGTATACCTCGGGCACATACGACGACGCGACCATGAATGCCGTGATCGCCTTCCAGATGCGCGTGAACGAAGTGGATGGCTATGAACGCCTCACCGTTTCCGGCGTGTGCGACCAGGCGACCATCGAGGCCATGCGCGGTGAGGGCTGGGAGCGCTACGCCATGCCACAGCCCACGCAGCCGCCGGCCGAGCCGCAGCCCACCGAAGAACCGGTCGTGGTAATCGGCCCTGATTCGCCGCAGGCGGATATTCTCAACATGCAGAGCTATCTCGAACAGCTCGGCTGGCTGTATCCGAACACTTACACGGCCGGCACGTATGACAACGTGACGAAGGATGCCGTGGCCATGTTCCAAAACTATGTGAACGGGCTGATGGGTTCGCCGGTGCTTCCCACGGACGGCCTGTGCGATACGGCCACGCAGGATTACCTGCTCAGCGGCCAATACCCCTACCCCGCTCCGCAGCCTACCGAAGCGCCTGCGGAACCGCAGCCCACGGAGCCGGGCAATCCCACCTGGGTGGATGTGAACAGCAGCCCGGACGATATCCTCAACCTGCAATCTGCACTGTACGCGAACGGCTGGCTGAAAGACGCCGAAGGCGCGCCAGCGGGTTCGGCCATGACGGGCGCCTTTGATCTGAGCACGCTGCGCGCAGTGCTGAACTTCCAGATTGCCTACAACGAGCAGTACGCGCCCGCCAATGGCGCCGCGCCGCTCACGCTGCTCTTCGACGAAGCCGCGATGGGCATGACGCTGGAAGACGCGGTGAACATGAACGGCTACACGCTCGATCGGTTCATCATCGACGAGGCTACGCTCAACGCGCTCAGCCAGGCTGGCTCCGCCGTTGTGCCGCCAATGGAGTGATGTTTTGAAAATTGTAGTAGGCATGTCGGGCGGCGTCGATTCGTCGGTCGCCGCCCTCCTGCTCAAGGAGCAGGGTCACGATGTGACGGGCGTCTTTATGAACAACTGGGAGGAAACGGACGAAAACGGCGTCTGCACTTCCGAGCGGGATTGGGAAGATGTGCGCGCCGTGTGCGACGACATCGGCATTCCCTATTACAGCGTGAATTTCGCGCGCCAATACCAGGCGCGCGTGTTCTCGTATTTTCTGCAGGAATACCGCGCCGGCCGCACGCCCAACCCGGATGTTCTGTGCAACCGCGAAATCAAATTCGCGGAATTCCTGGATTTCGCGCTCAAGCTGGGCGCGCAAAAACTGGCCACCGGGCATTTCGCCGGCATTGAGGAGCGCGCAGACGGCTATCACCTCCTGTGCGCTAAGGACGCGCAAAAGGATCAAACGTATTTCCTCTGCCTGCTGGGGCAGCACGCGCTGAGCCACGCGCTGTTTCCGCTGGCAAACCTCACCAAGTCCGAGGTGCGCGAAATCGCCCGCAGGCGCGGCCTGCCCGTGAGCGAAAAAAAGGATTCCACGGGCGTGTGTTTCATCGGTGAACGCAACTTTAAGCCATTTCTGATGCAGTATCTGCCCGCGCAACCCGGCCCCATTGTGGACGTCTCCGGCACGGAACTGGGGCGGCACGATGGGCTGATGTACTACACGCTCGGCCAGCGGCGCGGGTTGGGCATTGGCGGCGGCGGCGACGGGCGCCGCTGGTTCGTGGTGGAAAAGGATCTGGCGAACAACTGCCTGGTGGTGGAGCAGGGCGAGGATTCTCCACGGCTCTATTCGATGGGCGCGCGCGTGAGCCAGGCGCACTGGGTGCTGCGCCCTGCCACTCCGCCCTTCGCCTGCCAGGTTCGCCTGCGGCACCGCCAACCGCTGCAGGCTGTAACGCTATTGCCCGGAAACACGGAGGGCGAGTGGCTTTTGCGTTTTGCCGCGCCGCAGCGCGCCGTCACACCCGGCCAGTTTGCCGCCTTCTACTTCCAGGGCGAATGCCTGGGGGGCGCAACGATTGAAGAAGCTCTCTCGCAAGCGCCGTAACTTCACCAAAGAATAAAGGACGGGATCGCCGTGAAAAAAATTGTGTTCGATATCGAGGCTACGGGGCTGTCCGAAGCGCAGATCTGCCAGCTGTCCTACCTCATCGTGGACGAAAGGGGCGTGGTGGGCAAAAACCAGTTTTTTGCCGTGGACGATATGAATCCCGACGCCGAAGCCGTGCATGGATTTTCCATGGAAATGCTGGAGGAACTTTCCGGCGGGCTGCACTTTGCCGGCCTTGCCGATGCCATCTATGAAGAATTTTCCTCAGCAGGGCTTTTCATCGGACACAACATCGCCGCAGACGTGCGCTATCTGCAGCAGGAATTTGCCCGGCTGGGCCGCAAGCTGCCCAAAATCCCCACGTTTTGCACCATGAACCACTTTACCTCCGATGTGAACCTGAAGATGAAGGTAAACATCGGGCGGCCCAAGCCCCCCAAGTTGATCGAGCTGTGCGAGTATTTTGAGCTCACGGAAGAGGCCATTGCCGCCAAAGCCCAGGAATGGTTTGGAGACGGCAACGCCGCGCATGATGCGCGCTTTGATACCGCGGCCACCTATCTGTGCGTGCTCGAAGCTACCCGGCGCGGCAAACTGCGCGGCGTATTATAAATCGCCCAATCCCCCTCTCTTTTCCGCGCCCCGGCCAACAGAAAGGCCGGGGCGCTTTTTGCGCTTTCGCGACGGGTATGTTGACTCAAAAAGATGTGATTTGATGTTTTCCGACTTGAATTTTGAAAAAGACTTGCGCAACATTCCCTGCGCATTTATAATACGCATAGAACCCAATTCTTAAAGGGAGTGATGAAATGAAGCTAGGCGTAAATACGGTTTTGTTCAAAAAATTCCCCGTGCGCGAAGCGGTCCTCATGGCGAAGCGCGCCGGCTATGACGGCGTAGAATTATCGGCCATCCAGGGCATGTGCGAACATCTGGTGCTGGACGAGTGGGAAAAGCAAAAGGATGAATTGCTCGCCCTGCGCGAGGAAACCGGCATGGAATTCCTTTCCATGGAAGCCGCTACCAACGACCGCGCGCGCATCGAAAAGGCGTTCGCCGCGGCGAAGGCGCTGGGCATCCCGCTGGTGAATATCGGCCCAGGCGGTTCCACTGCCGAGGGCGAGGAGAGCCTGCAAAAGCAGCTCGCCATGATTTGCGATTTCGCGGCTCTGGCCAAAACCTACGGGGTTACGCTGGGCGTTAAGGCGCACGTGGGCGCTGCGGTGTACAACACGCCCACCACTTTGCGCATGATGGAAGCCAGCGCGGACGTGGGCGTGGACATGGATCCCAGCCACATCTACCGCGCGGGCGAAAAGCCGGAAGAGGCCATCAACCTGGTGATTTCGCGCGTGAAGCACGTTCACATCCGCGATTGCAAGGGCCCCGGTCCTTCCCCGGGAGATCCCATGAACCAGGCCTGCGGCCGCGGCGACATCAACCTGTTCGGCTACTTTAAGGTTCTGGTGGAGAACCACTATGACGGGCCTGTCTGCCTGGAAGTCATCGGCCCTGAGCAGGACGTGGCGGACGCGATGGCCATCGCCAGCGAAAGCTATGGCTACATGAACGCAGTGCTCAAAATGCTGGGCGCGCGGTAATTCGTACGATACAGGAGGATGAATATGAGCAAAAAGCTGCCCAATTTGCTGTTTTTCGGCATCGACAGCCTGCGCCGGGATCACATGAGCCACTATGGCTATCCCCGGCTCACCACGCCGCACATCTCCAAATACGCCGAGGGTGGCGTCACGTTTGAAGAGTGCTTCTCCCCCCACATTCCTACCACGCCCGGCTACGCGAACATGATGACCGGCCGCGACTGCTTCGGCACGGACGTCGTGGCGCTGGCGCAGAAAGAGATCATCGCGGGTGTGCCCGTGCTGGCGGAAATCCTGCGCGAAAAGGGCTACACCAGCACCTGCATCGGCTTCAAGGGCAACGCCAGTGGCCGCGGCTACGATACGTACCTCGACTTTGCCGGCTGGGGTCCGGATCACGAGGACGGCCGCGCGCACAAAGCGCAGAACCTCAACGATGTGGCCATTCCCGAGCTGGAGCGCCTGGCGAAGCAGGATCAGCCGTTCTTCCTCTTCATGCGGCACATGGATCCGCACTCCCCGTACCTTGCCCCCAAGCCGTTCCAGGACATCTTCTTCCAGGGCGACGCGTTTGATCCCAGCGACAAGCGCATGCAGAAGGTCTATGATTTCAAGCCCTTCGGCGACTACATCGGCTCCTGGGTTCCCAAGGGATGCACGAATCCGGATTACGTGATCGCGCAGTACGACGCGGCGGTCGCCTATATGGACGCCTGCATCCAGCAGATCCTGGAAAAACTCGCGGCGCTGGGCCTGGAAGAGGACACCATCGTGATCTTCACCAGCGACCACGGCGAGACGCTTTACGATCACGATTGCTATTTCGATCACCACGGCATGTACGATTGCACGCTGGTGGTGCCGCTGATTCTGCGCTGGAAGAACCACCTGCCCGCAGGTATGCGCATCCCGGGCTACTGCCAGCTCAAGGACGTGACGCCCACCCTGCTCGACATCATGGGCATCGACGTGGATCTTCCCTTCGAAGGCCGCAGCTTAAAGCCGCTCATCGAAGGCAAGCCGCGCGAGGCCGAGCCGGAATTCTACATCACCGAGTGCACCTGGATGCGCAAGCACGGCTGGCGCACGCCGGAATGGAAGCTGATCGTCGCCCTGGAGCCGGATTTCCACTTCAAGCCCGAGGTGGAGCTGTACAACCTGGTGAAGGATCCCGAGGAGAACCACAACGTGGCGGAGGAAAACCCCGAGGTTGTGGAAGTGCTCAAAAAGCGCATGTACGCGTTCATCGAAAAGCGCGAAAAGGAAACCGGCCGTCCCGCGCCGATTTACACCAATTTCCTCATGAACGGCCGGCCGTTTGCATCCTCGCAGGAAGCGTACGACAGCAAGTACATCGGCGGCATTGCCGACGCGGTGAAGCTACAGGCTGAAGACAAAAAATAACGACATTTGGAGGCATGAGTACAATGTTGCGTTCCGCCGTTATCGGCATGGGCCATATTGGAAACCTGCACGCGCGCATCCATAAGGAACAGACGGTGAGCGAGCTGGTCGCCGTCTGTGACCGGGATCATGAGCGGGCGGACGCCGCCGCCAGGGCGCTGGGCGTACCCGCGTATTACGACGCGCAGGAAATGCTGGATCACGAAAAGCCTGACGTGGTTTCCATCACCACGGGTGGCTACGAATACAGCTCCGATCACTACGAACCGACCATGCAGGCGCTGCGCGCGGGTTGCCATGTGCTGGGCGAAAAACCCATCAGCAACGACCTGCGCCACGCGCAGGAAATGGTCGATCTGGCGGAAAAAATGGGCGTGTGCTACGGCATCGATATGAACCACCGCTTCACGCCCGCCGCCCGCGCGGCCAAAAAATGGCAGAATGACGGGCGCATTGGCGAGCTCCTGTTCTGCAACATGGCGCTGTGGATCGGCAAGCCGCAGCCGCTGGATTCCCCCTATTACCATCTGAAGGCGCTCAACCCGCACAGCGTGGACATCATGCGCTATTTCATGGGCGATATCGAAGAAGTGCATTGCTATGCCATGATCGCCAGCGGCCGGAACATCTATTCCACCGCCTCGATCAATATGAAATTCGCCTGCGGCGCGGTCGGGCACCTCACCTCGAGTTACGACATTGCCCGTGGCCATCCCATGGAGCGCTGCGAAGTGGCGGGGCGCGATGGGCGGCTGGTATTCGAGGATATGTGGCGCGAAGCCACGCTGTATCCCGCCGGGAACCCCATGAAAGAGGTCTACACGAACCCCGTGTTCGGCGGTTTCTCCAATTTTGACGATACGTTCCGCGACCGCATCACCTATTTCTTCACGCAGGTTGCGCGCGGCGACAAGCCCAGCGAAATCGACGGCTCCGGCCGTTCCGGCCTGGAAGCGCAGCGCGTGATTCATGCGGCCATCGCCTCGCTCAAGAGCAACAAGCCGGTGCGCGTGGCGGACACGGTGGAATAGCGCCAAAGTTCTCATCAACCGAAGGAGGATATGCAAATGGCTCTCAATTGCGCAATCATCGGCGCCGGCGGCATTGGCCGCACGCACGCCCGTTGCTACGTGAAGGACGAACTCTCCACCCTCGTGGCCGTGTGCGATATCGTGCCCGAGAAGGCCCAGAAATTCGGCGAAGAATTCAACATCCCGTGGTATGCCAGCGCGAAGGAAATGCTCGCCGCGCACCCGGAAATCGACGTGGTCAGCGTCACCACTTCCGGTTACGACAACGGCTCCATGCACTTTGAGCCGGCCATGGAAGCCCTCGAGGCCAAGAAGGCCGTGCTGGTGGAAAAGCCCATCTGCTCCGAATATTCCGATGCCTACGCCCTGGTGGATTACGCCGCCAAGAACAAGCTTTATCTGGGCTGCGACCTCAACCACTATTTCACCAAGACCGCGGACTACGCCGATAACCTGATCCAGGAAAACAAGATCGGCGAGCTGGTGTACTGCATCCACAAGGTGGGTTTCAACGGCAGCGAAAAGAAATACGGCGGCCCCATGAGCCCCCGCTGGCAGACGCCCTATTCGCATGTGAAGGCTTTCTGCGCGCATCCGTTCTCGGTAATGCGTCACTTCTGCGGCGATATCGTCGCCGTGCAGGCCTTCATGGATAAGCCCGGCGTGCGCCGCACGCAGCGCGATCCCATGCTCTCCATCAACTCCATCCATGTGAAGTTCGCCAACGGCGGCGTGGGCTATCTGCTCTCGCAGCGCGGCGACGCGATGTTCGGCCTGGGCGGCTGGTGGAGCTATGAGCACGCGGGCACCCGCGGCACCTTCTGCATCGAAAACTGCGTGGAAAAGGTGCATTACTGGGATGTGGACACGGTGGAAAATCCCTCCATGGCCAGCCCCAAGCCCCAGGTTTACGAAACGGGCCTCACCAGCTTCGACGAGACCTTCCCGGTGCGCATCCACGCCTTCCTGGAGGATGTGACCAACAAAGTGCCGTACGAGCACATCCGCGCTTCCGGGCGCGACGCGCTGGCCACGCTTTCCTACACCTTCGCCGCCATGCGCTCCTATGAGGAGGGCGGCGCGCTGGTGGTGCCGGAGAAGCTCAACCCGCTGCATGGCGATGTGAAGTACGTCTATTGATCAGAGCGATCCATGAAAAATCTGCTGTTTCTGCTGGCGGACCAGTTCCGGTTCGACGCGTTGGGCGCGGAAAACCCCATGGTGCAAACGCCGCATCTGGATGCTCTGGCGGAGGCAGGCGCGCGGTTCACGCGCGCCTACACCCCGCTCCCTGTGTGCGCGCCTGCGCGCCAGGCGCTCTATACGGGGCGGCACCCGGATTCCTTCGGCGCGTACTGGAACTATGGCTTTTTCCCCACGCCTCCCATTTCCCCGGAAGGTGCCTGGTCCAGGGCGCTCAAAGCCATGGGCTATTCGTGCGGCTTCATCGGCAAGTGGAACGTTTCGCCCACGGATGGGCCGCAGGCGTTTGGCTATGACACGGTAGTCAGCGCCGCCCAATATTCCGATGGCGGCGCGCAATACACCGGCGGCTGGCTGGGCTGCGAAAGCCCTGTGCCGCTGGAACAGGCCAAAACCCACTGGCTGGCGGATCGCGCCATCGAGTTTATCGGCGCGCAATCCGGTCCCTGGCACTTGTTTGTGGACATCGGTATGCCGCATTTGCCCTGCCGCCCGAGCGCGCCGTTTTCCCGCATGTACGATCCCGCCGCCATCCCTGAATGGCCCGGCTGGAACGATACGTTCGAAAACAAGCCCTTTGCGCACGAGCAACAGGCTTGGAACTGGAACTTGGAATCCATGCCCTGGGAAGAAATGGCGAGCCAGGTCGCGCGCTACTATGGCATGGTTTCGCAGATTGACGACGCGATTGGCCGCATTCTGCGGCATGTGAATCTCAAGGACACGCTCGTCGTCTTTACCAGCGATCACGGAGACATGTGCGGCAACCACCGCATGCTCGATAAGCACTGCACCCTGTACCAGGATATTGTGCGCGTGCCGCTGATCCTGGCCGGAGCCGGGATTGAGGCGCAGGTGAACGGCAACCTGGTTTCCAATTGCCTGGATCTGCCGGTGACGCTCGCCCATCTGCTGGGGTTTGCCCCGCCGGAGGGCGCGCATGGCCAATCGCTCTTTGGTCCCGCGCGCAAAACGATCACTTCCTCGGGCAACGGGCAGCAGTTCGGCATGATCAATTCCCGCATGATTACCGATGGTCACCTGAAATACGTCTGGAACCTCACCGATATTGATGAGCTGTATGATCTGGATGCGGACAAGGGCGAATGCCACAACCTCATCCGCGAGCAATACGACTCGCCCGCGCTCAAAGCCCTGCGCGCGGATCTGTATGCGGATCTCAAAGCCCATGGCGACCCCTTCATCCGCCACGGCTGGCTGGATGGGCAGCTCCTGGGCGATCGCAAGCACAAACCATGGAGGGAATCACAATGAAAAAGGCTCTGGCATTGTTGCTCACGGCGCTGCTCCTTTTGTCCGGCGCGGCGTTGGCAGAAGAAGAGGAAGGCATCACGTTGCGCTTCATCCGCGTGTTCAACGACGCGGCGGAAACCAATTTCTGGGAGACCGTGATCGAGGATTTTGAGGCGGCCAACCCGGGCATCACCATCGAATACATCTCCGCGCAGGATCAGGACGCGGTGCTGAACACGATGTTCGCCGCCCATATGGCGCCGGACGTTATTGGCGGCGGCGTCGGCGCGCTGCCCCACCGCGCCTCCATGGGGCAGTACATCCCGCTGGACGATTATTTCGCCGAATGGGAAGAGGGCAGCGATATGATCGAGCGCGTGCTGCAAAACGGCTATTACGACGGCACGCTCTATGGCCTGGGCTACTCTGTAACGCCTTATATATTTGCCTACCGCATCGACCTGCTGGAAGAGGCGGGCCTGGATGTGCCCACCACCTGGGAAGAGCTGAAGGAAGCCGCACTCGCGCTCACCGTGCGCGACGACGCGGGCAACATCACCCGCTCGGGCTTCTGCTTCCCCATGTCGGGCAGCAACATGGTGGAATACGACGTGTTCGTCTTCGGCAACGGCGGCCGTTTTATGGATGAGGACATGAACCCCACCATCGACACCGAGGAAGCCCTGGAAGCGTTCGAATTCCTCAACAGCTTCCTCTCCGAAGTCAACATCCCCTATAACAACAACGAGGTCAATCCCTTCCTTACCGGCAACGCGGCCATGACTCTGATCAACAACGTAACGTTGCGCCCGATCCTCGAAAACGAGGAATACGCCGGCAAGGTTGGCATCGCTTTCCCGCCCACCAACGGCTCTCACTACACCTTCAGCGGATGCAACATGCTTTCCATCAGCTGCGATAGCGAGCATCCGGACGAGGCGTTTGAATTCATCAAGTTTGCGCTCAGCGAAGAAATCGTGCTGCGCCGCGCGGAAATGCTCAACGTGCCCGTGGTGCGCACCTCGCTGCTCGAGGAATACAACGCGATGGATCCCTATAACGCCGTGCGCAGCGAGTGCGTGCAGTACGGCATCAGCATGCCGGCCACGCTGTGGAGCCCGCAGTTCACGCAAATTCGCAACGCGATGCTGCAGGAGGTCATCTTCGGCGGCGCCGATCCTGCCACCGCTCTGGCAGACGCACAGGCAGAATTGGAAGAAGAAATCGAATTCCTGTAAATCCCGCGCAAATCCTTTCGCGCCGGGGCGCGTGCGCGCCCCGGCGCTATGCACCATTGGAATTGGAAAAGGAGGCTTTCGCATGAAAATCGGCGTCGTATCCCGCAGCTTTCCCAAGCGCTCGCACCTGGAAATCGCCAACCTCCTGCAGGAGGCGGGCGCGTCTTCCACGGAACTGTGCCTGATCTCTTCCGATACGCATTACTGGACGTACAACGGCCGCTCAGACATGAGCGATCTGAGCGATGAGCGCTTTCTTTCCATCGTAAAGACCTATCGCGACCGCGGCATCGAAGTTCCCGCGCTGGGCGTGTTCACCAACCTGATCGCCCGCGAAGAAAATGAGCGGCAGGCGAATCTCGAATATTACGAAAACCACATGCGCCTGGCGAATCTGGCAGGCATCCCCTTTGTGCCCACGGAATGCGGCTTTTTCCCCGGCGAGCGCGGCGTGAATACCGACCGTTACGAGGCGGAATTCGACCGCCTGAAGGATAGTCTTTCCTGGCTTTGCAAAAAGGCGGAGCAATACAACGTCTACATCGCGCTGGAGGCCAGCCTGGTGGATATCGTGCCCTCGGCGAAGCGCGCCCGCGACCTGATCGAGCAGGTCGGTTCCGACCGGCTGAAGGTACTGCTCGATCCCGCCAACCTGATCGCCAACAGTTCGGAGGAGGATATGTTCCGCTATCTCGCGCCGCACATCGCCTATCTGCACGGCAAGGACCGCAAGGTGAACGACGTGTGGGGCCGCGCGGTGGGCGATGGCGATATCGATTGGCGCCTCTTCCTCAAGCTGTATCACAAGTATGCCGAGGGCAAGCCCTTCATCCTGGAATATGTCAATGAGGACAATTTCCGCGAAATCATGAGGCGTGTACATGAGTATGACGCGTAAATCCTCGGGCAAGCTGCGCAGGACGGATGATATTGCCGCATATCTGCTGCTGGCGCCCTTTTTGCTGTTCATTCTGGCCTTCACCGTGTACCCGGTGATCCAGAACCTGTATTACAGCTTCACCAATTACAACCTGGGCCGGCCGCCCACCTGGATCGGCCTTCGCAACTACACGCGGCTGCTCAGCGACGAGGTATTTCAGCAGGCGGTGCTCAACACCATCCTGTTCGCGGTGTTTTCCGTGGCGGGCCTGCTCGTTCTCTCCCTATGCGCCGCCATTGCGCTCAACCGGGCGACGCGCTGGGCGCGCGCCGTGCGCGCGGTGACGCTGTATCCCTATGCCATGTCCATGGTTGCGGTTTCCATGGTCTGGCTGTTGTTGCTCGATCCCACCACCGGCTATATCAACAAGCTGCTGTCGATCCTGCACCTGCCGCGGCGCATGTGGCTGTTCGATCCCTCGCTGGCGCTGGGCTGCCTGATCGCCATCAACATATGGAAGGGCGTGGGGTATTGCATGCTGGTGCTGCTGGCGGGCATGCAGGCCATTGACACGGCATTGTACGACGCGGCGCGCGTTGACGGGGCGAACGCCTTCGGCCAGATTCGGCACATTACCCTGCCAGGTTTAAAGCCCGTGCTGCTGTTCGTATCGGTGAACAGCTGCATCGCTGCTTTCAAAACCTTCGAACAGGTGCAGAACATGACCGGCGGCGGCCCGCTCTACACCACCACCACCATCGTGCATCAGATCTATCAGAGCGGGTTTGGCGAATACAAGATGGGCTATGCCGCTTCCATGTCTGTGGTGCTGCTCATCATGCTGCTAATCGTTACGGCGCTCAATTTCCGGGCGTATGGAATGGAGGATTAAGGTGGAACGGTTGTTCAAGGTATTTACATGGGTAGTCATCTTGCTGCTTCTGGTTTCCGCCGGTTTCCCGCTGCTGGTAACGATAAGCACTTCCCTGCAATCCCATAGCGAAGTGTACGCCTCCTCGCCGGTGCTCCTCCCCGCCGAGCCGCAATGGCACAATTATGTAGACGCCATGCAAAACGGCAATTGGGGCCGCTATCTGCTCAACAGCGCCTATGTCACGCTATGGACGCTGGTGCTCAGCCTGGTGATCAACTCCATGGCGGGCTACGCGCTGGCGCGCATCCGTTTTCGCGGACGCGGTGCAGTGCTGGTGCTCACGCTGGCCGGCCTGATGATTCCTCCGCAGGTCACGATGATCCCCGTATTCACCATGTTGCGCTCCGTGCCGCTGGCCGGTGGCAACGATATTCTGGGGCAAGGCGGCACGGGCATGATGAATACCTATGCCGGCCTGATCCTGCCCTATATCGCGGGTTCTTTCGGCGTGTTTCTGATGCGGCAGTACTATGTCAGCTTTCCTGCTGCGCTGGACGATGCCGCCCGCATCGACGGCTGCGGCCGGCTGCGCACCTTCCTGCGCATCTATGTGCCCTTGAGCGGCCCGGCGTTCGCCTCGCTGTGCGTCACCAAGTTCACTGGCGCCTGGAACGAATATACCTGGCCTTTGGTGATGACGCATACAGACGATATGAAAACCGTGCAGATCGCGCTCACCATGTTCCGCGACGAGGGCGAAATCCACTGGAACCAGCTGATGGCCGCCACGCTGGTGGCAAGCGTGCCCATCTATATTGTGTTCCTGCTCACGCAGAAGTATTTTATTTCCGGCCTGCTTGTGGGCAGCGTGAAGGGATAAGGTTGCTGTCTGAAGCTGCGGCGAAGCCGCAATGGAAAGATGCAAAACAAAGAATTCGCCCGGCGCAGTAGGCGCCGGGCGAATTTGTTATCCATTGACCCAAATATTTTCTCCACCCAAACTTCACCTGGCCATGGTATACTATTGCCCGGAGGTGCGTGCCATGCCCAAAACCATTTTGGTGATCGAAGACGAGGAACCGATTCAGAGCGTTCTCAAAGCGTTCCTGGTGGACGCGGGATATACCGTGCTGTTGGCCAGCGATGGCGTGGAAGGCCTGGAAAAATTCCATCAGCACCGCCCGGATTTGGTATTGCTCGATGTCCTGCTCCCCGGGATCGATGGCTTTGCCGTCTGCAAAACGCTTCGCCAGGAAAGCCGCGTACCCATTATCATGCTGACAGCCCTGGATGATGATGCAAGCCAGATTAAAGGCTTCGACGCAATGGCGGACGACTACATCACAAAACCCTTTTCCATGCCCCTTGTGTTGCGCCGGATCGAGGCGGTTCTGCGCCGGTCGGAGCAGGGGATGCAGTCCGAAACCGCGGTGATTCATTATAAGGACATCACCATGGACACAGATAGTTTTACCGTCCACATTGGCAAAAAAATTGTGCCGTTCACCACAAGAGAGTTTGAAATCCTGAAATTCCTGCTGGAAAACCAGGGCAGAGTGTTCACGCGGGATCACCTGCTCAACAGCATCTGGGGATACGACTTCTTTGGCGATGAAAAGATTGTAAATACCCACATCAAAAACATTCGCAAAAAGCTGGGCGCGGAATATATCGAAACCATCAGAGGGGTGGGGTATAAAATTGCAAAAGAAGATCCATGAAAGCATCTGGGCGAAGACCTTCCT
>DVJN01000179.1 GCA_018716755.1 Candidatus Alectryocaccomicrobium excrementavium
AATTTAAGGTAAAATAAAATAAAATGAATAAAAAGTCATAAATTTAACATTATACATGTGGAAATCGTCAATAGCGAAGTTGAAATTCTGGCATGGAATAAAATATTATATAGAAATAGTTTTTAACGGAGGGTTTTCTGCGGATGTTAAGAAGTGGGCAGAGCGGGCCGTGAGGAAGAAAATCTAAAAGGATATTTTGTGTTAAGGAATTAACGTGCAGGAGGTGCAAACGCAAAAAGCCCCGCGCGATGGGCGGGGCTTTTGCGGAAAAATGCGCGAGGATGGCGCAAAACGCTCAGCATTTTTCGCCAGAAATGATCGTCAGGCCAGAACTGGTGCCGATGCGGTTTGCCCCGGCGGCGATCAATTCGAGGGCGCTTTCACGCGATCGAATGCCGCCCGAAGCCTTTACCCCCATTTCCGGGCCTACAGTTTCGCGCATCAGACGGATATCCTGTGCGTTGGCGGCACCGCCGGAAAAGCCCGTGCAGGTTTTCACAAAGCTGGCGCCCGCTTCCTTGGCAAGGCGGCAGGCGGTGCGCTTTTCCTCGCCGGTCAGAAGGCCGGTTTCAATGATGACTTTCACGATGTGGCCGGCAGCAGCGCGCACCACGCCCTCGATATCGCGCTTCACGAGGGCCAGATCGCCGGATTTGAGCGCGCCCACGTTGATGACCATGTCCAGCTCCTCCGCGCCGTCGCGCAGGGCGGTTTCCGCCTCGAACGCCTTGACTTCGGGCGCGTTTGCGCCGAGCGGGAAGCCAATCACGGTGCAGACGTGCACGCCTGTTCCCGCGAGGAGAGCCGCCAGCCGCTTTACGTGGATGGGGTTGGCACAGACGGAAGCAAAATGGTGTGCGATCGCTTCCTGCGCGACGGCTTCGATTTGCGCGTAGGTAGCATCGGGCTTCAAGAGCGTATGATCAATGTAAGAATTCAATTCCATAATGCAATCACCTCCATACAGTATTGTACACGGCTGGAAAGAATATTTCAAGCGGATTTTGCAAAGCGCTTGAAATGACACAGATTTTCCGGTATGATGGTAGTATAACCAGAGAGGGGGGAAGCGAATGAAGCGCTGGATTGCACTGGTATTGCTGCTGATTTGCCTGGCTCCGCCGGCGAGGGCGCGGGAGGCAACGGAGCAAAGGGAAGAAATCGCCGGGCGAACGGCCTATATTTTGGATTATGATTGGGATCTTCTCCCCGAATGGAATGCCCGGGAATATCTGGAAGCGCCCGGAACGGTGGCAGCGCTGTATTGCGATAGCGCTTCGGCAGACGCGCTGATTTCGCTTGTGCCCCGGGATGCCGCCGCCAATGCCTCGGATTATCTGCTGACGCAGGCGCGAAATGATATGGGCGCGATGGTCGTTGGCGAAACGGTGGGGCCGGAATTGTGGCAGGCTCCCTGGGGGGAAACGGGTGCGGCCATGGAGCAGGCATTTGTTTACGTCAGCGGGGAGTACACCAGCGATCCCTATCGCAAAAAGACGTATGCTGCGCAGCTGAACGAAGAATATTTCCTCACCGTAACGGTGACGGCTGTGGAAGATGGCGCACGGGAAGTGATCACGGCGTTTGAGGAAGCCTTTTTTGTGGAGAGTATGCGCGTGCGGCCGGTGGAAATCAGCGCGCGGGGATATGCGTATCTCCACGCGGCGCAGCTAGTGGAGGACGGGCTGGAAGTGTCGCTGGATACCTTTATCGTGGAAGAGGGCGATGAAACCAGCGAAATGGTGATCTATAACAACGATCCCTCGCTCGCTACCTGCGCGGTTTCTGCGGATGCCAACATCTGGTTGATGCCTCAGGGTGAATTGTTTACCTGGGAGTGCGTGCCACACGACGCGGCGCTGCTTTCCACGTATATTTCCGATTTTGTGCTGGCAAACGCTTCGTATCCGCCATTTCTGGTGTATTATTATGGGGATCGAATCGTATGGATGGAGCAGCAGGGTTCCATGATTCAGCCGCTCACATAATGGCATATCCGCGCAGGAACAAATAGGTGTAAATGGCAAACAGCAGTGTGCTGGCGGCGAGCAGAAGCCGCCGGGCACGCTCGCTTTTTATATCCGCCGCAATGAGGAACAGGGGCACACAGCAGAGCATATAGCGCCCGCCGCTGATCATCCAGCCGGAAAAGTAGGTAAAAATCAGGTAGGCTGCGCCATACACGAGGTAGCAGGTGCGCGTGCCGCGCCACAGGCCATAGAACAGGGCAGCGGCAGTGAGAAAATACAGCGCGATTTGCGCGCCATAGATGATAAAGGCAAGGCCGGGGTACGCCTGCGCCATATCGAAATGCTGCGCCAGATTTTCGGATATCCATTTCGTGGTTTGATACCAGGGCGGGGCGGCCTGGTGTTCCAGAAAGCGGAAAAAGCTCCCCTGCAACACGCGGTTGATCAGCAGATAGGCGCCAAAGCCCAGCGGAATGCAGAAAACAAACCATCCGCGCCGCGATTTGCGGGAGACGATCCATTCATATAGCGCGGGCGCGAGCAACAGCATGCCCTGCGTGCGCGTAAACGCCGCCAGAAAGCCAAACGCCCCGGCGGCTCCATAGCGCCGCTTGCGAATGGCATAGAGCGTAAGCAGCGTCAGCAGCAGAAACAGGCTTTCGGTGAATACGCCCATGGTGAAGATGCCAAAGGGATAGAGCGCCATCAACAGCGTTCCCTGCCAGGCCGCGCGCTCGTCGTGATCCTTGGCCAGCAGCCGGAAAAGCACCACGCTGGCGGCACAATAGCACACCTGCGAAAGGAGAATGCCAGAAAGAGCCGCATTGCGTGTGACGAGGGTGAAAAGGGCGATGAGCAGGGGATAAAAGGGATAAAATACGATCAGATTGGCCTTCTCACCCGTGGACTGGTACCCCTCAGTGGCGATGGACAGATAGTGCGGCGCGTCACCTGCCGTGGTGAAGCGCTCTCTGAGCAGGGAAAACAGCGACCCCACGTTCGGGTCGCTACCGCGCATAAGGCAATACGCGGCGAGGATGGCCAGCCAGTGCAGGCCCAGCGCAACCAGCGCGACTTTCCAATCGATCTTTTTCATAAGCAGGCAAAAAGGGCGAATGCGCCCAGCAGGATGAGCGCGGGCATCAGCCAGGGGGCGGAAAATCTGGGCACGGCAAAACCGCGGCCGCGGAGCGTTCCATAGACCACCGCACTCACCGCACAAAATGCCAACGCAGCCATCGGGTTTACATATAAATAGAAAGCGAAGGGCAGCCAAACGATGCGCCAGCCGCCGCGGAACGCGCCATCGAGAAACAGCGCGCCCGCAATGCAGGCGGCAAAGCAAAAATACATCTCCAAATCGTTCAATCCCCAAACGGCGGCAATGTCCCAGACGCTGGCATTGGCGCGGAAAAACTGGTGGTAAAAACCGCCCAGCGTCATCCAGCACAGGCCTGTGAAAAACACGCAAAGAGCGGTGCGGGCATTCTGCCGCACGCGAGCGCGATTCTTCAGCCAGCCCATTTCGCAAAAAAAGCGCACGCCAAGAGCGGCGACCAAAGCGACCGCCACAAAGCCGCCCATTTCACCAATCCACTTTCCCATAGAACCAGTATACCATGGCAGAGCAAAAAATACAACGCCAAATTGGAAGGAAAACGTTTTTCATTCTTGTCTTTTCACAGTAGGAATGGTATAATAGGGGCGAATTTGCGGGAGGAGTTGGGGAACATGATTCGACAAGCGGCATTCACGGGCAATGCCCGCCTGCTCAAGGGCGGCCTGCATTGTCACACCACGCGTTCGGATGGCCGGGGCACGCCGGAGGAGGTAATCCGGCTGCATGCGGAGCATGGCTATGATTTTTTGGCCATTACGGATCACAGGATCTACAATTATTGCAATTTCGCGCCGGAAGTGGATATTACGATCCTGCCCGGCATGGAAATGGATCGGAATCTGCGCAGCGAATACGGTTACCGCTGCTTCCATACGGTGTGCATTGGGCCGGAAAAGGGCAAGGGAAATGCCTACGAACAGGATCAGACGTTTGAATCCGGATTTGTGAAGGATCAGTATGAGTATCAAAAAGTGCTGGATGCCATCCATGCTGCGGGCAACCTCACGGTCTATTGCCATCCGGAATGGAGCGGCACGCCTACACACACCTTCGCGGAGATGAAGGGCAACTTCGCCATGGAAATCTGGAACACCGGCTGCGCGATGGAGAATGAAATGGATGTGGACAACGGCCTGTATTGGGATGAACTGCTCATGCGCGGCGAGAAAATCTATGCCGTCGCCACGGATGACGGGCATCCCATGCACCAGCATTGCAAGGGCTGGGTTTGCGTAAACGCGCAAAACAACGTGGCGGCCATCCTGGAATCGCTCAAAAACGGCGCGTTCTATTCTTCCACCGGCCCGGAAATCCGCGATTTTTTCATTGAGGACGGCGTGGCGCGCGTGGATTGTTCGCCCTGCGCGCATATCGATTTCCTGTATGGTGGTTTCCCCAGCCGCGTGGTGCGCGGCGAGGGGCTGGAAACGGCGGAATGCAAGGTGCCGGAAGGCATCCGCTATTTGCGCGCCCGCGTGGTGGACGAACAGGGGCGGCGCGCCTGGACAAATCCCATTTTCCTGGCGGAATAAAAATTGGCGGGCATTTGAGCCGCCGCG
>DVJN01000180.1 GCA_018716755.1 Candidatus Alectryocaccomicrobium excrementavium
AACAGTAGGAAAGCATTATAATATCACAATTCAAACGGAAAGTAGCACCGAAAAATATGAATCTGATAATATTGGAGAAACATTGCTGTCGCTGCTTACACAGTATAAAGAAAAAGAAGAACCTATTGTAGATATACAGATCAATCGCGGTACTCTGGAACAACATTTTATGAGGATTGCAAAAGGGGAATAATAGATGAGTGCATTTTTATACGGAGTTTCTTTACAATGGAAGTTAGACATACGGAGTAAAACATTACTCATAACCTGCTATATTGTTCCTCTCTTGTTTTTTGCAGTTATGGGTGGGATATTCACCTCTGTCATGCCAGAAGCAAGATATACTCTCATTCAGTCTATGACGGTTTTCGGAGTAACAATGGGTGCGTTAATTGGTTTGCCGCCCTCTCTTGTTGAAATTTACAGCAGCGATATTAAAAAAGTTTATAAAGCAAATGGCGTGCCATTATATCTCGGTCTTGTTTTGACGAATATTTCCGCATATATACATCTGTTTATTATGAGCATAATTTTATACATTGCTGCGCCGCTTGCTTTCAATGCTGAGATACCAAAAAATCCGGTGTTGTACTTTGCCAGCCTTGCTATTTTTATTGCGGTATCCCTTAGCATTGCCAGCATAATTGGTTTAGCAGTAAAAGACCAGGCAAAAACTTCAATGGTCTCTATCATCATTTTTCTGCCCTCTATCATGCTTTCTGGAATTATGTTTCCGATTGAATTGCTGCCAAAAGCATTTGAAATGGTAGGAAAGATTTTTCCGGCCTCATGGGGATATAAAGTAATGGCAGATAGTACATTCCAGCTTGAAAACTTGTTGCCGCTGGTAGTAATTCTTATACTGGCTATTTGTGTATGTGGCATACTACTACGCAAAGTTGATAAATAGCAAAGCCAGCCGAGCCAGTCAACGGTCAAGATGAAAGGCGCATACGCGCCGCCGTTGACGGCCCGTCCGCCTTTGCTGGCAGGCAATCATACCGGCGGCACTCGCGCGCTCTGAAGATCCACCAATCGCACCATGCTCACAGGCGGCCGCCCATTGCAGAGGCTTTTTCTGCAACGCGCCTTTTTTCTCAATTCAACGGCTCGATTGATTGGAATTTTCGTCACTGGTTACTGCGCCATCCTTAAGGACGATTTGCCGCGTGCAATGGGCGGCCACCAGGGGATTGTGCGTCGCCACCAGCAATGTCGTGCCGCTTTTCTGGATGGCCTGCAAAAGCTGCATGATATGCAGCGCCGTTTCCGTGTCCAGCTGCCCCGTCGGCTCATCGGCCAGCAGGATATCGTGCCGCTTGGCCATGGCGCGCGCGATCGCCACCCGCTGGCGCTCGCCGCCGGAAAGGTGCGAAACCCGTTCCTTGGCCAGCCGTGCAAGCCCGACCTGCTCCAGCGCCTCCAGCGCCATTTTTTTGCCCTGCGCATAGGAAATCTCCGGATCGAACAAAAATGGCATGGCTGTGTTTTCCAGGGCGTTGCGGTCTTCCACCAGCCCGAAATCCTGAAAAATGAATCCGATCGTTTGGTTGCGGATGCGCGCTTTTTTTCGCTCGGATAGCGCGGCGGTGTTTACGCCATGGATGCGGCATTCGCCGGAAGTGGGCGCAAGGATCTGGCCGATGATTTTGAGCAACGTCGTTTTTCCGCTGCCCGATGCGCCCATCAGCGCGCACGCTTCGCCTTCCGCAATGCAGAGGTGAATGTCGTGCAGCGCGGTTCGCGCCCAGCGCTGCCCCGGGTGATACACTTTGGAAATGCCCTTCAACTCTATGGGATACATGGTCTTTCTCCTCCGTTCAGGATTTCGGCCGGAGCGGCCGCAGCGTTTTGATCAACAGGGGGAATACCAACGCCGCTGCCATCCATAAGGTAACTAGGGTGATGGGGATGTGCGTATAGGGGATGGTGGTGTCCGCATACAGGAGAAAAATCGCGCATTGCGCCGCCAACAAAAGAAGCGTGACGGGAATGCCATAGGCGCATAGCATGACGGCGCGCCATTGCCCGGGTGCAATCCCCAGCAGGCGGTATACGCTCGCCTGATTTTCCAGTTTCTCTGCCATATTCGCCATAAAGCCCCGCAGGCCTACCAGCAGCAGCGCCAGCGAAAGCAAGGCGACCAGGCCAAACATCGCATCTGGCCCCGTGAAATTCAAAGCGAGTTCTTGCGCGCGCATCTGGCGCAGCGTGGTGACGTTCCCTATGCCATGCCGCAGCAGGCACGCTTGCCAATCCGCGATGGCGTCTTCCACCCGTTCGCCCTCTGGCGGAAAGAGCAGGAACTTACTGTAGGTGTATTCATCCGCGTCCAAGCCCAATTCCGGGCAGCTCACGCACAGGGCAATGCAATCGCCGCTGGTATCGCGGGAAAAAATATAATTGATAAACGCATAATAGCTGCCAGATTGCCCGCTATAGGGAAGCTCGTAATCGCTCGCAAGGTATCCCGCAACGATCGCCGGGAAGCTGCGGTCATTTCCTCGAATTTTGAACTCCAGCACATCGCCGGTGGCATAGGTCGCGCGGAGGCGCTCATCGAGCATCAGGGGAATATAGGACGCACCATCCGCGCGCTCGCGATATTCCAGCAAGGCGCGGGAAACATCGCCGGGCAAATCCAGGTTGCGCAGCAGCGTTTCATTGCACACATAGAGCCGAACCCGTTCGTTTGCCCCTAAGTCCGCAAAATCGGAGCGGCACAGCGCCCGCTGGGCAAAACCGTCGATGATTTGCTGGGCTTCCAGATAATCCGGAAAATCGCGGCTGAAATTCCAGTTGTCCGACCAACGCTCGTAAAAATGCTGATTCGCCTGGAAAAAAGCCGCGTTTTCCAAACCAGCGCCCATGTATCTCGCATATTGCACCAGTTTGGTGAGCGGCGGCACACAGGTGAACTGTACGCATAACGCTGTGATGGCAATGAGGCACAGCAAAAGGCAGTATTGCAGCCCCATAGCGCGCCAGGCATAGCGCAAAAGCCGCAGCCGTTTTCGCACGAATTCTCACCTCTCTTCCCGGGCGCATTTGTGCACGCCAGCATGGATGCCCACAGCCAGGAGCGCGGCGGCAAAGCCGGTGTAGGCCAGGAGCACAGCCAGGGAAATGCGCGCGTCGATTGCCCGCTCGTAGTCCAGCATCGTGTAAGCCATGTCAGAGGGCACAGCCGCCAACAGATTTCCCACCAAAAGCAGCAACAAAAATTGCAAAAAGAATTCGCCCCAAACGCGCGCATGGGTGGCGCCGGCACAGAACTCTGTCCAGATCAATTGCCGGCGGGCCACGCACAGCGATTTTGCCTGGATGGCAACCAGGCACAGGCACAGCGCAATGAAAGGCACGCACACCGCGGCGAGCATGCTGCCCCAGCCCGCCAGAGGGGAGGGAGGGGCGAGCGGCGCGATTGCTTCCTGCGCGTATGGGTTAAACAGGCTGGCGATTGCAGCATGCGTTTGCGCGCTGGGCGGGCGATAGAGGCGGAGCGTTACGGATTGGATGGGATAGCCGCAGGCGAGATAATTGCGCAGGGGGATGAAAACGCCATTTCGGCTTTCCAACTCTGCCATGTTGTAGAGAAACATGTCCACCACACCGGCGACCATATAAGAATTTTCGCTGATTTGTATGGATGTATAGGGAAAATCCAGGCTTGCGCCATCGCCCCAGAAGGCGGAGCCCATCCAGGCATAGAACCCATCTGTGGAAATGAAATTTTCTTCTACGTTCTGTTGATGCCAGGTTTCATCCACAAATGCGTTGGTGCCCACCAACAGCCATGAATCTTCCCCGGGCGGGTTCGCAAAGACCTGGACGACGTCGTTTTCATTGGCAAATTCCCAAAAGCCGTTTAGAGCGGCGGCGAGGTCCGCGGGTTGCGCATCTTCCCGAATGGCGAAAGTATAAATGTTCGTGTTGGCAAAATCGGCCACTTCAGAGTGCGCGGCAATGACTTTGGCCGCCGTCAGTACCACAAAGCCCAGCGCGGTAAAGGTAAGGAGCTGGGAGACCAGGTAGCGTTTGCGGTACAGGAAGAGGCTTTTCAGGTTCATCAAGATCGAAAGGAACATGGCTTCCCCCTCCCTTTGATTCTTAAGGAGATTATATCATATAAAGCGGCGATAAGAAATATTGAATTCTATCAAATATATTTGGTTAAAAAGGGAAAAATCTCCCTATGCAGAGGAACTTTTTGCGCCGCACGCACATCTAAAAAGGCGTTGGCAGAATTTGCCATTGCCGCTTTGCAGATGCGCCATTTTCCGCGAATTTACTGCCAAACACTTGTATTTTGCGGAAAGCGCAGGTATAATGTGGAAGTATACAAAAGATGGGAGGGCGCGATTGTGAGCCAGTATTCCCGGCGTTCTTCCGGGCGCGATTTGCCGCCGCGGAGGCCCAATCAGAGAAATTCAAGAAAAAGCCGCAGGAGGAAGAAGGCGAGCACAGCGCCCGCGTTTGTGATTAGCTTGGTATCAGTGGCCATTGCATTGGCCATTGTATATCTTCCGCGCGGGGGCACTCCACAGCCCGAGCAGGTTCCACAAATCGTACCAAGCGCCATCATTGCCAGCGTGGAGGGCACGCCACGGCCGCTTAGCGATGTGGTCGCTCTGTACGCTACGCCCGCACCCACGCAAATTCCGGTGGAAACATTGGAAAACTGCCTGGCAAACAGTGCGTTTTTGGGCAATTCGCTTCTGGGGTCGGTGCAGCGCAGCAATTTGGCTCCGGAGTGCGATCTGTTTGTGGGCACGGGCATGAACGTGAAGACCGCGCTGGAAAAGCCCACGGATACGGGAACCGTGCCCATGGTCGACGAGTTAAATGGCCACGCTTACGATCGCGTGTTTACCATGTTTGGCGTGAACGAGCTGAACTGGCCCAATGCGGGGTATATCGTAAAGCGCTATGTGCCCCTGATTGAGGCCATTCGCCAGCGGCAGCCCAACGCGAAGCTCTATATGATTTCTATTTTGCCGCTGACCAAGGGATACGAGAGCAGCACGGGCAAGGATATGGACGATGTGAACGAACTCAACGCGCAGCTCGCCGCGCTGTGCGAGCAGCAGGGTGTGACGTTTATCGACGTGACGGACGCGCTGGTGGACGATGAGGGCTTCCTGCCCGCGGAGGCGAGTTCGGATGGGCACCATCTGCACAGCGCTTACGCGCAGATTTTTATCGATGAAGTGCGCCGCCAGGTGCTTGCCATCGAAACCGCGCACACCCAGGCATAATTTTACACAGGAAAAGGAGATACCCCCATGCGAAAGGCAAGCATTGTGTTGGCACTGACTCTGGTACTGTTGTTGTCCGGTTGCGCCCAGGAAAGCGCGGCCACGGAAATCGATGTGGCTTCTGCCGCGCAGGCCGCGGTAGACGCGCTCGCGTTTGACGACGAAATGACGCTCGTGACGCAGGATCTGGCGCTTGATTTTTATGGCGTGGACGCGGCGGACGTGAAAGCCGTGAGCGCCTATATGAGCACGGGCGCGACCAGCGAAGAGCTTTCCCTGTGGGAGGCGGCCAATGCGGAGGCCGCGCAG
>DVJN01000181.1 GCA_018716755.1 Candidatus Alectryocaccomicrobium excrementavium
AGTACCGCGCCTTTATCGAAGGGAATGGTCAGCTCCACGCGCGCGCGCATGGCCGCCACGCGCCGGGAAATCTCTTCGCGCAGCCGGTCCAGCCCTTCGCCGGTTTTGGCCGAGATATATACGGCGCCGGGAGGATCGATGGGTTCGCGAAAATCGATCGCGTCGATCTTGTTAAAAGCCTCCACGCAGGGCTTGTCGCCCGCGCCCAACTCGCGCAACACGCGCAACACGGTCGCGCGCTGGTCCGCCATGTCCGGCGCGGAAAGATCGTGCACCAGCACCAATAGATCGGCGTTGAGCGCTTCTTCCAGCGTGGAATGGAACGCTTCCACCAATTGATGGGGCAATTTGTTGATAAAGCCTACCGTGTCCACCAACAGGCAAGAGCGGTTCTTGGGCAATTCTACCTGGCGGAAAATCGGGTCGAGCGTGGCGAAGAGCTTATCTTCCACATAAGCGTCCGCGCCGGAGAGCGCGTTGAGCAGCGTGGATTTGCCCGCGTTGGTATAGCCCACCAGCGCCACGATGGTTTCGCCCTGCTTTTCGCGGCGCGCGCGGCGCATGGCCCGCTGGCGGGAAAGCTCCTTTAGCTCTTTGGTGAGGTCTTCGATGCGGCCGCGGATGATGCGGCGGTCCAGCTCCAGCTTGGTTTCGCCGGGGCCGCGCATGCGCAGGCTCGCGCCCGCGCCCATGCGCGAGAGCGATGCGCCCAGCCCGGCCAGGCGCGGCAGGCGGTATTTGAGCATGGCCAGCTCCACCTGCAGCTTGCCTTCCGCCGTTTTTGCCCGGCGGGCAAAGATATTCAAAATCAGCGCCGTGCGGTCGAGCACATCCACGCCGAGGATCTTTTCCAGATTGCGCTGCTGCGCGGCGCTGATCTCGTCGTCGACAATCGCCATGTCGATTTCCATGGCCTGGCAGGTCAGTTGCAGCTCTTCCGCTTTACCCGTGCCGATATAGGTGGAAGTGTCGGGCTTGGCGCGCTTTTGCAGCACGCGCGTGAGCACGACCATGCCCGCCGTGTCCGCCAGGTTGGCCAGCTCGTTTAGGGAATCATCGCTGTCTACGGAGATGAGCATTACTTTTTCGGCGGTTTCCACCGCGCCGCCCTCGGCGATGGCGCGGCCCACGCGCTCTTCCGCCAGCTCGATTTCGCGCAGCCAGGTTTTGTGCGGGATGCGGCCAGGCTTCACCGGGCCATAGGTCACGATGGAAAGCCGCCCATACTCCATTTCGCCCAAAAAGGCCGCTGTGATGCCCGTGCAATACTGCTCGCCCACGCCGATGGCGCACATCGCGTCGAACCGCAAAAGCCGCAGCGCCTGCTCATCCACGGTGGACAGGCGCGCGTCCCCGCCCGGATGCGTGTGGATGCAGCGGAAGCCCGCCAGCCGCTCGGTGTTGCGGCGCAGGTGCAGTTCCGGCAGGCCCACGTTCGAAGCTGAACCGACCGCAATTTCGAGTACGCTGCCATCGCGCCCGAGATAGACCATGATTTCGCGATTGAGCGCCTGGGTGAAGCGTACCAGCAGCGAAAGCAGGCGGTCGGGCAGAAATTCGTCGCGTGCAAATTCCATGCCGTAAAGCCGCTCCAGTTCGTTGAGTTGGCTATCGCGAATGCCTTCAATGTTGCCGTAGATCATGAATCCTCCATTATGCCAAATGCTTCGCGCGGTAATCCGCAATGGCCGCGTGGAGCGCTTCCTCGGCCAACACCGAGCAATGCAGCTTCACCGGCGGCAGACCGCCCAGCGAGTCGGCAACCATTTTGTTGGTGATTTTCAGAGCTTCGTCGATCGTTTTGCCCTTGACCATTTCGGTCGCGCGGCTGGATGTGGCGATGGCCGCGCCGCAGCCAAAGGTTTTGAACTTCACATCGGTGATCACGTCGTTTTCTACCTTAATATAGAAGCGCATGATGTCTCCGCATTTGGCGTTGCCCACTTCGCCCACGCCACTCGCATCCTCGATTTCGCCCACGTTGCGCGGATTGATGAAATGATCCATCACTTGTTCGGTATACATGGAAAGATCCTCCTTATTTTTTCTCGTACAGGGGCGACATGGCCCGCAGGCGCTCGACGATTTCCACGAGCGCGTTTATGGTGTAATCCACTTCCTCCGCCGTGTTTTCCTCGCTCAGGCTCAGGCGCAGGGAACCGTGCGCGATTTCGTGCGGCAGGCCAATGGCCAGCAGCACGTGCGAGGGATCCAGCGAGCCGGATGTGCAGGCCGAGCCGGAAGAACCGGCGATGCCCTGCATGTCCAGGCTCAAAAGCAGCGCCTCGCCCTCGATGTAGCGGATGGAAACGTTGGCGTTGCCACTCAGGCGCTGCGTACGGTGCCCGTTCAGCCGGGTTTCGGGGATGCGCTGCAAAATGCCCTCGATCAGGCGGTCGCGCAGGTTGCTCACATAGGCATTGCGCGATTCCATGGATTCCATCGCCAGCTCAATGGCTTTGCCCATGCCCACGATGGAGGCCACGTTTTCCGTGCCGCCGCGCTGGGTCTTTTCCTGCGCGCCGCCGTAGATCAGCCGCTGCAGCTTCACACCCGTGCGAATGTACAGCGCGCCCACGCCCTTGGGCGCGTGGAACTTGTGGCCGGAGAGGGAAAGCAGGTCGATCCCGCCGGCCTTCACATTGATGGGCACGCAGCCGATGGCCTGCACCGCGTCTGTATGAAAGAGCGCGCCATGCGCCCTGGCCAGTTTGGCTGCCTCGTGAATGGGCTGGATGGTGCCGATTTCGTTGTTGGCGGCCATAATGGAAACCAGGGTCGTATCCGGCCGCAGCGCCTGTTCCAGCGCCTCCAGACGAACGGTACCGTCCTCATCCACCGGCAGATAGGTGACTTCGAAGCCCTCTTTTTCCAGCTGCTCCGCCGCGTGCAAAACGGCGTGGTGCTCGATTTGCGTGGTGATGATGTGGCGGCCGCGCGCCTTTTGCGCGTAGGCCGCGCCGCGCAGCGCCCAGTTGTCGGCCTCTGTGCCGCTGCCTGTGAAATAGATTTCGCCCGCCTGCGCGCCCAGCGCCGCCGCCACCTGCCTGCGGGCCTGCTCCACGGCCTTGCGCGCTTCCCGGCCAAAGGCGTGCACGGACGATGGATTGCCAAAGGTTTCGCAAAAATAGGGGCGCATCGCCTCGAATACAGGCTCGGTCACGCGCGTGGTGGCCGCGTTATCCATATAAATTCGCTTCATTTTGTTTCCTCCCCGCGCATCTGCGCGTAATCTTTCAGCATATCGGAAAGGGTGATGCCATCCACAATCGCGTTTACGCCCGTGTGGATCTTCTGCCATACCAGCCGCGTGGGACAGGCGCAGGATTTGTCGCAAACGCCCGCCTCTTCCAGGCAGTCCACGCTGGCAAGGTCGCCCTCCATCACGCGCAGGATTTCGCCCACCGTAATGTCCTGGGGCGGCCGGGCGAGCATGTATCCGCCCTGCGCGCCGCGCACGCTGGTGACCAGGCCGGCTTTGCGCAGCGCGGCGATCAGTTGCTCAAGATACGCGTCGGGTATTCGCTCCCGCTCCGCGATGGCCTTGGTGGGTTGCGGTGTGCCGCTGCCATATTGCAGGGCGAGATCGAACATGGCGTGGATCCCATATCGCCCGCGCGTGGATAGTTTCATGGACACCGCCCTCCAATTCCGATCAATTTCGTCAGCTTTACGGGGGTATTGTATCATTCTTCCCCGGAGCGTGTCAATCAATTCCGACCAAAACAGTATAATTTAACTGTGCACATGTTGCGGTCCAAATGGGATGGAAAGCGAAAAGGGTGGTAAGGCGAGGATGTACCTTTGCGAGTTAAGTATGGGCATGTAAAGGCAAGGCGTGTAGAGAGGGGAGTGAGGAGGGGAAAAAGGGGATGGGAGCGCAACAATTTGTAACAATATCTCAAGAG
>DVJN01000182.1 GCA_018716755.1 Candidatus Alectryocaccomicrobium excrementavium
TCCAGCCCCAGGTTTCCGGCCGCGTAGCGCTCGCAGGCATCCGTCAGGATGCCGCTCGCGCCGGTATTCATGGCCCCCAAATAGGGCGAATCCAGATGGAAATCCAGCGGCGCTTCCGCCAGGGTGGCCCAGTATTGGCGGATGGTGTTGGCCGAAAGCAGATAGCGGTTGTTGTCGTTTTGCAGCCATTCCTGGTAGTACGCCAGCTTCACTTCCAGCTCGTAGGGGTCTTCCCCCGCCGCCTGCGCCTCCTCTATGGCCTGCACATAGAGCTCTGACATCTGTTCATATTCCTCGCGCTGGGCCGCATAGCCCGGTTTTTCGCAGGGTTCCGTCGCCTCTGGGTGTAGCGCGTAATACAGCCGCACGTCTGTTTCCCGCTGCGCTGCGCATGCCAAATACGCCATGGCCTGTTCGCGATTCTGGGAATAGGGATTCACAATATACACCCGCATTTGTGCGTGTGTCCGCGGCGTCTGCTCCGCGGTAAAGCGCATGGGCAGCCAGGTCATGCCGTTCTTGGGCACGCCATAGAGAATTTCCGTGCTGTTCGTCACTGGCGTGGCATCAAAGCTGTGCATGGCCTCGAAGCGAGGCATGCTGAACACCGCGCCCGGCCCGGTTTCGCTGTCGTTCACGAGCAGCGGATCCACTTCCTCCCGGGTCGTCGTGCGGCCCAGGGACAGGCGGATTTCGTAAATTTCCCGCAGTTGTTCCAAAGCGTCCTTCAGCGCGGGGGCGTCCATATCCGGCAAAGGATTGCCGCTGTGCATCACATAGGCGCGCACGAGCCGTTCCACCCAATTCGCGTAATCGAAATTGGCGCCCATAAACCCCACGCCCTGAAAATCCTGCTGGTAATTGCGTTCCCAATCGCTCCAGGCCTCCAGCACCTCGCCGAAGGTCTGCGGCAGCGGCACATTCGGCCAAAGCATGTTCCAATATCCCTCATTGATGCCATAATACTGGATATAGATGGATTCCGGCCAGGCGACGACTTGCCCTGCCCCATCGCACAGAACGGCGCGAATGGTTTCATCCATCGCCGCCACAGCCTCGGCAATGGCCCGCGAAGAAAGCGGCGCGACATAGCCCTTTTCCTTGAGCAAATGAAAGGTATAATCCGCCTCCACCACGTAGAGATCGATAGCGCCATCCTGCGATACCATGCGCTGGGCGATTTCCTCCGCGCTCAACACTTCGGCAAATTCCACCGCTGCCCCGGGGTATTGCGCCTGATAGGCCAACACGTGTTCATATGGCATGCCGCCGGTGATCGTGAGCGCGCTGACTGGCTCCATGGCCTCTTCTGCGGCGGCAAAACCCGCCAGGCAAACCAGCGCCGCGCACAACGCAGCAAGTTCCCGCTTCATACCGTCACCCCCTCCTTTTTGCTATTGTGCCAAATAGGAAAAACCGGCCCGCAAATAATACGCGCCATTTTGCAGCATCCACGCCTGCGTGGTTGCGCTGAGCCCCATCCAGCCGGTTTCTTCCGGCAGCACTGGGGCAAAGGGTTCCCCATCCACGCTGCACCATAGCCCATCCGCGTCGGCGAATACGATGCGCCGGTGCGCCGCGTCATAAGCAAGCCCCGCAATTTGTTCTGTAACTTCCAGCAATCCCGTGGAATGTTCCGCATCTAGCGTCACGGGAACCGAGAGAGGGACTTCTTTCATTTCGCCCGTATCCAGCGCATAGCTGGCAAGGCGCAAAAAATGGCCCTCTCCTTTTTGGAGCAGCAGCAGCGCCCCTTCCTCATAGCGGCAAAATGCATACGTGTCTGCCAATTCCCGTACTTCGCACGCGCCGGTTTGCAAATCGAACATCAACAATCGCCCCTGCGGCGAAGCTGTGCCGTCGTATTCTTCCTGATCCTGCGCAATATCATAATATGCGTACAAAATTTCTCCCTCTACATAGGGATACAGCAAATCATAAGGATATGCCCAGCCCCGGTTCATCTGCGCGGAATTGTCCAATGCCATATCCCGCCAGGCGATCCCCGTTGCCGTGAGGGTTCCGATTTTCCCCGAAATCGGGCAATACCCATAAACTATGTCCGAATCCGCGGAGCCAATCAACTGGTACACTGCCTCACCGGCCAGCGAGCGCGTCACCGCGTCCAATTGCTCATATGGCGCGTCTGTCCCCTGTGGCACAACGGGAACGCTGCACAGCAGGCTATATTCGCCTGTTTCGGCATCGTACACATAAACATCGCCATTCATCTTCAGCGACGCCACGCGGTTGCCCGCCACTGCCGAGCTCTGGCTAAACAAGACCTTGCCCACCTCTTCGAAAAACGCGTCCGCAAAAATGGACTCCACACGCGAGTACAGGCCATCCGTCTCCGTTTCCGCCGCCGCGCACAGGGAAAACAGCGCGCACAGGCACAAAGCAACGAGGATTCTTCTCCTCATTCCCTTCGCCTCCTTTTTTGTCCGCCTTTTAGGCGTTTTGCCATTGGCCACCAGTATATCCGCTGCTTGCATCAGAATTGCATCATAAAGAAAGATTGAAAAGAACTTTTGCCGCGCCAGCCCCAAAACATAAGGGCTGCGCCGCCGCCAGCCCTCTATAATAATTGCCTTGCCCTATTATCGCACGCGCCGCAAAACGCCCGCGTCCATTTCGCACACCGTGTCGCACAGCCCATCGATGTCCAGCGGATTGTGGCTCGCCAGCAGGATGGTTTTCCCCTCTTCCCGCAGGCTGCGAAACAGCGCCCGCATATCTTCCACGCCCCGGTTGTCCAGCCCATTCATGGGTTCATCGAACACCAGCAAGGGCGGGCGCTCCATAATCGCCTGCGCAATGCCCAGCCTTTGCCGCATGCCCAGCGAATACTTCCTGACCGCCTTTTTCATCGTGGGATCCAGCCCCACGCATTGCAAAACGCGCTCAATATCCTCTTTTCCAATAACGCCTTTCAGGGAGGCCAGATAGGATAGATTCTGATACCCGCTCAACGAACCGATAAAACCCGGCGTTTCAATGATCACGCCGATGTTCTGCGGCGCGGCTGGTTTCACCGGCTGGCCATCGATGAGAATCCGCCCGGAAGAAAGCCGCATAAACCCGCATATGCACTTGAGCAACACGGTCTTACCCGAGCCATTCCGCCCAATGATTCCATGGATTTTGCCGCGCTCAAAGCTGGCGTCCACACAACGCAATGCACATACTTCTTTGAATGCCTTGCTCGCCTGCTGCACGCTTACATGGGTGTCGTTCATGAAAGCACCCCCTCCTGCCGGATATCCAGATCGCGCCCATTGAAAACGATAGCGGAAAGAGCGCCAAATCCCATAATGGCCACAATCAGAATGGCAATTGCCCCATAGGGATTGGGTGTCTGCGCATCGCCCAGCCAATTCAGCGAATACAGGCTTACCCAACTGACCGGCGAAACCCACAGCACCTTCGCGCCAAACAGAACGAATCCAAGATACGCCGTAAAGTACGCCAGGAAGGCAAAAAAGCCCCCTGTCACAAATCCCGCGCGCCTGTTTATGGCAATGTTAGAGGCCAAAAGCAGCATTCCCATGAACATGCACACCAGCCACATCATAAAAAGGCTGATGGCTACGGCTTGCGAAGGCGCCATTGCATCGAGCCATGCCTCCGACAGGGAGAGGACGATGTTGCATTCCACCGCCACGCCCGATTGCATGGCAATGGTATACAAAACCGGGCCCCAGGCATTTTCAAACGAAATGGATGGAAGCAGCGCCAAAATCGTCGAAAGAAACGTCCATAGGGTAAACAGCAGCGAAGCCGTGGCAATATAGAGAATTTGGCCGATCAGCCAGTCCATTCGCCCCATCCGCACAATCCATTGGGCCATCTGCGCGTCAACAAATGGCGCGTCGCAAAACAGGAGCACCACCATGCAGCCAAACAGCAACAGCATGCTGGGATTTCCCCAAAAGTGCGGAAACACCCACGCCGTTACCGGCAGGAAATTGTCGCTGGCAAAATCCCGAATGCCTCCCAGGTTCCACAGTGAAAAAACGAGGACGCAGAGCAGAATCAGAAAAATCCGCCCATCGGTTCTCCACTTGCGCAAATTCACCATGGCGCACAGGGCAATGCGCCGGAATCTATTCATGAAACACCCGCCTCCTTATCAAAATCACCGACAGGAAGCACAGCACCGCCAGAACCGCCAGCACGGCGCCCGCCTTGGTAAAGAGCGTTTGCATGGGAGACCCCGCTGCGTAAATGCTTTGCACCAGTTCCACCGCGGAAACAGCCTCCGGGACCGCCACGAAATTGCATATGCGCAAATACACAAAATAGCAAAGGATGGGCAGCACCATCGCCGCAAACGCGTTTGGGATGCAGGCGCTGAAAAACAGCGCGCATCCGGCAAACAATCCCGCTGAAAAGGCATAGTGCAAAACAAAACACAGCAAATAGGCTATGGGCCGCCCTTCCGCCAGCAGGCAAGCATAGCCGTCGTCTACCGTCATTTCCGTAAACAGCGGCAGTCCAATGGAAGAAACCGCCAGGAAAAGCGCCATTCCCAGGATATATGCCAGCATTCCCATGGCGACTGCCGCGATAAATTTGCTAACCGCATAGCGGGCAATCCCGATCCGCACGCTCCACAACCGGACGGCTTGCGCGCGATGATCTGAGGCATACGCCATCGAATAGGGCAATACCGGCAGAATGCAAAGGGTCAGCAAAAAAGTGCCGCTACCGAATACCCCCACCGCCAGCAAATTGATGAGATCAATGGAATTGGTTTTTCCGCTTGTGGCAATGGCCATGGCCGCAAAAATCAATGGCGGGGCCAGTCAGAATCCCGGGGAACGAAATCCGCGCCTCGCATCCGCCCAAAAGATCCGCCAAAATGCAGCGCCTTGCCTCATGATATCGCCTCACTCACAGATTTCACCGGTATGTGCGTCGATCAGATAGCAGGCAAAATCCGCTTCCCCTTCAGTGGCTGTGAAAACCCATATGGGCCGCAACCATATCCCATCGAGCGCATTTCCCGTGGCATACAGCACCAGTTCCGCCTCTACGATGGATAGCGGATTTTGCACGATTCCCTTGCTCAAATCCCGCTCCAGCACGGCCAGCGCCTCCGCGCAAGAGAGCGTATCCACAGGTTCGCTTTGCTCAACGACATCGTATAGGGAAAACGCTTCCATGCTTTCCACGCCGTTTTCGCTCACAATCAGGGCGACATACGTCTCCAGCGCGTCGTTCCGCGAGCGCGCCTTATCGGTTCTTGCCACATCGTTGAGCGCAATGCCGTCCATCGCCTGCCGGTAAAACAGAATATAGCACTCGGGGATTTGCTGCGCGTATTGGGCATAGCCCATATCATCCCTGGCCGCATGGATTTCTTCCTGGATTTCCTCCCGCGTGCAGGCATATAGATTGGAAAGAACCATATCCGGAAAGCCCAACTGCGCAAAAAGTTCTTCGGCTTTCGCCTGCACGGCATCCGCCGCAGCGAAGGCCAGATTTTCCACGTCCATCCATGCCCGTTCCGGTTGCGGCACCGGCTGCAAACTGGTAAAAACACTCAAGGCGCGGGCGCAAGAGATTCCTTCCCGCTGAACCCCAAAAGTAAAGCCACCATTCAGGCCGCTGCTCTCTTCATCCGCCGGATCGCTCGCATATATGCCCAGCAATCTGGCCTCCTCCCCGTTTGTGGCGCTGTACCAATTTCCAAAAGCATCTTTGCGCTCATGGGTAAAGCCCTCTCCCAGCAAGGCAGCCGCCAGGGTTTGCGCATCCCATTCATGGTATTCTACGCGATACGAACAAACCGGCCCCACAGCCGGCGTTTCCAGCAGAGCGGCGTCATACCGCAAAGCGCCTTCTGCACAGGCGGGCGATGCACAGGCAAAGAGAATACAGATTGACAAAAAACAGCGCAACGTTTTCACAGCCGCTTTCACCTCCACAATCCATGCAATTTTTGTTTGCATCATCACACCATATTGGAGTTTGCTTACAAGAGAACCGCCTGCAACACCCCATTATACCAAACGATCTTCCCGGCGCAATTCTTGCAGCGCTTTCCAGCAATTTTAAAACTCAAGCGCCATGCCAATTTTACCCATAGCATACCACAAATTCATCCAAAGCGCAACGATTTTCTTGCGCGCCAGGCGCCAATAAAGCAAAA
>DVJN01000183.1 GCA_018716755.1 Candidatus Alectryocaccomicrobium excrementavium
GGCGAAGACCCTGCGCAAGTCGCACGAGAATCCCTCCATCCAAAAGCTCTATGCCGACTATTTCGAAAAGCCCAACAGCCACAAGGCCCACGAGCTTTTGCACACGCACTACGTTGCGCGGCCGAAATATAGGGCGTAAAATCAACAGGAACTGTTTTGGAAGTGGCGTGTTGCAGAAAGAAAACTGCAGCACGCCATTTTTGCAAAGAAAAAAGCAAGTCAGCGGCATAGAAACTTGCCGAGGCATAGTCGCAATACGTGTTATAGCGAAAAGGCGAGATCGGGATACCCATCATATGCGCATATGGCGTATCCAAAAGATTGCCGCGCGTGGGCGTGGGAGGCGAGCTGGCGGGCTCCATCGTTTCGCCTGCGCAGGCCATGGACCTCGCGCGGCTGCTAGGCGTGGAAATCCGGGATTAGGGCAGCGGGCGGCGCGCATGATGGTGCGGCGAAACTATGGTAGGATCATCAACATTTCTTCCATTTCGCAATACCGTGCGGCGGAAAATCGCGCGCATTATTGCACCAGCAAGGGCGCCATAGGCATGCTCACACGGTGCATGGCGCTGGAACTGGCGCCTCGTGGCGTCACGGTAAACAGCGTTATTCCTGGCAGCATTCATACGGATCTCAACCGCGATGTGCTGGCCAACGAGCGATACTATGCCGGTTGCGTGCAGAGAATCCCCATGGGCCGGCTGGGATGCTCGCAGGATGTGGTACCTCCCGTGCTCATGTTTGCTTCGGAGGAGGCAGGCTATATCACGGGCACGGCGGTTGCGGTGGATGGCGGCGCGCTGGCGCAGTGAAAGCGGGCGCAATTCGCGCACAGATGGCGGCCGGCGGGCAAAATTTCCACGCCCTCGATGGGCGCGTAATGGCGGGGCCTTTCGGCCGCTGGCGCATCGCGCAGCTGCTTTCTACTGGCCGCGGTACGCGCGGGGTGAAACGCCGGTGATTTTCTTAAACAGGCGGCTGAAATAAAACACATCGTCGAACCCCACCATGGCGGCGATTTTATCAACCCGCATGGGGGAATTCACCAGATAGGATTGGGCGTGGGAAATCCGCAGCCGGTTGCGGTACTGAACCGGCCCCATACCCGCCCACTGGTGGAACAACGCGCGAAAGTGGCTCTCGCTCACGCCGCAGGCCTGCGCATAGCGTGCAATGCGCTCATTTTTTTCCCACTCTTGGCGCAACAATTCCACGCCGCGGCGGATGACATAAAAATTGCTGTGTTCCTGTGAAACGGAACTACAAATGGCGTTGAGCAATTCAAAAAACAGCGAGAGCAGATACAGCTGGTTTTTGTATTCATCGTGGCAAACGGCATAGATCTTCTGCAAAATGGAATCGTTCAGCGGGCGGGACTGAATGTGATACTGCGCCACATCGTGCCCAAGCATCACGCGCTTACCGCGCGCGTCGAAAAGGTCAAAATCCAGCACATAGGTATCCGGCCCATTTCCCATTTCGCGCCGCGCAAAATCCACAGTGTACCGCACGCCGCGCGGCAAATAGAACAAATCGTTTTTCAAGCCCAGGTATTTGCGCCCGTCCGCCATGGTGTACGTAACCGCCATATCCGCAAAAATAAAGAAAAAGCTGCTGTGCGGACGCGGTTTGGCCCAAAAACCGGTGTAATCCTCCCCGTCTTCCCAGTGCTGGGGCACCACGCGAATGTCGCACGCCGTGAGGCTTTCTCGCCGCAACTCCTCCATCGACAGCACACGCTCTTCCACACCCATCCCTCCTTCCCCTTATTATAGTGGGCGCAGTTTTCCCTGTCAACCAGAAGGCAAGCGAAAAATCCATGTTTTTGTGAAATATTCATTTTCCCATGCACGCGCGGATGGTATAATGCAAAGGGAGCAGCGATGCGAAATTTGCAATTGTTCTGCCGATCGCTTTCACATTTTTCCCAAACCGCCCGGGAAATTCCCCCGATTTTTGGCAGATGCTGGAGGAGGCTTGCATGCTGAAAAGAATGAAGGTGGCGCTCATCGGCTGCGGCATGATCAGTGAAACCTACCTGAAAAATCTCCAGAGCTACCGGCTGATTGAGCTGGCCGGTTGTTCCGATATTCGCCCGGAGCGCTCCCGCGCGCGCGCCGAAGCGTTTGGCATCCGGCAGATGAGCAACGAGGAAATCCTATCGGACCCGCAAATTGAAATGGTCGTGAACACCACCGATCCGCTGGCGCATTACGCGGTGAGCAAGGCCTGCCTGCTGGCGGGCAAGCACGTGTATGCCGAAAAGATGAGCGCGGAAAGCGTGGAGGAAATGCGGGAATTGCAGGATCTGGCCGCGCGCAGGGGCCTGTTTCTGGGCGGCGCGCCGGATACCTGGCTGGGCGCCAGCATGCAAATGGCGCGCTACATCCTCGATAGCGGCGTGCTCGGCGTGCCCACCATGGCCAGCGCGTTTTTGAGCCGCTCCTACCGGCACGAGCGCTTTTACACGGGCGATACCAAGCGCTTCGCCTTTTGCCGGCATGGCGGCATTCCCTTCGATATGGGCGCGTATTACCTGTCCGCGCTGGTGTTTTTGCTCGGGCCCATCCGCCGCGTGAACGGCTTTGCGCAAATCCGCAACCCGCACCGCACCTATATGGCCCCCGAATCCCCGCTATATGGGCAGGAAATGCTGGTGGAATCGTATAACCAGGCGTGCGGCAGCCTGGAATTTGCCAGCGGCGCGCTGGGCTCCATCTGCCTCACATCCGAGGGCGGAGCGCCCGGCAACCGCTTTGTGCTCCACTGCACGGACGGCATGATCGACCTGGGCGATCCTAACAATTACGAGGGCAGCATCCGTATCCAGAACAAGCGCGGCGAGGAAAGCATCGTGCATTCCAGCTTTGCGTATGCGTCGGGCAACCAGCGCGGCATCGGCGTGCTGGACGCCGCCTACGCCATCCGCGACGGGCGCGCCCCGCGCTGCAGCGGCGAGCTGTGCTGCCACGTGCTGGAGGCCGCGCTGGGCATCTGCGCGCAAAATGGCACGGCGCACGATATGCAAACCGCCTGCCAGCGCCCGGAGCCGCTCAAGCCCGGATACACCGAATATCCCGAGCTGGTTTTTCACGTTTAGCCCGAAAAAGGAGGAGGCACACCCATGATCGCGCTGCAAATGTATACGCTGCGGGAATTTATGAAAACGCCTGCGGCGCTGGCCGAAACGCTGCGCCGCGTGCGCGCAATGGGATATGAATGCGTGCAGATCACCCCGCCCGCGTTCACGGACGCGAGCGAGCTGGCCGCCCTGCTGCGCTCGTGCGGCCTGCGCGCGGATTCCGCCATTTGCCCGCTCGCACAGATTCCGGAGCGCATCGATCAGATCGCCCGCGACGCCACGGCGCTGGAAACCGATGTGCTGCGCACCGATTCCATCGCCGTGGAGGATCGCTGCTCTGCCGCGGGATACCGCCGCGCGGCGGAGCACCTGAACCGGTGCGGCAGGCTGGCAAAGGAAAAGGGCCTGCGCTTTATGTACCATTTTCACGCCTTTGAATTTGTGCAATTGGGCGATACGCGCGGCATCGATATCCTGCTGCAGGAGACGGATCCGCAAACCGTGCTGTTCCAGCCCGACGTGTATTGGCTGGCCGCGGCCGGCACGGAGCCCAGCCAGAGCCTGAAGCGGTTTTCCGGCCGCGCAGCCTATATGCACCTGAAGGATTATGTGATCGTGCCCAGCCGCACCGAAACGCTGGAAGTGGCGCGGGCCGGCTCCGCGCCGGTGGGAACGGGCAACCTCAACTGGCCGGGCATCTTCGCCGCCGCGCGGGAGGCCGGAATCAGCCATTTCGTCGTGGAGGACGATATGGGCGCGCTGGATCCCTTTGAAAGCGCGCAAATGAGCCTGCGCGCCCTGCGCGAAGGAAAGCTGGCGCTTTAAGCCCAGCGGGCGGCAAGCATCATCATCCCTATGCGATACGAAGGAGGAACGTGCCCCATGCTCGATTACCACGTTAAAATCGGCCTCGCGCCCATGCGGCGCGACGTTACGCCCCGGCCCGGCATCTTCAACTGGGAAAAGGCCGAGGAGCGCGGCCACAAGGTTGTAGCATACATCGAAGAGCACTTTGCCACGGAGAAAATTTCCTTTGTGGATTTAAAGGGCATCAATCCCGTGGACGTGATGTTCAACGAAGACGACGCGCAGCGCGTGATTGAGCGCTTTCAGGCGGAAAAGGTCGACGCGGTGCTCATCATCAACTGCAATTTTGGCAACGAGGAAATCGCCGCCCAGGTGGCGAAGGCACTGGGCAAGCCCGTGTGCATCTGGGCGCCCATCGACGACAGCTTTTTGCCCGACGGCACGCGCTACACCGACAGCCAATGCGGCCTGTTTGGCGTAAGCCGCCAATTGCAGCGCTTTCACATTCCCTTTTCCTATATCGAAACCTGCGCGGTAGAAGATCCCATCTTTGCCGCAGGGCTGCGCCGCTTCGCTTCCGTAGCCTGCATGGTGAAGAATTTCCGCGGCATGCGCATCGCGCAAGTGGGACTGCGGCCCAAGCCCTTTTGCTCGGTGATCTTCAACGAGGGCGAGTTGATGGAGAAATTCGGCATTTCGGTGATTCCAGTGAACCTTGCCGTGATCATCGAGCAGTACAACCGCATCCTGGCGGAAGAGGACGCAAAGCTGGAGGCTGGCGCCAAGATGCTCGAAAGCCGCTATGAAATGGATGACATCACTCCGCCGCTGCTGAAAAAAGTGTACGCATTTGTGCTGCTGTATCAATGGGTGTTTGAAGCCTACCGGGTGCAGGCGGTTTCCGCCGAGTGCTGGACGGCGATGCAGCTGGCCGTCGGCGCCATGCCCTGCATGGCCTACAGCGTGCTCGCCGACATGGGCTATATCATTTCCTGCGAGAGCGATTTGCACGGCGCGATCACCATGGCGCTGCTTTCCTGCGCCTCACAGGGCGAGAAGATCCCCTTCTTTGGCGAATTCACCGTGCGCCATCCGGAAGACAAAAACGCGGAACTGCTCTGGCACTGCGGCCCCTTTGCTTACAGCCTGCGCAAAGCGGGCGGGCCCACAAAGGCCGTGAATATGCGGCAGTGGTTCCCGGTGAAGGACGGCCGCTACACCATCGCGCGTTTCGACCAGGACAGCGGCGATTACCGCCTGCTCGCGGGAACGTGCCAGTCGACTGATGGGCCTTACACCTTTGGCACCTATCTGTGGGCCAGGTTCGACAACCTGTCCGCCTGGGAACGCAAGCTGATCGAAGGCCCTTATATCCACCACATGGCGGAAATCGAGGGCGATTACACACAGGAATTGCGCGAACTGTGCAAATACCTTCCCGCCCTATCGCCGGACGGGGTAGAGCCGTAAAGGAGAAAAAGCCATGCTTACCGGAATCAAAGAACTGTTTGCCATCGCCCAGAAGCGCGGCTGCGCCATCCCCGCCTTCAACGTATACAACGCGGAAACCGCTATGGGTGTTTTCCTGGCGGCGGAAGAGGCGCGTTCCTGCGTGATCGTGCAAATGTATAGCCGCCTGTTCATGAGCGAGGAGGCGGAATTCATGGCGCCCGCGATCCTCGCCGCCGCGCACCGCGCACGGATCCAGGCTGCATTTCACCTGGATCATGGCAGCTGTGATGAAGCCGTATTCCGCGCGATGCGGTGCGGCTGTTCCAGCGTGATGCGCGACGCGAGCGCTCTGCCACTGGAGGAAAACATTGCTGTAACCCGGAACATCGCCCGCATCGCCCACGACCTCGGCCTGGATGTGGAGGGCGAGCTGGGGCACATCGGCGCAGCCAGAGACGGCGTTTCCAGCGAATATACGCGCCCGGATGAAGCTCTGCAATTCTGTGAAGAAACGGGAGTGGACGCGCTCGCCGTCGCGGTGGGCACCGCGCACGGCCATTACAAGCAGGCGCCCGTGCTGGCGCTGGAACGCATTCGCGCGCTGAGCGCAGCCGTGCCCGCCGCCCTGGTATTGCATGGCGGCAGCGGCGTGCCGGATGAACAGATTCGCGCGGCGGTGCAGGCGGGCATTCGCAAGGTGAATTTCGGCACTGACGTGTGCCTCTCTTTTCTGGAGGAAACGCGGCGCGTAGATCCGGGCATCGTGGCCGTGGATCTCTATATGAAAGAACCGATACAGGCGGTGAAACGCTTTGCGCTGGAAAAAATCCGCCTGCTGGGCGCGGAGGGCAGCAATGGATAGGCTCTGGAACGAGATCATCGGCATCGGCGCTGCGGTGTACGACACGCTGATGGTGGTTGACCGCTTTCCCGCTGAAGACACCAAGCTGGAAGGCCGCGAAACCCGGGTGCAGGGCGGCGGACCGTGCGCCACGGCGCTCGTGGCCGCGCAAAAGCTGGGTTGCAACACGGCCTATATGGGCACGATGGGCGACGATCTCTTCGGCCAATTCCTGCGAAACGATTTCCTCCGCTGGGGCGTGGACACGCGCTTTGTCACCCTGGTGCCCGGCGCCATCAGCTTCCATTCTGTAGTACTGCTCAACCAGCGCACGAGCAGCCGCACCTGCATTTGGAATCGCGGTACGGTTCCGCCGCCGGACGCGGCGCTACTCGATGCGGAAGCGCTGGCGCACGCAAAAGTGCTCCACCTGGACGGACACATGCTGGACGCGGCCCTGTGCGCCGCGCGGCTGTGCCGCCAGAGCGGCGCAAAGGTGAGCTACGACGCGGGCGGAACCTATCCGGGTGTGGAGCGCCTGTTGCCCCTGGTGGACTGGCTGATTCCCTCAGAGGAATTTGCCCTGAAAATCACCGGGGCGGACAGTGCGCAAAGTGCAGCCCAACGCCTCTATAAAACCTATCGCCCAGAGCTGATCGCCATTACGCAGGGCGCGCGCGGCGGGCTGCTGCTGGATGAAAAGGGCCTGCGCCGCTACGACAGTTTCCCTGTAGAGGCAAAGGACACCAACGGCTGCGGCGACACTTTCCACGGTGCATTCATAGCGGGCATGTTGCAGGGCATGGACGCCGGTACGGCGTGCGAATACGCGAGTGCGGCGGCGGCCATCAAGTGCACGCGCCTGGGCGCGCGCGAGGGCATGCCCACGGACGAAGAGTGCCGCGCCTTTTTGCACTCGCGCGGCCGGCGCATTTTCCATGGATAAAGCGGATGGGGGAGAAAACATATGGAGCGAAAAGCATTGGCTTTTATGCCTGGCATGATTCTGGATGAACTCGCGGATGCCGTGGGGGGCTATGATCACATATCCATCGAGCCGAGCGAGCGGGCGACGTATGGCGTGGACTATTTCTGGATTGGCCGCATGTGGCAGGATCGCGGCCAGGTGCCGCCCATGCCGGACTGGATTGTGCGGCCAGGCAGTGCCGCCGAAGTTTCTAAAGTGCTCAAAATCGCCAATTACTATAGGATTCCCGTGCACATCTGGGGCGGCGGCTCGGGTTCTCAGGGAGGCGCTCTGCCCATGAGCGGCGGCATCCTGATGGATATGAAGCGCATGAGCCGCCTGGTGGCCATCGACACCGAAAGCCGCACCATCACCGCCGAAGCCGGCATGATCTTTCAGCAGCTGGAATGGTACGCCAATGAAAAAGGATTTTCCTGCCAGCACATTCCCTCCTGCCTCACCTGCGGCACCATTGGCGGCGCGCTGGGCCACCGGGGCATCGGCATCACCTCCACCAAATACGGCAAGATCGACGATCTGTGCCTAAATATGGAGGTCGTGCTGCCCAACGGCGACATCATCCACACCCTGCCCGTGCCCAAGCACGCCGCGGGGCCGGATCTCAACCAGATCTTCATCGGCTCGGAAGGCACGCTGGGCGTCATCACCCAGGCGACTTTCAAACTCTTTGAGCAGCCGGAGAGCCGCCAATTCCGCGCCTTCTGCTTTCCGGACATGCACTCCGGCTATATGGCGGGCCGCGACATCCTGCAAAAGGTCAAGCCCTCCATCCTGCGGTTTTACGACGAGGCGGAATCCAGTTCCATCATCCAGAAAATCCTCGGTGTGGCGCGCCCTGGCTGCTTCATGAACCTGGCGGTGGAGGGCATTGCGCGCATCGTCGATATCGAAATGGAAATTGTCCTTGAATGCGTCCGCCGCTGGGGCGGCGAGGATCTGGGCAGCGATTACGGCGAAAAATGGTTTGCCAACCGCATCACTTTCTTCTATCCCGGCCATATCATGGACATTCCGCAGATGTTCGGCACCATGGACACGGTTTCCACCTACGCCAACATCGAAAAGATCTATTGGGCCATGAAGAAAGTCATAGGGGAAAAATTCCCCTTCGCGCGCTACATCTCCCATTCCAGCCATTGGTACGAGTGGGGCTGCATGAACTATACCCGCTTCATCGTGGAACCCAAAGATGTGCCCCAGGATCCCGAGGCTGCCCGCCGCCTGCACAATGAAATCTGGAATGCCGGCGTGCGCGTAGCCATGGAAAACGGGGGCGTAATCAACGACCACCATGGCATTGGTCTCAAACTGTCGCGCCTGATGAAGGAGCAGTATGGCCCGGCCATGCAGGTGATGGAGGCGCTGAAAAGGCAGCTCGATCCCAATGGCATCATGAACCCATATAAGCTGGGACTTTAGGGAAAGGGGTGGAAACGACATGTTCAGTGAAAAGGCCCAAAAACACGCGGACGCCTGCCGCTTTTGCTATATGTGCCGCCATCTGTGCCCTGTCGAGCTGGTCACCGGCAAGGAAAGCAATACCCCCCGCGCCAAGGCGCTGCTGGTCTCCATGATGGAGCGCGGCATGCCCATGGACAAGGGCTGCGCAACCGCCATGTATGAATGCCTGCTGTGCGGCGCATGCACAGCGGACTGCGCGACGGGCTTCGACCCACTGATCTTCATCCGCGAAGCGCGCACCCAGGCGGCGCTGGAAGGACTGACGCCGGATTTCGCGCAAAACGTCATCGATCGAATCGAGGCATCCGGCAACCCCTATGGCGCGCGCGCCTGCGCCGTGCCTCTGGAAGACTGCCCCGAAAGCGGCGAAACGCTCCTGTGGCTGGGCAGCGCCGCGCGCCATGCCGTTCCGGACGTGGCAGCCGCACTGATCTCCCTGATGCGCAAGGCGGGAGAGTCCTTTGCCGTGCTGCGCGAAGAGCCGCCTTCCGGCAGCGCGCTGGGCGATATGATCGGCTATGTAGAGGACGTGCGCCAGCAGGCGCTATCCGCCGCCGCGGCCATCGCAAAAAGCGGCGCAAAGCGGCTGGTGGTGCTGGATAGCCACGATTGCGCATTCTTCCTGCACGAGTGCCGGGAATGGGGCATCGATCTGCCCGAAACCATCACGGCCACCCGCTTTGTGGCGGATTTGATCGCGGCGCGCCGCCTGGTTCCCCGGCAGGAGGCGGAAATCGTGAGCTATCACGACGACGCCCGTCTGGCCCGCGATTTGCAGGAAGTGATGCCCGCGCGCGAAATTTTGGCGGCAATGGGGGCGGAAGTGCACGAAATGTTCCTCAACGAGCGCTTCAGCCAGCATCCCGAGGCCAGCCGCGCCTGCGGATCCGCCGCGCGCGCGCGGGAGTGCGGGTCTACGCTGATGGGGCAAATGCTGCCCGGCCTGGCCCGGCAGCTCGCCGCCGCCCGCTACGCGGATCTTTTGCGCACAGACGCGCGCATCCTCGTTTCGGCCGATCCCCAGGCGGCGGAAGCACTGCGCCTTTGCGTGCCGGAAGGCGTCCAGTGCCGCGACCTGTTTGTGATGCTCAATGACCGCGTGTGAGCCAGCCTCGCTTTGCCCGCCCGGGAGGAGGTGCTTTCTTTGCGATACATGATCGGCGTGGACTTTGGCGGCAGTTCTTCCAAAGCAACGCTGCTGGGCGAAGACGGATGTGTCTATGCCACGGCCAGCTGCGAATATCCCACATACTATCCGCAAAACGGTTGGGCTGAGCAGGACCCACGGGATTCCTGGGGCGCGTTTGTGCAAAATGTGCGCGCCCTGCTCTCGCAAAGCGGCGTGGCGGCGCGCGATGTGGCCGCCCTCGCGCTGGATGCCGCCACGCACACCGCCGTGCTGCTGGATGCGCGCGACCAGCCCGTGCGCAACGCCATTTACTGGACAGACACGCGCGCCACGGAAGAAGCCGCCGCGCTGGAAGCGATGTGTGGCGGGGAAATCGTTTCGCTTGCCTACAACAGCGTTTCCAGCCTATGGACGTTGCCGCAGCTGATGTGGCTCTCGCGCCATGAGCCGGAATCCCTGCGGGCCACGCGGCGCGTGCTGGCCATAAAAGACTATGTGCGCTACCGCCTGACGGGCGATTTCGTAACGGACGACATCGAAGCTATGGGCTTCATGCTGCTGGACGCAAACCGCAACGCCTGGAGCGAACACCTGTGCGCCCTGGCTGGAATCCCCATAGCCGCCATGCCGGAAATTGTACGCCCGACGCAGGGCCTCTCCCCCATCCGCCAAGAAGCGCTGGCGGAAACAGGCTTGGCAGAAGGCACCCTCGTCATCGCGGGCGCGACGGATACGGCCATGGAAGTGTACGCCGCGGGCGCGAATCGCCCCGGCGAAGCGACGGTGAAACTGGCCACCGCGGGGCGCATCTGCTCCATCACTCCCCGCGCGGTGGTGGATCCCTGCCTGGTGACCTACCGGCATGTGGTCGACGGTCTCTGGTATCCCGGCACGGCCACCAAATCCTGCGCGGCGAGCAACCGCTGGTATCGCGATACCTTTGGCGGGGATTTTGGAGAAATGAGCGCTGCCGCGGCTACCGTGCCGCGTGGCAGCGACGGCCTGTTTTTTCATCCCTACCTGCAGGGAGAAATCACGCCCTATCGCGATGACCGCCTGCGCGCCTCCTTTGTGGGCGCCACGAGCCACCATGCACGGGCACATTTCAACCGCGCCGTGCTGGAAGGCGTAGCCTACTCCCTCAAGGATTGCTATGCCACACTCCGCGCGCTGGACATCGCCCCTGTCCGCGCCGTACTGCTGGGTGGCGGAGCAAAGGCGCCGCTATGGCGGCAAATCCTGGCGGATATGCTATCGATTCCTCTGCGCACCGTGGAAAATGCCGATTCCTCTCTGGGCAGCGCCATGCTGGCCGGCGTGGCCGTGGGCGCATTCGCCAGCCACCAGCAGGCGACGGAGCGCTGCGTGCGCATTCAAGCGGAAATCCTGCCCGATCCGCAGGGCGCCAGCTTTTATGAGAGCCATTTTTCGCTATACAAGCAGATTCAGGCGGCACTGGCTCCCGTCTATCACCAGCTATGAACGCGCTTTGCCTCGTAAAACAGGTGCCGGATGCGCCCGAAGTGCCCATCGGCGATGACTTGACGCTGCGCCGGGATCTCGTAGCGCAGGCGCTCAACCTGGCTGACGCGTCCGCCGTGGAACTGGCGCTGCGCCTGAAAGAAACCCTGGGAGGGCGGGTCATGGCCGTGACCATGGGGCCGGAACGCGCCGAAGGCATGCTGCGCGATCTGATCGCGCGCGGCGTGGATGAAGCCGCTCTCCTGAACGGCCCGGCTTTCGCAGGCGCGGACACGCTCGCCACCGCGCGTGCCCTGGCCGCCGCAGCGCGCGTCCTTGGCCCCTTCGACCTGCTGCTTTTTGGCCGCCGCGCTTCCGATGGTGAAACTGGGCAGGTAGGCCCCATGGTTGCCGCCCTGCTGGACGTTCCCTGCGTAGTCAACGCCACCTGCGCGCAATGCGATGAAACCCATCTGCGGGCGCGGCAGCTCACAGAAAATGGTAGCATCCTCTGGCAGGCCCGCCTGCCTGCCGTCCTGACCCTGTGCGAATGGTCGTATTCCCTGCGGCTGGCGAGTTTGCGCGGACTAAAAGCGGCGCGCAGCGCTTCCATTCCGCGTCTGCGGCCCGAGGACATTGGTCTGGACTGCTCGCTTTGCGGGCTCGCGGGATCGCCTACGCGCGTTATCCGTCTGCGCGCACCGGACAAAGGCGCGCGGCAAACGAAGTGGATCGCGCCGGAACAGATGGATAGCTTTCTGCGGGAGGTGATCGCATCCAAACCGTAGTCTACTGTGAACGGGCGTACCCGCACGGATACGCGTTGATCGCTGGGGCGCGCGCCTTTTCCGGGCGAGTCGTCGCACTGTGCGAGGCGGAGGAATCCTGCCCGCGCTGTTTTGCCGCGGGCGCGAGCGAAGCCGTGCTGGTCGGATTGCTGGAAGATGATTGCGCGCAGGCGGAGCGCGTGGCGGAAGCGCTTCGCGGCCTGGACGCAGATGGCGCACTCTTTCCCGCCACCGTCCGGGGCCGCTTCCTTTCCGCCTGGGTTGCCGCCCGGTTGGGCACCGGTCTGACGGCGGATTGCACCGCCCTGGGGCAAACTGCGGATGGACTTTTGCTGCAAACCCGGCCCGCACTGGGTGGAAATGTGCTGGCGGATATCCTGTGTCGCGTCCACCGGCCACAAATGGCCAGCATACGCCCCGGCATCTTTCCCCCGCCGCCCGAAGGCGGCACAAAGGGCTCCATCCGGCGGCCGAAGCTGGCCGTGCCCGCTACATACCTACAAAAACTGAACGCCGTCCCCGCCGAAAGCGCTCAATCGCTGCAAGAGGCCAAAATCATCGTGGCAGGCGGCAAAGGCGTGGGAGGAAAAGCCGGATTTTGCAAACTCAAGCGCCTTACGGCCCTTCTGGGCGGCGCGCTGGGCGCCAGCCGCGGCGCGGTAGACGCGGGCTATGCCGCTTACGATTGCCAAATTGGCCAGACCGGCCAGATCGTGCGCCCCGAATGGTACTTCGCCTTTGGCATCTCCGGCGCGGCGCAGCACACCGCCGGCATGGATGGCGCAAAGACCGTCGTCGCCATCAATTCCAACCGTCTGTCGCCCATTTTCGCCCACGCCGATTACGGAATCGTCGCGGACTGGGAAAGCGTGTGCGATGCGATGATCGCCGCGCTGCAAAAGAACGAGGAGGAATGAATGTGAATTTCAAAAAGACCTATATCCCCGCCAACGGCTACACGCCCCTCTGCCAGCCAGGGAAGTGTTCGCTCAAAGACCTGGAATTCGGCATCCTGGAACTCGCGCCTGGGCAAACCGCCGCCTGGGATACCGGTGAAAAGGAAACCGCCTTCGTCATGCTGTGGGGCACCTGCTCCTTTGCGGCAAACGGCGTGGACTACGGCCCACTCGGCGTGCGCGCCACGGTGTTCGCCAGCCCCAAGGCCGAGTGCTTTTACGCGGGCCGCCACACGCGCGTGGATATCACCAGCCGGCATTTCTGCAAAATCGCCGTCTGCGCCACGCCGCTGGAGGAAGATACACAACCGCAGGCCATTCATCAGGCGGATGTATCCGTTTCGCGACTGGGCGTGAAGCCCTGGGAGCGCGACACGAGCTTCATCGTGGATAGCGCCACCAATGCCCGCAAGTTGACCATCGGCGAGGCCTATGTCACCCCTGGCAACTGGGCCGGCTTCCCGCCGCATAAGCACGACGTGGACCGCATGCCCATCGAATGCGTGGCGGAAGAAATCTATTACTTTCTCTTTGACCCGCCGCAGGGCTTTGGCGTGCAGTGCCTGTACACAGACGACGGTACGATCGACGAGGCCTATCGCGTTAAGAACGATGATCTGGTAGAATTTCCCTATGGCTACCATACCACCGTATGCGCGCCGGGCTACAATGCGTATTTCCTCTGGCTGATGGCCGGACAGTACCAGGGTTTTTGCCGTACCAACGACCCTGCCCACGCCTGGGTCGCAGCCGTAGAAAATGTAATCAAAAAATTGTAAGGGCACGTGAGCAAAAGACGCCTTTGCCAACGCGCAAAAACCGCCCCGCGGCAAATGCCGCGGGGCGGTTCAGACTATTGACAAAGTCTCGAAAGAAAAAGGTTCTAATCAGAAATGACGGCGTGTACGTCATTTCTGGTATTTTTCTCCGCAAATGCTTGCAAAAAGGTGAAGGCCCGAAGGGCTGAAGTGCCGAGCACACGAAGTGCGCAGGCACGGAACACCGCGCA
>DVJN01000184.1 GCA_018716755.1 Candidatus Alectryocaccomicrobium excrementavium
GTACCTCCTGACCAATGGCATCGGCGGTTACATCCTTGCTGCCATCAATGCGTCCACCGAGACCCCGGACATTGGTGGCCAGGTGACCACCGGTCCCGATGATTTCAACCTGACGTTCTCCAACTATGACGGGAGTGTCATCTCGGCGTTCTCTTTCAAGCCGGAAGTGTTCGGCAATGGCGTGAAGTTCAGCCACAAGAATGCGAAGAGCCTGTTCTCGATGACGGTGAAGTATGACGCTGAAATCGTGATTCAGCTGCGCGACGACGAAGGCCGCCTGTACCCGGTGTCTGGCGCGACCTATGATGCTGCGAAGAACGGTTACGTGACGACCATGAAGGCGAACGCGAGCAAGACCTTCGGCTGGTACGGCACGGACGGTGCTGGCTATCACAAGGCTGGTTCTCTGGAAAAGCCCGCCACCATCAATCTGGACTTGAACGTGTGGGCGACCACCACTGGTAAGAATGCGGATGGCAGCGCTTGGGCGAAGGATCGTGCGGACATGCGGTTTGAGTACATTGTGAAGCACGGCACGGACAACCACAGCGGCAACTACAGCGGCAACAGCGGCAGCTCTTCTCCGAAGACTGGCGATGCGCGCATGGCGTATCTGACGCTTGCGTCCCTGGTAGTGCTGGCTGGCGTAGCGGTGATCATCACCCGCAAGCTGCGCACCAACGCGTAAGAATCGAATTCATACGTAAGAAAGCGCTCGTGAGGGCTTCCCTCACGGGTGCTTTTTTTGCGCCATAAAATGGATTACAGGGAGCCGTTTTAGCGGCTACCTGGGAATGTGGTTTGGGTGGCGAAGCTTTATAGCGCGCGAGCGCTGCCGGTGGTTACGCTTGCGCGGCATCCAGGCGATTGTAGCCGACGGCAAGACGCAATTTGAAAGAAGTTATAAATAAAAAGGATGGCGCGTGCCATTCCAGGTATTTTGGATGGATACGTATGAATCCCGTACAATCCATACAACCTATGGGTGAAACTGTGGAAATATAACAAGGATGCCATTGGGAATGGCGAGGAACACAGGCGGCAGCCCAATGGAGAGAGCCACAATCCAGCGGGCCGCGTAAAGGCCATGAGCAGTGTTGGAATAGGCCGCAGGGAAGAGAGAGCCGCAATCTGCCAGGCATGACGATAGATCATTGCATAGTGAGGAGGCATGGAGCGCCTGTAGCAGCAAATTCGATGCGCAAGGGACGGTCGGATGTAGCCATATATGCGGATACAATGGCTGGCAGTGAAGCAGGCTGCAACGGAATGGTTGCAAATAGGGCGGCATGGGCCCGCTGAGCTGCAAATCCTTTGCGCGCGGGAAATCCTACGATCTGTGCAAGGGGAGAGAAAGCGGGCTTACGAGCCATGCCAGGGCCGCTTTTTTTCGCAGGGAACCGTCAGGAGAACGGCGCACCTTAAAGGATTTCAAAGTGACTCAAGATCCATTCGCTATCCTCAGGGGATACGTTTGTGAAGGTAATCGTGAAGATGTAGCCATGCTTTGCGCAGAAATACTGCTTTTGCTCTATGCCGTCTTGCATCGTAAAAGTCCCCACATAATAGGATTTGTCATGGATATCGACAGGGCCGCTGAGAACAAAATCCGTAACGCCCACCTTTCGATAGAGCTCCTGATAGGCGGAGGCCAGGGAAGGAAATGTCTCCATCGTTACGCCATCGGCAGACTCCCGTACGACGTTGAAACTGGCGCTTCCGTCGGGCAGGCAATAGAGGCTTGCGTGCAGCGCAGCAAGTTGATCCAGCTGGTCTTGGCTGAAACCGTTGGTAGAAGCGAGTTCTTCGCCAATGGAAGCGATCATCTGTGCGACGGTTTCGTCGTTCAGGGGGATCCAGCCTTCGGGAAGGCGTACGCTATAGCCATATTCCGATACAATCGCGGAGGATTCCGATTGCGCAGGCTGTGCGTTGCCGGATTCTTCAAATTCCGGCAAAGGATTTGCAGATGGCGATGGGCGGAGATCCGGCTCCACCCGCCGCAGAATCAGTGTTATGCCGTTGGCGTTCATGCTGAGCATACCGTCCGGGCGCAGCGTGCAGTTCCACAAGCCGCCCTCTTCTGCCACAGCAACGGCCGCGCCGTTTTGCGACCAGGTACAAGGCGCCTGCGCCTCGTTGGAGAGCAGCATGCCTGTGCCGCCTTCATCCAGCTGCAGGCGCAGATCGAGCTCCAACGCGGCCATGCCGTTGGCTGTCACACCATCATGGATAGCGGTTGCCAGTGCCCACGTGCCAGCAGCGGAATCCACGGCCGCTACCCGCGCAAAGGTCAACCCGTCGCCGGAGGCGTCTTTCCACGCCAGGGTTCCATCCGGTTGGAGGGTATACAACAACGCTACGCCGCTGCCATCGTCGATGAGAATGCCGCCATCCGTTTCCCGCCATTTGCAGGGGCAAGCTTCGCCATTTACCGTTTGTACCCCGGTTCCATCCACTTCCAGCCGCATAGTGCCGGAAAGATGGAGTGCCGTCAAATCCTCGTAGGCTACGCCGCCAACAACGGCGGAAGCCAGCTGCCAATCTCCCTCCAGCGTTTCGCTTTGCGCCAGCGCCGGGGCGGCAAGAAACAGCAGCGCCCATAAAAAATGCAATATACGTTTCATTCGTTTTCCTCTCTCCCGGCAAGGGTGTGAAGCGATAAAAAGGCCGCCTCCTGTTGAGACGGCCCTTGTGCTCACTTATAGCTTGCAGTCCAGTTTTTCCAATTCGGATTTTACGAGGTTGTAAATAAAATCCGCGGCTTCGGCGATGGGTTTGCTTTCGCGCAGGGATTTGTCGCGCAGGGAGATTTCTACCGCGCCGTTTTTGAGGTTCTTGGGGCTAACAACCGCGCGCACGGGTACGCCGAGCAGATCCGCATCTGAGAACATCACGCCCGCACTCACGGGACGGTCGTCCCAGATGACCTCGACGCCGCGGCGGTTCAGCTCGTCGTAGAGGTTCTGCGAAACCTCGGCCACCTGCGCATCATCCGGCCGCAGAGAGCAGATGTGTACCTGCCAGGGCGCGATGGAAATGGGCCAGATGGGGCCATATTCGTCGTGGTGCGCCTCGCAGGCGGAAGCGGCCAGGCGGCCCACGCCGATGCCGTAGCAGCCCATGATGGGGTGCTTGAGGGAACCATCCGCGTCCACATAGGTCATGTCCATGCTCTCGGTGTACTTGGTGCCCAGCTGAAAGATGTTGCCCACCTCAATGCCGCGCGCAGTATAGATAGAGGGCTTGCCGCAGGCGGGGCAGATGCCGCCGTCGTATGCCTTGGCCACGTCCACATATTCCACTTCGCCCAGATCGCGCTCGATGTTGAAGCCGGTGATGTGCGCGTCCGCCTCGTTCGCACCGGTGGCGTAGTAGCCGCCGCCCTGCAGGGAAGCGTCAAACACCACGCGCACGTCTTTGGGCAGGCCCAACGGGCCGATGAACCCGGCGCACAGGCCGCTTTCGGGCGTGATTTCCGCGGGATGGATTTCCGCCTTCACAAAATTGCGCAGCTTGGTTTCGTTGATATCCAGATCGCCGCGCAGGAAGGCGACGATGTATTTGTCCGTAAGGTTTTCCTGGTAGACGACGGCCTTGCAGGTGGCAGTTGCGGGAATGCCCAAGAAGGCGCACAGGTCTTCGATGGTTTTGACGCCGGGCGTAGCCACCTTTTTGCGCTCGGCGGGCTCGGTGGGCGCACTGTGCGTGATGCAGGGTGCGGCCTCCATGTTGGCACGGTAATCGCAATCGTGGCAGAGCACGATGGTGTCCTC
>DVJN01000185.1 GCA_018716755.1 Candidatus Alectryocaccomicrobium excrementavium
TACCTTGTGCTGGCCATGCGCTACAAAGAATTGTTTCGCGACGGTGGAGGCGGCGGCATGGAAGACGTACCGTATGAAATCGATCCCTACCTCACCGAAATCAATACCGGCGCGATCGATAAAGCATACATGAACTCCCGTTTCAAGAAATTCCTCAAGGCGCTGCAAGATGGCTTGGAAACTGCCGATGTCTTGAATGAACTACACAAGTCCTTTGCGGTGCTGTCCCAGGAAGAACAGAAATATGCGCACATGTTTCTGCTTGATGTTCAAAGAGGCAATAAAATCGTGGAAGAGGATAAAACGCTCTCGGATTATATCACTGAATATCAGGCGGAAGCGCGCAACGACCGGATCCATCGCTTTGCGCTGGCCATAGGCGTGGACGAAAAGCAACTGCGGGATTTTATGAACCGCCATGTCACAGCCGGCAACATCAACGAATTTGGCCTTTTTGACAAACTAAAGAATACTGTGGATCGCGACATTGCTCGGAGCTACTTTGAGCGCGCCGAGGGTAAGCCGGTCAAAGCCTTTCGTGTCCCGGCCAAGGTAGACACTATTCTCAGGCAGTTCATTTTGAGCGGCGGATTTGATGTGGAGTAAAAAGGCAGAGCATTGACAAACCTTTGGTTTGTGGGCGAGGATTACCCGGTCGCTTGTCTACGCACTGTGCCGCCTGCGGCAGCCCAGTGTTCCGCCATTGCGGAGCGCTTCGCGCTATCCTCGCCCCTTCACCCCTTCGGGGCTTCGACGCCTACGGCCTGTTTCCGCCACTGCCCCCACAATTCGCAATAGTCGCCTTGCTGCGCTGCCTCTTTCGCCCTCATTGGGGTCTTCGTACCGTGCTCGCCTTCGGCGGCCCGGTATTTCGGAGCTGCGGAGCGCTTTGCACTGTCCTCGCTCCTTCACCCCTTCGGGGCTTCGACGCCTACGGCCTGTTTCCGCCACTGGCGGCGGCGAAGCTCCGTCCCCTCGCGCTCTATTCAGGCGGGTTTATTTGAAGCCCAGATCCACCTTGCCGGTGTACGGCGTGAAAATCACGGAGCCTTCTTCCACAATGAGATAGCCGCCATCGCTCAGATCCAGATCAATGGATTCGGGGTATTCGCCCTCGTAATCCTCATAATAATCATAGGAGGAACTCATGAGCCACTCCTCATAAATGGTATCTTCCCATTCCGCATCGCGGCCACTCGCGTCGAGCTTGCTGGCGTAAGTAATCGTGGGGAAATGCCCATCGCCCGCGGCAATGTTCCAGTGCTTGGCAGGGATGTCCACGCCGATTTCATACACGCCGATGGGCACTTCCACTTCTTCCCACTCCTCCGTTTCCCACATGGCCATGGTCACCTGCTGGGAAAGCTCGATGAGCTCGGATAGCGTCATGCCGGAAAGATCGACTTCCGCGTGCGCGGGAACCAGGGCGAAGGCGAGCGCCAGCGCCAGAACAAGGGCCAGTTTCTTCATGAAATTTCCTCCTTACATTCGCGTCCGGCACCGGCCGGATAGCATCCGTTTGTCCCGCGATGCCTGCGGGATTCTCCGCACCCTATTATACACAATTTTTTCCCAAAACACAAGCTTGCGCTACCCTCTTTTTTCTCCGACTTTCAGCAATGTCGCAGGCGAGCCACCGCAGCAGCGCTTTCCTCCCGGGCAGCACATTTTACTATAAAGAAAGCGCCGCCCAGGCGGATATGCTCGGGGAATCTGCCGAACCGCCCGCGCTTTTTCCGGCGCCGGAACGGCGGAGGCGGTTTGCCATAAGACGCCGCCCGCGCCCTAATCCCGGATTTCCACGCCCAGCAACCGCGCGAGATCCATGGCCTGCACGGGCGAAACGATGGCGCCCGCCAGCTCGCCTCCCACGACCCGCACGCCGCGGATGTCCATCGAGCGCAGGTCGATCCCCTTGAGCGGCATACCTCCCAGCTCCGCTTCCACCAGGCTGCCGCCCGAAAAGGCCAGCCCCTTGGGCCGGGCTTCGTAAAACGCCGCGCCGTCCAGGCAGCAGGATTCAAATTGCGCGGCCTGAAACCTGGTGCGGGAAAAATTCGCGTAGCGCAACATTACCCCCTGGAACCGCACAGAGCGCAGCGAGCATTCCGAGAAATCCGCGCCCGCCGCCGTACAGTCGCGCAGTTCCACGCGCCAAAAACTGGCGCCCCGCAAAAGCGCGCCCGAAAGATCGCAGTTTTCCAAAACACAATCCGTGAAGCTCAGCCACTTAACCGTTCCCGGCGCCAGGCGGCAGCGCGTGAAGCGGCAGAGCGAAAAGTCCAGCCGCTCGCCCTCCACGCCTTCCAGCGCATCGCGCTCGAACGACAGGCCCTCCACGCTGTCGCGCAACAGCAGCGCGCGGCGAGCGCGCTCCGTCAGTTCCGTGGCGGGGCGCAATTCCCCCAATGCGGGCGGCGCAATCTTCATGTTCATTCTCTCCTCATCGTGTTTGTGGGAAAGGCACATTGGCCGGATGGCGCAAGGCGATGCAGCGCCGTGCTAGCGGCCGCTATGGCGCGGCGCTTTCCAAAGCCATCCCTAATTCGGGTCGGGCGTATTGGTGCCCTTGCCATCGACCGCTTCCTTGCGCTGCCGGCCCTCCTCCAGCAGGCGGCGCAGGGTAGATGCGTCGTTTTGCGCAATGGCTGCACGGTATTCGCCCAGGTGCCCAAGAATCGCGTCCAGTTCGCGCAGCAGGTTTTCCCGGTTTTCCAGGAACAATTGCGTCCACATATCGGGGTTGAGCCAGGCCACGCGCGTCATATCGCGATAACTGCCCGCGGAAAAGCCCCGGTGTTCCAAGGCCGTGGGGCTTTTGATATAAGCGCTGGAAACGATATGCGCCAGCTGCGAGGTAAAGGCGATCGTACGGTCGTGCGCCTCGCCCGTGGTTACGGACAGGGAACCAAACCCCGCCGGCGCGAGCAGGCGCTTCACCCGCGCGAGCAGCGCGATATCGTCGCGCACCGGCGGCACGATCACCATGGGCGCGCCGCGGAACATATCCTCCCGCGCGTATTTGAAGCCGGAATTGTGCGTGCCCGCCATGGGGTGCCCGCCCACGAACGTGAAACCATGTTCCCGCGCCGCCTCGAAGCCCGCGCGGCAGACCATCTCCTTGGTGCCGCACAGATCCATCACGATACCATCCCGGGAAAAATACGGCCCGTTTTCCCGCAAAAACTGCACGGCCGCCTCGGGATAGGTGGCGATGAACAGAAGGTCGCAGCGGGCATAATCCTCACGTGTGAGCGCGCCATCCAACGCCCCGCTCAAAATGGCGAACTTCGTTACCGTTTCCGAGGCGTCGTAGCCATACACGGCGTGTCCCTGCCGCTTGTACGCCTTGGCCATGGAGCCTCCAATCAGCCCAAGCCCCACCACGCCCACGGTGAGAACCGCTTCGTTCCCGCTCATTGCAAAGCCCCCCTTATGGCGCGCACCTTGCGCGCGGTTCCGGCGAACTGGGCGCAGGTAAGCGATTGCGCGCCATCGCACAGGGCGTGAATGGGATCGTTGTGCACCTCGATCATCAGCCCATCCGCGCCGCAGGCCGCGGCCGCCAGCGCCATGGGCTCCACCAGCCGCGCCTGCCCCGTCGCGTGGCTGGGATCGACCACCACCGGCAGGTGCGTCATCTCGTGCAGGGCGGGCACCGCCGAAAGATCCAAGGTATTGCGCGTGTGGGTTTCAAAGGTGCGGATGCCGCGCTCGCAAAGGATGATGCGCGCGTTGCCGCCGATCATGATGTTCTCCGCACTCAAAAGCAGTTCCTGCAGCGTGTTGGCCAGGCCGCGCTTGAGCAGGATCGCCTTGCCCGTGCGGCCCAGCTCCTTGAGCAGATCGAAATTTTGCATGTTCCGCGCGCCCACCTGGATCACATCCACCTCCTCGAAGAGGGGCAGATCGTTGGCGTTCATGATCTCCGTAACGATGGGCAGGCCCGTGGCCTTCTTCGCCTCCAGCAACAGCTCGATGCCCTCGTCCTTCAGGCCCTGAAAAGAATAGGGCGATGTGCGCGGCTTGAACGCGCCGCCCCGCAGCAATTTGGCCCCCGCATCCTTCACCGCCTGCGCCACTGCGATGATCTGCTCGCGGCTTTCCACGGAGCACGGCCCGGCAATCATGGCAAAATGCCCGCCGCCAATCTTCACGCCGCCCACGTCCACCACGGTGTCGTCTGGATGGAATTTGCGGCTGCACTGCTTGAAAGGCTCCGCCACCCGCTTGACGGAATCCACAATGTCCAGGCTGGCGATCAGCTCCATGTCGATCCTGCTCGTGTCGCCGATGAGGCCGAGCACGGTGTAATCGTGCCCTTCGGAAACGTGTACGCCGACGCCCTGGCTGCGAATCCAATCCACGAGGCCCGCCTTCTGTTCTGCCGTTGCACTGGGCTTAATGACCGCTATCATGCTGTTTTCCCCTTTCTCCGTCCGTCCTACATGGCGCGCCGGAAACAAAAAAACCGCACAGACCGTGATCTGTGCGATGTGCAAGCTCCCGGGGCGTAACCGCCGCCCTGCTCCCTTACCGGCCCCAGCACAAATCACCATTGCCCATGGATCCCAGGCAATAGCAATACGCATAAGCATAGCCGCGACCGAAATGAAGCATACCGCGCCTCCTACAAAAATCTAGCTGCATTATACCGCGCTGCGCCGCGCTTGTCAAGGTCTGTGGGCAAATTTTGCGGGCATGCCTCTGTGCGGGCGAATTTTTCTTTTTTTCACAATTGACTTTTGGCCGCAAATGCCCGATAATGATACAAAATTCCCTTATGACAGGAGGCGCATCCATGAAAAAGGCTTCGCTGATTCTCGATCGCGATTACCGGATCGGCCAGATCGATCCCCGGATATACGGTTCCTTCGTTGAGCATCTGGGCCGCTGCGTGTACGGCGGCATTTACGAACCCGGCCATCCCCAGGCGGACGAACAGGGGTTCCGCCGGGATGTGCTGGCGCTGGTGCGCCAAATTGGCGTGCCCGTGGTGCGCTATCCGGGCGGGAACTTCGTTTCCGGCTTCCAGTGGGAAGATTCCATCGGTCCCAGGGAGCAGCGCCCCCGGCGGCTGGATCTGGCCTGGTTTACCACGGAAAGCAACGAATTCGGCCTGCACGAATTCATCGGCTGGTGCAAAAAGGCGGGCGCTGCCCCCATGTATGCGGTGAACCTGGGCACGCGCGGGGCGGACGCGGCGCGCAACATCGTGGAATACGCCAACCACCCCGGCGGCACCTACTGGTCGGATTTGCGCAAAAAGAACGGCGCGCTGGAGCCGCTGAACATCAAGCTGTGGTGCCTGGGCAACGAGATGGACGGTCCCTGGCAGATGGGCAGCAAGACTGCCTATGAATATGGCCGCCTGGCCAATGAATCCGCGAAAATGATGAAGTGGGTCGATCCCTCCATTGAAGTGGTGGCCTGCGGCTCTTCTGGAATGACGATGCCCACCTTTGGCGATTGGGAACTGACCATGCTGAACGAGTGCTATGACAACGTGGATTACGTTTCCCTGCACCGCTATTATGGCAACCCCACGAACGACACGCCCGGTTTCCTGGCGCGCAGCATGGATCTGGATGCGTTCATCCAAACCGTGGTGTGCATCTGCGACAGCGTGAAGGGCAAAAAACATGCCAAAAAGACCGTCAACCTCTCCTTTGATGAATGGAACGTGTGGTACCATTCCAACCGGCAAACGGATGAGGTCACGCGCGCGAACAAGTGGGGCCAGGCGCTGCCCATTCTGGAGGACGTTTACAATTTTGAGGACGCCCTTCTGGTGGGCAGCATGCTGATCACCTTCCTGCGCCATGCGGACCGCGTGAAGGTCGCCTGTCTCGCCCAGCTGGTGAACGTCATCGCCCCGATCATGACCCGCACCGGCGGCGGCGCATGGGCGCAAACGATCTTCTATCCCTACATGCACGTTTCCAACTTCGCGCGCGGCACGGCGCTGCGCCCGGTGGTCTGCTCGCCGGTGTACGATTGCGCGGATTATACGGACGTGCCCTATATCGATGCGACCGCCGCGCTGGACGATGACGGGAGCGTGACGATTTTCGCCGTGAACCGCTCCATGGAGGAAGACATTCTGCTGGAAGCCGATCTGCGCGCGTTTGGCGAATTGCGCATGGGCGGGCACATCCTGCTCCACCACGACGATGTGAAGGCCGTCAACAGCGAGGAAAACCCGCAAAACGTCGCGCCCGTCCAGGGCAAGGGCGGCACGCTGGAAGGCGGCAGGCTCTCCGTCCGCCTGCCCAGGCTCAGCTGGAACGTGCTGCGCCTGCGCCATGTTTAGCCGCAAAGGCGCGGCGTTTGTGTGGGGCGAACGGCACGCAAACGCATTCGACGAAACCGACATGCAGCTCATTCGCGATTATTTCGCCAAAACGGTGGAAAAAGAAGCGCCGTCAGCTACTTTCGCGCCGCCCATCGACGACATCACCTGGAGCGATCTGGACATGGACGCGCTCTATAAGCGCCTGAACGGCTGCTTTAGCGCGGCGGGGGACAATTTTCTCTACGCCGCGCTGCGCCGGCCCCTGGCGGATCCGGAAGCCATCCGCGCGCGCGACGCGAAGATTCGCGCCGTCAGCCGCGAGGGCGTGCGCGACGCGCTGGCGTCCATCCTTTTGCCGCTGGGCCGGGACTACCGGCTGCACTGGGATTTTCTGCTGGGCCGGGCGCAAACGCCCTCCCGCCTGCGGCTGTTTGCCCACATCGGGCAGAGCCTACTGTTTGCCGTGAGCGCGCTGCTCTTCGCCGCGGGCCTTCCGGCGGGCCTGTATTTCTTTTTGCTGTGTCTGTCGGTGAACGCGGTCACGGCGGCCCTTTCGCAAAAACGCATGGCAAGCCATGTGCCCACCATCCTGTGGGCCATGCAGCTCGTGCGCGCCGCGCGCCGCATCGACGCGCTGGACAAAAGCCTGCTGCCGCCCGGCCTCCTGGCGCCGCTCAAGCGCTTCAAGGCGGGCAAAGTAGTGTACGGGCTGTACAATGAGGGCATCATCGCCATGTGTTTCGAGTTCTTTTTTCTCTCGAACTTGATCCTCTACGAGCGGTTTCTCTTCCAGCTGGGGCGGCTCTCCCCCGCGCTCCACGCGCTGATGATGGCCGTGGGCGAGGTGGACGCGCTGCGCGCCATGGGCAGCTGGCGCGCGGAAATGGAAACCGAAGGCTGGTGCGCGCCGGAATTTGTGCAACAGGACGGCATCGAAATCGCCGCCTTGCGCCACCCGCTGATGGAGCACTGCGTGCCCAATTCCCTGCGCCTGCAAAGGCCCATCCTGCTCACGGGCTCGAACGCCTCCGGCAAATCGACGTTCCTCAAGGCCGTGGGCCTGTGCGCCATTCTGGCTCAATCCGTGGCCACCTGCCCGGCGAGCGCCTATCGCGCGCGGCCGCACGCCATATTCTCTTCCATGTCCCTGCGGGACGATGTGCTCAGCGGCGCCAGCTATTTTATGACCGAGATCCGCTCGGTGCTGCGCATCGTGAATTACGCGGGCACGCTGCCCTGTCTGGCGCTGATCGACGAAGTGCTGCGCGGCACGAACACCGGCGAGCGCATCAGCGCCGCCTGCGCGGTGTTGCGCCGCCTGGCCGGTATGCGCGTGCATTGCATCGCCGCCACGCACGATGGCGAATTGCCTACTCTGCTCGGCGCGGACTACGACAACTACCACTTCGCCGAAACCTTCGAAAGCGGCGATATGCGCTTTGATTACCAATTGAAGCCCGGCCCCTGCGAGAGCTTCAATGCCATTGCCCTCATCGAGCGCCTGGGCGGCGACGAAGCCCTGGTGGGCGAAGCCCGCGCGCTCTGGCAGCATTACCGGAAAACTGGAAAGTGGCCTGATCGTTGACAAACCTTCGGTTTGTCAACGAGGATTACCCGGTCGCTTGTCTACGCACCGCTCTGCGCTAACGCTTGCGCGGTGTTCCGTGCCTTCGCACCGTTCCTCAATTCAGCATGGTCGTACCACTGCGCTCGCAAGCTCGCTTGTGGCACTCCCTGCTTCATTGGGCTTACTCCGCGCTGCTTCGCGCACAGCGCGCGCGCTTCGTGCGCTTCCTCAATTCGCAATGGTCGCCCTGCTGCGCCTGACGGCTTGCAGCTCTCCTTTGCTCATTGGGCTTACTTCGCGCTGTTTCGCGCACAGCGCGCGCTTCGTGCGCCCCCCGCCACAAGGATCCAAAACGCAGCGCTGCCTTGCGCTATGCCTTTACGGCTCCACGCCAAAGAGCGCGCAGGCGTTGTTGTAGAAAAGGTCTTCAATGGCGCTGCGGTCCAGGCACAGTTGCCGCGCGGCGGTGCAAAATGCCCGCAAATTGCCGATGCCAAGGAATACCGGCGCATCGCCGCCGCCGCGATACATGCTGACGGCATAGTCGCTGCCCCACACAACGCGCTTTCCGCCGCTTTTCAGGATGCAGGCGATGATCGCGCCGGGGCTGGCGCAGGAGGAAAGGTCGAACCAGATGTTGCCGCCATCCTTCAGGCGCTCGATCGCACGGATCTGTTCCCAGGAACCGGCGCGCGCGCAGTGCGCCAACACGAGCCTGGCCGCGGGATAGCGCCGCGCCATGCGCTCGATATAGGAAAAATTTGCGCCGTCCGCCAGGTTCTGCTTTTTGATGTGCAGGATGATGGGGATCCGAAGATGCGCGGAAACTTCCCAGGCGCTTTCCGGCAAAAAATCGGGGATTTCAAATTCCTCGCCCTGCCAGCGGCCGGTGGCGTAAAAATACGGCTTCAATCCGCGCACGCCCGGATGGGATGCGAGATCGAAGATTTCCTGCGCGCTGTTTTCCGGCAAAATGTATACCGAGGCCACGCTGTCCGGATGCAGCCGTTGCTGCTCCATCACATGGGCGTTCGCGCGGCAAAGAAGGCCGTTTGCGCGGTCGTTCAGGATGGGATCGGGCATGGGCATCATGTTCAGGCGGATTTTTTCCACGCCCGGCAGCATCACCGCCATATCGTGGCAATACTCTTCATAAGAGCATTTGCTGCGCACAAAGGCCGTGTATCCCGGATGCAAAACCTCTTCCAGCGGCGTGGCTTCGCGCAGATAGATGTGCGTGTGGGCGTCAAAGATTCTGGCGGGCAAAAATCCGCGGTATTCTTCCGCGGCCTGCCGGTCGGCCTCCTGGATGCGATAGGGGCTGTCCATGCTCCGGCCTCCCGTCAGGCGCAGGTGCGGTCGCGATACGCCTGCATGGCCGCGGCCAGCATTTCGCGCAGCATTTTTCCGGGGTCAGCGGCCTTGCAAATGGCGCTGGAAGAACCGGTGGCGTCCGCCCCGGCATAAATCACCCGGTAAACATCCTCCGCGCTGGCGATTCCCGCGCCCTGCAGCACCTGGATTTCCGGCGACACGTTTTTTACGGACCGCGTGGACGCCTCCACCAGGGTCTGGTCGCTCGCCACGCCGGTGCCGATGAGCTCCGAGGGCTCCACGACGATGATGTCCGGGTGCAGCGCCGCGCAGGCGACCGCCTGGGCGCAGGAGGACGCGCAGATGATGCTGATCAGATCGACCTCCCTGGCCCGCCCGATCGTGCGCGCCAGGGCGTCGAGCGCGACGGGGCGCTCGGCGTGGTTGAGCATGACGCATTTGGCGCCAGCGGCCTTCACCGCTTCGGGCAGGATGCTGCCCTGCCCCCGGCCGGGATAGAGGGGATCCATATGCTGCGCGCACAGATACAGGCCCGAGGTGTTTTCCGCGATCAGGTGCAAATCGGTCAGCTGCGGCGTATAGATTACGGCAACCTCCGTCTCCCGGGAAGCCTCTTCCGCGATCCGCGCGAGTTCCAGCGCCTGCTGCCCGCAAAAATAGGCCTTGGGCCCCACTTCGAAAAAGGGCGGGCGAATAAAATGTTTGTTCACGAAACGACCTCCTTATTTTGGGAAGCGCATTTTTGAAAGAACGGTTTTAAAACGGCATACAATTCTTCATATCGTTGCAGCACAAGGCCGGCCTGCGGGGTGGGCCGGGGTTCATAAACCGCGCCGGAAATTTCCGCATTTGGAAGCGCATCGATGGAAGGGAACATGCCCACGGCGACGCCCGCGAGCGCGGCCGCGCCCCGGCACGCGCTGTCCGTTGCGCGCAGGCGCACCATCCTGGTTTGCGCAATATCGGCCTTGATTTGCAGCCATACGGGGCTGTTTGCCCCGCCGCCCATGCAGAACACCCGATCGACGGGAATGCGGGCGGCGTTCAGCAGATTCAGATTCTGGCGCAGCATGCAGGCGACGGACTCCATCACCGCGTGCGCAAAATGGCCGCGCGTGTGGCTGAGGTTGGCGCCGAAAAACACGGCCCGCGCGTTGCCATCGAATTCCGGGAAAGCCGTTCCGGCGAAGTAGGGAAGCGCCACGATTCCATCGGAACCAATGGGGATGTTTTCCGCCTCCTGGTTGATGCGGGCGTATGCTTCTTCCAGGGAAGCGGCGTCCCGGTACAATTCCCGCGCGCACCATTTGAGCGCCATGCCTGCGGACTGCGACCAGGACAGCAGGGTGTACCGCCCGGGAACGGCGTGGTTCTGGCAGGTGACCGGGCGGCGCTCATCGTAGGGAATGGGAGAATCCAGAACCGCGCTCACGGCGAGGCAGGAACCTGTGCTTTCGCACACCGAGCCCGGCCGGGTAATGCCGCAGCCGATGAGGTTGCAGGTTTGGTCCAGGGCGCCCGCCGCCACCAGCACGGACGGATTCAGGCCCGTTGCCCGCGCGGCCTCCGGCGTGAGGGTTGCGATGGGGGCGGCGCTACCGGCCAGTTCGGGGAGCGCTTTTGCGCCAATTCCCAGTTCGGCCAGCATTTCCGCCCACCATTTCCCCGTATGGATATTCATCATCGCGGACGACGCCCACAGGTTCTTTTCGCCCACGAATTGGCCCGTCAGGCGGAAAAGCAGGTAATCCTCCAGCAAAAGGAAGCGCCTTGAGCGGGCGAAGCGCTCGCGCGCGTGCGAACGCAGCCAGAGGAGCTTCGCGGCGGGCCAGGTGGCCGTCATATCGGATTGGCCGGTGATTTCATAGACGGCCCTGCGCCCAAAGCGCTGGCGCAGCGCGTCCGCCTCGGCTTCCGCGCGGCCATCCAGCCAGACGATGGCGTCCCCCAGGGGCTGCCCGTCCGCGTCGAGGCAAACCAGCGTTTCCCCCTGGCAGCTCAGCGCGAGCGCGCAGACCTCCCCGGCGGCGGAAGGGATTTTTTCCACCAGCTGGCGCACGCACCGGCACAGCACGCGGAAATACTTTTCCGCCGGGAATTCCACCCGGTTGCCCTCGCGCGATTGCAGCTGGTAATCCTGCTGCGCCGCGGCGAGGGCGTTCATCTTTTCATCAAATAGAGCGGCTTTGAAGGCGGTGGTGCCCGCATCTATGCCAAGGAGCAGTTTTCGCATGCGCAAACCTCCACGCAAAGCCAGGGTTGCGCTCAATAGCCCACCGTTTCCCAGCACTCGAAGGGGGCCGCGATTTCTTCGCTGACGTAGACCTGCGTCTTCATTAGCTGCAGCATGGAGCTGGGCACCAGCGGCGTAACGGGCCCGTGGAGCACCAGCCTGGACGTCATGCGTTGCCAGGAAGAGAAGGTGTTGTTGGTCAAAAGCGCGTGCACCTCAATGCGTTCCCTGGCATTGAGCACGTCAACCGGGCCGATGGTGGCGGCCTTCGGCGGCACATCCGCGATATAGCCGGACTGGCCGAACACGCCGTGCAGCGAATTTTGCGCCACGGTCAACGGATGCAGGGTGACGATGCGCGCTTCCTGCTGCAGGTATTCCTCCATCGTGGGCCGGATAAACTCGTCCACGGGGTCGATAAACGCCATATGCCCCGTCCAGCCCGGGGAGGAGGAGCACAGGTCCGCGCCGCCCTCGCCGCACTCGGTGATCATTTTGGAATACACGGAAATGTTTTTGTTGGTGGGATAATGCACGTTTTCCAGCGGCATGCGCAGCCTCTCGTCGATCTGATAAACGAGGTATTTCAGCATGGAATGCGCGAAGCCCGCCTTATAGGTTTCCGGGGCGATGTTGCCCTGGTCGTCGGCCCATTCGTCCATGGCGAAGATGTGCACCTTGCGGCAATCCACCTGGAAATAGTTGATCAGCTGCGCCAGCGGAATATAGGTTTCCGGCTCGGGATTGCCCAGGATCAGCGTGATTTTCCGGTTGTTTTCAGAAGCTTCCCGGATGCGCGCGAACAGGGTGGCGATGAGCACCGGGTGGGGATTGAGCATAACCTTGATGTGGAAATCCGGGTTCGGGTGCTTTTCCAGATCCTTGCCGCTGATCTTGCGCAGGCGCTCGCACACCTCGCGGTCCTTGAAGGGAACATAGTCGCCGGGCTGGAAGGCAAAATCGGTCGGGGGATCAAAAATAACGTTTTTCATCGCACAAGAACTCCTTTCTGAATCACATGTTGAACGTTTATCCATTCGTCGCACACAACGAGATCCGCCTGCGCGCCGCGCGCAATGCGGCCCAGATGCGGCATGTTCAGCAGGTTGGCGGGGTTGGTGGAGGCATAGCGGAAGGCGTCCACCGCGGAACAGCCCGTGTGCTTCATCATGTTCCGGCACACGGCGTCCAGCGTCAGGCGGGTTCCGGCAATTTCCCCCGAGAAATCAAAATTGATGTCGGTCACGCCGTCGTATCCCGGCGGAACCGGGCCGTCGCAGACGAACGCATCGGAAATCAGGATGATCCGGTTCTCCCCCTTGATTTTGCGCACGAGGCGCAGCATGAAGGGATCCACATGGATGCCGTGCGCATCGGCAATCAGCTCGGCATAGATATCCGGATAATACTGCACGGCCTCGTCCACGCAGGGCGTGCGGCATTCGGGGTATTTTTGCAGCGTGCCCGTGGCGTTGGTGTGGTGCGTGGCCAGCTTCAGCCCATAGGGCAGCAGGGCGGCGATCTGCTGGGGCGTCGCGGCGCTGTGCGCCACGGAAAACACGACGCCGCCGCATTCGCGCCGCACATCCTGCACAAAGGTTTCGATGCCCTCCCGCTCCGGCGCGAGCGCCCACACTTTCGCGCTGCCGCGCACGCGGCGCACCAGTTCCCCGTATTCTTCGGGCAGGATTTCATCGCTCCACGCGTAGTCCTCTTTGCTGGCGCCATAGGCGGGGTTCAGATAAGGGCCTTCCATATAGTAGCCCAGGATATTGCCGCATTCGCCCGCGGCGCGCGCGGCGTCGATCCTGTCCACCGCCTCGATGTATTCGCGCAGGCCAAAGGTCATGTATAGCGCGGGCAGCACGCCCGTTACGCCGTGCTCCAGCAGGGCGCGGGCGGCCACGGCCGGATTCTGATCGAAAAAATATCCTCCGCCGGCGTGGGTATGGATGTCGATCAGCCCCGGCCCCACCAAACCGCCGCGCACATCCAGAATGTCCGCCTGCGGAGGAATGGCCAGGGATTCCATGGGGCCGAAATCTTCGATCCGCCCATTCGCAATGCTTAGCGCCGCGTTGGGAATGTAATGATCTTCCATCACGAGTGTCGCGTTGACGACAACCATCCGCATCTTTCGATACTCCCTCCTTTTGCTTTTCACTTGACACCCATTATAATACATGGCAACAGCCAGTGTCAATATAAAACTTTATTTTTTCTTATTTTTATTTTTGATATTTTTTCCAAAATGGCGGAAAACTGCCCTTTCCGCTTCCGTTTTCGAAAATTCCGCGTTTGACAGGCGGGGAAAAGTGTATTATAATGGGTTTATGCCGCACAAAAGGAGAGGGAAATATGCAAGACGCGTCGAAAAAAACGAAAATGCACCTCCGCCGCAAAAAAATCATGGAGCTGCTCGCGCAAAACGGCGAAGTTCGCATCGATGAGCTGGCGCAGCTGTTTGGAACCACGGAGGTCACCATCCGCAGCGATTTGTCCGCCCTGGAAGAGGAGGGCGGGTTGCAGCGCACCACCGGCGGCGCGATTCAAACGGTGCGCAATTTTTATAACCTCGATTTTCTGCAGCGCGCGCACGAAAACATCGAATACAAGCAGCAGGTCGGCCGCTCGGTGGCGGAGCTGATCCGCGATGGGGAAACGCTGATGATCAACGCGGGGGCCACGATGAACGAGGTCGCGCGGGCGTTAAAGACCAAGCGGAACCTGAGCATCGTAACGGATTCCGTGATCGTGGCGCTGGAACTGGGCGGCATTCAAACGTTCAAGGTCATCCTGCTGGGCGGGAACATCAATGTGCAGTACGCCTTCACCCACGGGGCCGACGCGCTGGAAGAGCTGGAAAACTACCGCGCCGATCACGCGATCCTTTCCATCGACGGCATCAGCGCGGAGGCGGGCCTGACCACCTATCATTCCGAAGAGGCGGTGATCGACCGCTCCATGATGAAGCGCAGCCGCTCGGTCATCATTGCCGCGGATTTCACCAAAATCGGCCACGAGAGCTTTTCCAATGTCAGCCCGCTCAACCAGAAGATGACGCTCATCACCAACGACATCGCCGAGCGGGGCGATTTGCGCAAGATCCTCCCCTATTGCATGAATATTTACCTCACCGGCATCGAGGGCGGGTTGCAAAAATTCGAAGGATAGGAAAAATCGTTGACAAACCGAAGGTTTGTCAACGAGGATTACCCGGCCGCTTGTCTACGCACCGCTCTGCGCTAACGCTTGCGCGGTGTTTCGTGGCTGCGCACTGCGCTTCGCTCCGTGTGCTCGCCACTTCAGCCCTTCGGGCCTTCGACGGCCAGCGGCCGGGACGGGAACGCATTTTTACCGCAAACGCAAGCGTTTGCTCTGCAAAAAATGCCAGAAATGACGTACACGCCGTCATTTCTGATGAAAGCCCCGTTCTTCCCATACTTTGTCAATGCTCTGGTTTCCCTGTGTTGTTTGCTGCGAAGCTCCGTCTCTCCTGGGGTCTTTGACAGTTTGCCGCTGCGGCGCGTGCCGCGGCGGCTTTTTTTGGCGCGGATCCGCGGCGCTGAAAGGCTCGCTGCTTTCTTTTATTTTTGGCTTGCTTTTAATTTAACAATAAAGCTTATCTTTTGTTGATAAAAATCTTGGATTTTTCTGATTTTACTATTGACTTTCTTTTCGACATGCGGTAAAATAGGTTCATCACAAAAAATCCGCCGCGGATCAGCGGCTGGCGCCACGCGCTCTCCACCTGCCATTTGGAAAATATTGAGCAAGGGAGTCGAAAAAATCATGGAATTCAAAGTTTATCAAAAAGAAATTGAGCTGCAATCCCGGGGCTGGATCCCCACATTTCACGATGTAACCCGCGAGGTAAACGAAATGGTCAAATTGTCCGGCGTGAAGAACGGCACCGTTTGCGTGGCCTCGCATCACACGACCTGTTCCGTGATGATCCAGGAATGCTCGCACGATATCGATTCCTTCGATCTGGAATATCTCCAGCACGATTTGCTGGATATCATGCGCAAGATGATTCCCGATTTTGCCGAGGAGCACCAGTACCGCCATCCCGGCCCCATCCACGCGCAATACGGGCGCTATGTGGGCGAGCCGGGGGATTTCACCAGCATGAACACCGATGGGCACCTTCGCAGCGTATTCTTTGGCCGCAGCGAGTGCATCACCATTAAGGATGGCATGCTGGATACCGGCGAGTTCGCGCACATCTACTTTATCGATTGGGACCATGTGCGCGCGCGCCGCCGCCAGCTCAACGTCACCATCATGGGCACGACGGAAGAGGTAAACGACCGCAAGTGGAACAACGGGGAAGTGGTCAATACGCTGCACAAGTATTCGGATGAGGAAAAGGCGTATGATCCCCATTTCGACCTTCAATTGAAGGATCGCGTTTGACGATGGCGGGGGAACGGTCCGCCTTTGAAGCGGGCCTGGACGCTTTCCGCATTGAGGCGGAATCGCTGCTGGAAAGCGGCCGGGCGCTGGAAGAAGGCGCTTTTGAGCGGGCGGTCGGCCTTCTCGCCGCCGCGCAACGCATTGCCGCCAGCGGCTGCGGGCATTCCGGCATCGCCTGCCAGCATTTCGCGCACCTGATGTGCTGCATCGAGCGGCCGGCGCGGTTCATTTCGCCGGCGGAGGCGGTTCATGGGGCGACGGGCTATCTGAAGCCGGGCGACGTTATGCTGCTGGCTTCCCGCGGCGGAAAAACAGAAGAGCTGCTGCCCATTTTGAAAATCTGCCGCCAAAAGGGCGTTTTCATCATCACGGTTACGGAAAATGCCGCCTCTCCCCTGGCGGCGGGCGCGGACGTCGTTCTCCCCATGCGGGTAACGAGGGAAGTGGACCGCTGGAACAGCCAGGGCACGACGAGCTTTACCGCCATGTCCGTTCTGTTCGACGCGCTCCAGGCCGCGCTGATCGAAAAAACCGGGTTTCAAAACGAGGCCTTTGCCCTGATCCACCCCGGCGGCGCGGTGGGCGCGCGATTGAATCCTCAGCGGGAGGGATACAAGTGATTTCGTGCACAGAATTCATTCCGGCATACAGCGAGCTTTTTACCTTTCTGGCGGATACCTACGGGCGCGGGGAAGTCGCGCGGCTGTGGGATTACCTGTTCCAGCCGGATGGGAAGGGCATCCCGCTGGTCAACTTCGTGAAGGAGCACGGCATCCGCGGATGCTGGGAGTACTGGAGCGGCACGCTGACCGAGGAAGCCTGCGATTGCACGATGTATCTCAACGAAAAAGCGGGCTGGTTCCTGATTAAGATGCACCGTTGCCCCTCCAAGGGGCGGCTGCTGGATCTGGAAAAGAGCGCGGGCATCCGGCCCTATCCCGAGTATTGCCTGCACTGCGACCATTACCGTTCGGCCGTGGAGAGCGTGGGCCTGAAGTATCTTTACAATTTTACCGGCACAGAGCGGGCGTCCTGCTCAATGCTCATCTACGATCCCGGGGTTTTCGATGGCCGCGTGATCGCGGATGAAAACACGCAAAAGCGGGAAATCCGCTCCGCGGATCTCGAATACTTTCATCCCGATTTTCACAGCAGCCTGAACATGGGCATCGAGTATCTGGGCAGCCGCCACGGCGAAAAGGCGGTGGAACAGTATTTGCAGCAATATTCGCGGCGCGTTTATGCGAAGCTCATCGAAAGCATCCGCGCCGAAGGGCTGCCGGCGCTCATGGCGCACCTGGAAAAGACCTACGAGGCGGAACACGCCCCGGACGCGCTCAGCATGCGCCTGGAGGGAAACGCGCTGTTCGTCGATATCCACTATTGCCCGGGCGTGCGCCATTTGCAAAAGACCGGGCGCCAGGTGAGCCGGTGGTATCCGTGGACAACGAAAACCGTGATGGAAACCATCGCCAAAGCGGCGGGGCTTAAGTTTGAGATGGCGGAATATTCCGAAGAAACCGGCGCCTGCGTCTATTCCTTTCGGGCCTGAATACAGGAGGAAATGCGGATGAACAAGCTGATGGCCGGATTTGCGCGGGCCAATATCACGCCCATGCTGGGCATTGGCGTAGCCGGGTATTTCGTTCCCCGGCGCGCGGAAGGCGTGCTGGATGAGCTGGAAGCGGCCGCGCTGGCCCTGGGAGACGGCGGGAACCGCGTCCTTCTGATCGGCGTGGATTCGGAGGGGATTGCCCGCGAGGTGCTGCAGGAATTCCGCGAAAACATTTCCCGCGAAACCGGCGTCCCCGTGGAGTGCATCTTTATCGCCGCCACGCACACCCACACCGGCCCGGTAACGGCGCGCAGCCCGTTTATCCTGGATGCGCGGGATGAGGAACTGGCGGAGGAATACACCCGCTTTTTGTACCGCCGCCTGTTGCAGGTGTCGGTGCTCGCGCTGGAAGACATGCAGCCCGCGCGCATGGGATATGGCTGCGGAAAAGCGCCGGGGATCGCCTATGTCCGCCGCTTCCGCATGAAGGATGGTTCCATCCGCACCAATCCCGGCATCAACAACCCGGATGTGCTGGAACCCATCGGCGCGCCGGACGACAGCGTGCGCGTTTTGCGCTTCGACCGGCAGGATGGGCTCAGCTATGTTCTGGTGCACTACGCCAACCACGCGGACACCGTGGGCGGCAGCCGGATTTCCGCCGATTGGCCGGGGCTCACCCGGCGAACCGTGGAAAAAACGCTGGACAATACCCGCTGCATCTTTTTCAACGGCGCGGAGGGCGATATCGGCCACGTGAACGTTTTCCCCCGGGGCGGGTTTTCCAACGGCATGAGCCTGGATTTCGACGATGTGATGCGCGGTTACGGCCATGCGCGCTATATGGCGCGGGTGGTCACGGGCGGCGTGCTGCAGGCCTTTGACAAGGTGGAATACCGGGATGTGGATGCGCTGGCCGCGCGGGAGATAACCGTGCGGGTTCCGGCCAACACGCCCGATCCCCGGGATCTGCCCCTGGCCCACCGGTACGATGCGCTGCACCGCGCGGGCCGGGACGGCGAGATCCCCTTCAAGGGCATGATGCTCACCACGGTCGTGGCGGAAGCCGGCCGCATGGTCAGGCTGGAGCATGGCCCGGCGTTCTTCGAAATCCCCATGACCGCCGTGCGCATTGGCGATATCGCGCTGGTGGGCGTCGCGGGCGAGCCCTTCACGGGCATTGGCCATGGCCTGGCCCGCGCGCAGGGGTATCGCGAAGTGCTGACCTGCGCCCTGACCAACGGCAACGAGGGCTATTTCCCCATGCGGGAAGCGTATGACGAGGGCGGCTACGAGGCGCGCAGTTCCTATTTCCAAAAGGGCGTCGCCGAGCTGCTGATTTCCGAAGGGAACGAGCTGCTCCACAGCCTGCGCTCGGGGAGCGCGCCTGCGCGGCAGGCGTAAAAAGGCGGGAGCAAAAATGCGCGAAGGGAACGGTTTTATGGATACGCTACCCCGGATTTCCGCGTTCACGCTGGGCACCGTCCAGCTGGGAATGCAGTATGGCATGGCGAACACCACGGGGCAACCGTCGCGGGAGGAGGCCTTTGGCATCCTGGATGAAGCCGTCCGCCAGGGCGTGACTTCGCTGGATACTTCCGTGGATTATGGAAGCTCCGAGTCGGTGATCGGCGAATGGCGGCAGGCGCGCGCGCACCGCATGTTCGTTGCCAGCAAATTCGTTGTGGGCGGCGAGACGCCGGAAACCGCGCTGCGGCGGGAAATCGAGCTTTCCCGGGCGCGGCTGGGCGATGTGGATCTGTTCAGCTTTCACCGGCCGCAGGAAATGATTGCCCACGCGGAAGTGCTGAAGGACAGCCTTCTGCGCCTGAAGGAAACGGGCGGGGTCCGCTGGGTGGGCGCGTCGGTGTATGAAGCGGCGGAGGTGGAGGAATTTCTTCGCCACGACTGGTTCGACGCCATTCAGGTGCCCATGAGCATTCTGGATGGCCGCATCCCGCGCGCGGGCCTGCTGGAGGAACTGCGGCGGCGCGGCAAAATGGTGTTCGTGCGCAGCGTGTTTTTGCAGGGCCTGCTGTGCATGGAAACGCCGCCGGAGCGGTACGCCTTTCTGGCGCCCCATCTGGCCGCGCTTGGCGAAATCGCCCGGGCGGAGGATATGAGCCTCAAGGAAATGGCCGTGGCGTACATTCGCGATTTGCCGGGCGTAACCTCCCTGGTTCTGGGCTGCGAAACCGCGCGGCAGGTGCGCGAAAACGCGCTGCTGCTGCGGGCAAAACCCCTTTCGCCCGCCGGCGCGGAAGCGATCCGCGCGGTCGCTGGCCGCGTGCCCATGGAAAAGGTCATGGCGCGCATCACCGGCAAGGAAGCATAAGGAGGAAAGGCGCATGAAAAAGGGATTTTACACGGCCCTGGGCACGCCTTTGGAAAAGGATGGAACCTTTATTCCCGAAAGCATGGCGGCGCAAATTGAGCAGCAGATTGCCGCGGGCGTTTCCGGCGTGCTGGTGATGGGTTCCATGGGCATTGAGACGTATCTCAAAACCAGCGAATATCCCAAAGTGGCGGCGCTGAGCGCGCAGGCCGTCCATGGGCGCGTGCCAACGCTGGTGGGCGTTACGGATGTATCCATCGCCCGCGTGAAGGACCGCATCGACAGGATCGGGGATATCCGGGGCATCGATGGCGTTGTCTCCACCATTCCCTATTATAACGCGCTGAAGCAGGAGGAGATCTACCGCTTTTATGCCGCCATCGCGGATTATGCGAAGGTTCCGGTCTACCTGTACGATCTGCCGGGCGTCACCAAAGTGGCCATTCAGCCGGACACGGTGCGGCGGCTGTGGAAGCACGGCAACATCGGGGGCATCAAATCCGGGAATATCGTGCTGCACCGCGTGCTGCTCCAGGCGGAGGACCATCCGGACGGCTTTGTGCAGATGTTCAGCAACATCGATATTTTCGATGTGGCCTATGCCTGGGGCATCGACCACAACCTGGACGGCATGTTCGCCTGCACGCCCAAAACCGCCAGCGCGCTGTATGATGCGCTTGGCAGGGGCGATAAGCGGGCCGCGGCCCGGGCGCTGGACCGGATCCTGGCCCTGCGCGACTTGCTGGCCGGAACGGTTTCCCTGCTGGATGGGTTCTCCTGCGCCATGAACCTGCTGGGTTGCCGGGGCAGTTTCAAGGCGGATTTTGAAGGCTCCGTTGCGGAAGAGGACCGCGCGCGGATCGCGGCCATGATGCGGGAAATGGGCGAAATCTAGGAAAGGGGGCGGCGGCGGTGCGCGATGCGAAAGCGCTTTTCGATCTATCGGGCCGGGTGGCCATCGTCACCGGTGGCCGGGGGCTGTATGGCAGCGCCATTTCGGCCGGCCTGTGCGAGATGGGCGCGACGGTCGTGGTTGCTTCCCGCAACCTTGCGCGCTGCGAGGAGCTTGCGGCTTCCCTGCGCGCGGCGGGCCATAGCGCCGTGGGCATGGCGCTGGATCTGGATGACGACGCCTCCATTCGCGCCCTGGCGAAAGGCGTGACCGACCGCTTTGGCCAGATCGACATCCTGGTGAACAACGCCGTGGACCGCAGCAACATGGCGCCCCTGTCCACCGCCACCCGGCGGCAGCTGCAGGCGTCGGCGTCCACCAACCTCAATGGGCAGATCCTGCTGTCGCAGGCCGTGCTGGAATCCATGGTTGCCCGGCAGCGCGGCAGCATCATCAACATCAGCTCCATGCGCGGGCTGGATTGCCCCCATTTTCCCTTTTATCCGCAGTCCATGGGCGATCAGCCCGTGAACTACACCACGGAAAAATGGGCCATGGTCGGGCTGACGAAATATATGGCCGGCCGCTATGGCAGGCACCATATCCGCGTAAATTGCATAGCGCCCGGCGGCTATAACCCCGCCCTGGCGGAAAACCCCGATGCGCGCGCGTTCGTGAATACCTATAGGGAGAATTGCCCGCTGGGCCGTTGGGCCAATGAGGACGATATCAAAGGGCCGGTGGTGTTCCTGGCCTCCGATGCAGCAAGCTATATAACCGGGGCAACGCTTGTGATGGATGGCGGCTGGACCATATGGTGAGGCGCGCCAGAATCGGGAAAACTGTATAAAAGGGAGGATTTCTATGACGCAATTGTCGGTTAAACCCAGAAAAGAGCCTCTGCTTGTGCGCATGAAGCGTTTCTCCGCGTTTTATCTGTTCTTATTGATTCCTCTGGCGCAGGTCATCATTTTCAACTATATGCCGATGTACGGCATCCAGATCGCGTTTAAAGATTATAAAATGCGCCGTGGCATCAACGGCAGCTCGTGGGCGGGGCTGGAGCATTTTCAAAAAATGTTTTCCGACACGACATTCTATCAGGTGCTGGGGAACACGCTGCGCCTGAGCCTGGAATCCACGCTCATCATCTTTCCGGCGACCGTGATTTTCGCCCTCATGATGAACGAGCTGCGCGCGGGCAAGTTTAAGCGCGTTACGCAGACCATTACCTATCTGCCCCACTTTTTGTCCTGGGTAGTCGTGGGCGGCTTTGTCACGCAAGTGCTCTCCCCCACCAATGGCGTTCTCAATTTTCTGCTGGTGAAACTGGGAATCCTGGATCAGCCCGTTTACTTTATGATCGAGCCGTCGGCGTTCGACGCGATTTACATCCTTTCCAGCATGTGGAAAGAACTCGGCTGGGGCGTCATCATCTATCTGGCCACGATATCGGGCATTGACCCCACGCTGTATGAAGCCGCTTCCATCGATGGGGCGGGCCGGTTCAAAAAGGTACGGCACATCACTTTCCCCAGCATCCTGCCAACGGTAACAACCATGCTGATTTTGCAGATGGGCACCATCATGAGCGTTGGTTTCGACCCCATCTTTAACCTGTATACGCCCGGCACATATTCCACGGCAGACGTTATTTCCACCTATGTCTATCGCCGCGGCCTGCTGGATACCAAATACGATTATACGACGGCCATCGGCCTGTTCCAAAATGTCGTCAGCCTTACGCTGGTGCTGCTGAGCAACTGGATCGCCCGCAAGGCGACCCCGGATTACCGGATTTTTTAGAAGGGAGGCGCAGATGGGATGAAAGCAAAAGCCTTATCCAGGCGCCGGTTTCGCGCTGCGGACGGTTCCGTGGGCGGCACCGTGTTCGATATTTTCAACTATGCGTTTATCACGCTGTTTTGCATCAGCATTCTTTTTCCCATGTGGGATATGATTGTGCAGTCGCTTTCCCGGGCGGAGGACATCTCCTATATGAGCCTGAACCTGTGGCCCAAGCACGTCACCCTGGATGGCTACAAATATGTGTTCAGCGATAAATTGCTGTTCATCGCCTTCCGGAATTCCATTTTGCGCACGGCCATTGGCTCTGCCTACCATCTGGTGGTGTGCTGCCTGGCGGCGTATACCATGACGCGCCATGAAATGCCCTTTTTGAAAGTGTTCACGGGGATTTTTCTGATAACGATGTTTTTCTCCGGCGGCATGATTCCCGCCTATCTGAACATCAAAAACCTGGGGCTTTTGGAAAACTTTCTGGTATATGTGCTGCCCGGCGGGTTCAGCATGTACAACACGATCATCATCCGCAACTATTTCTTTTCCATCGATCGCTCGCTGGAAGAATCCGCCACGATCGATGGCGCGAATTCCCTGCAGATCATGGTGAAAATCATTCTGCCCCTGTCGCTGCCCGTGCTGGCGACGGTGGGGCTGTGGCAAATGGTCGCCCAGTGGAATTCCTGGTTCGACAACATGGTGTACTGCCGCTCCGATAATCTGATTACGCTGCAGTACATGCTCAAGCGCATCACCAACAACATCGCTTCCCTCACCGATTCTTCCAGCCAATACGCCATGATGATGGAGCAGTCCATGGTTTTCACGCCCCAATCCATCATCGCCTGCACAACGGTGATCACCGTCGTACCCATCATTTGCGTCTATCCGTTCTTGCAGAAATACTTTGTGAAGGGAATCATGCTGGGCGCGGTCAAAGGCTAGGCAACTTTGGCCAGCCCCAGTCCCGAAGCGGAAAGGGGGAAACACAAATCACTCTGCGAGACCGGACTCCATTGCCAATCCATATCATTTTTATAGGAGGGAACACCATGAAGAAAACGCTGTCCATGCTGCTCGCGGCCCTGCTGGTTCTGGCCCTGGCCGTTCCGGCAATGGCCGAGGACGATCCCAATAGCATCTCTTTTTACAGCTATTGGTGCGGCTCGCTGAACGATGACGAGTATGTCGACAAATACCTGGAAGACGCCCTCGGCATTGAGCTCGAGATCAAAAAGGTCGATCACACGGACAAGGAAGCCGTGAACCTCATGATCGCGCAGGATATGCCCGATTGCATGTGGACGGAATCCAGCATCGCGAACCTGGACGATCAGGAAATGGTTCGCCGCATTCCGGTTGCCATGGTGGAAGAATACGCGCCCTATATCTATGAGCAGTTTGAAAAGTATCCCATCCTCTGGGCCATGTGCCTCGACCCGGAAGATGATACCCAGCTGCTGTATCTGCCCGATGTGATCGATACCTGGACGGAGATGTATACCTATAATATGTATCTTCGCTACGACTGGGTGCAGGAATTGGGCATCGACCTGGGCGTGAATGTGGAAAAGATCACCGACCGCTTCTATGTGGCGGATAAGGGCCTGACCATGGAAGTGTTCGACGAAGTGCTGCGCCAGTTCGTCAACAACGATCCGGATGGCAACGGGCAGGATGACACCCAGGGCTATGTTTCGGATTACACGCGCTTCCTGAGCGCTTATGGCCTGATCAACGGCGTGGTGGCGGATGAAAACGGCAACGCCTGCCAGTGGTACACCCATCCCAAGGTAAAGGATATGCTCAACCACCTGCAGGAGCTTTATGCCGAGGGCCTGATCTATCCGGAAATCTTCACCATCGCCTGGGGCGAGGACTGGGAACTGATCAACAACGATGTGTGCGGCGTTTGGGCGAGCTCGACCAATACGCTCAATTCCTGGGCCGCCACCCGTCCCCCGCTGACGCTGCTCAACGACCCCGATAGCTCTGCCGTGCTTTTGTCCTTCCCGGGCATTTGCGATGAAAACGGCAAGACCATCGGCATCACCAAGCCCTCGCCCATGAGCGGCATTGAGCGGTTTGTGGTGCGCTGGGATGTTTCCGATGAGAAATTGGCGAAAATCCTCGAACTGGTGAACTTTGCGGGCGGCTGGAATCCCGATCGGGAAGTCACCGCGACGCTCTGGTATGGCGAAAAAGGCGTTGACTGGGATTGGAGCGAGGATGGCACCACGCCCATCGCCAAGACCGGCCTGACCCCCGGCGAACGCGGCACGCAGATCTTCTCCAGAACGTCTGAAACCGGCGAAACCTGGCGCTGGATCACCTATGAGCCGTTGTTTGCCGCCAGCTCCAAGTATTATGTGCGCAGCGACGGCGGCATCTGGAACGCGGATCTGGTCTATGAATACAAGCAGGACTTCCTGAATGAGACCGATGCTGGTGCTATCCTCAACGAATACTCCGCCGACTGGGTCAATGTGCGCGACGCGTATTTCCTGGATGTCATCACCGGCAAAATGTCGGCCGAGGAAGGCTGGGACGCCTACATCCAGCAGCTCAACGACCTGCGCTATGATGAGTACCTCAGCGAACTCGATAAGTGCGCCACCACGGAAGAACTGGTCGCCATGTACGCGGAATAATTCTATCAAGTTCTTTCGATAAAGGAGATAAGCATGAAGGATCACATCGTTGCCTCTTTCGGCCCCAACGCCGAATATACGCGGCACAGCGAAGGCGCGTTCCTGCGCCTGAAGGATGGGCGTATCCTGCACATCTACAGCCGTTTTACGGGCACCGACGCGGACGACGCGCCGTCCGACCTGGTCAGCCTCTATTCTTCGGATGAAGGCGAAACCTGGACGGAAGCCGTTACCACCGTTTCCGCCTCCCGCTTTGGCGTGCAAAACGTGATGAGCGTTTCGCTGATGCGCATGGCCAATGACGACGTGGGCCTGTTCTTCATCGTAAAGGAAGACAACAGCGCCATTTCGCACATCTGGCTGGCCCGCTCAAACGACGAGGCCGCGAGCTGGTATAAGTACACGCAGTGCACGCTGAACGACCGCCAGGGCTATTACGTTTTGAATAACGACAGGATCGAGCGCCTGGCCTCCGGCCGGCTGCTGATGCCCATGGCCTTCCATCGCGGTGGCTATCGCTCGGAAAGCGATTCCTACTTTTTCGGCCTGGGCGAGGTATGCTTCCTGTATTCGGACGACGATGGCGAAACCTGGGCGGAAAGCCCGGATACCATCTGCAAGCCGTTCAATGGCACAGGCACCGGCCTTCAGGAACCCGGCGTTATTGAGCTGAGAGATGGCCTGCTGTGGGCCTATGCCCGCACGGACAAAATGTTCCAGTATGAAAGCTTCTCCTTCGATGGAGGCCTGCACTGGACCGTAGCGCAGCCGTCCCGGTTCACCAGCCCGGAATCGCCCATGAAGATTGCCCGCAACCCGGCAAATGGCGATATAGTCGCCGTTTGGAATCCCATTCCAAATTACAATGGCCGCGTGCGCACGCGCGCCGGTTGGGGCCGCACGCCCATCGTATACGCCATCAGCAAGGACAATGGCGCAACCTGGGGCGAGCAACGCGTTATCGAGGACGATCCCGATTGCGGCTATTGCTATCCGTCGGTGTTCTTCACCAACGATGGCGCCATGCTGGTTTCCTATTGCGCTGGCGGGCCGGATGACCACATCTGCCTGGCACGGTTGACCATGAAAAAACTGTATCTTTAAAATCCATTTTGGCCGGGAAATACGATATGCACAAAAATGGGGCCGCCTTGAAAAAGGGCGGCCCCGTTTTTGCCAGAGCATTGACAAAGTATCGGAAGAACGAGGCTTAAATCAGAAATGACGGCGTGTACGTCATTTCTGGCATTTTTTGCGGGGCGCACGGAGGCCGCCGCCTGTGGCGGAAACAGGCCGAAGTGAGCCCAGTGAGCAACGAGAG
>DVJN01000027.1 GCA_018716755.1 Candidatus Alectryocaccomicrobium excrementavium
TGAATCAGCTTGCGCAGCCAACGTCCGAGGCGGCGCATCGCACTCATAAAATTGCCATTAGCCTCGAACTCCCAGTGCGCGTTCTTTTTTTCGCCTGTTTCCGCTTCGGACTCTTCGTTGTCCTGCGCCGTCGAATACGCAGATCCCTTATCCGTAACCTTGCCTTGACGTTCGAGCAGCACCATGGCGTCCAGAATATCCCAATTGCTCTCTTCCAACGCGGCCTTTGCTTCCTCATAGGTCACGTTCGCCTTGCTGCGCAGCAATTCCACCATTTCATAATTCGTCATCGTTCCAGCCTCCGTTTGTTTTCTTTTTTCCTTTCGACGCCGTCATTATACCATCCGAAAATTATAGCGTCCTTGAAAAAGATGAGAAACGGATTAGAATCCCCTGTAGTTTTGCAAAGATTCGATGCTGCCGCTCCGATGGCTATCAATCGAAGCGGATAGAGCCCGATCCCTGGCCCGACTGCATGCCGCTCTGGCCGGAAGAAGCCCCCAGACCCGCCGCGCCGGTTGCCAGCTTTTCCCCAAAGAAATCCACCACGCCCGCGCGCACCTTTTCGAACACGGCGGGCAGGGTGCCGCTCAGGCCCATGCTGTGATAGCCACCCGCGACTTCCAGCATTTGCGCGCCAATCCGTTCCGCGCAGGCCTTCGCAGTATCCACCGAAAGCATAGAGTCCATGGTACCATAGATAACGAGGGAATTTTCGCGCCCGCCATAGGTTTGGAACAGCAATTCCAGCGAGAACAGATCCTCATACCAGCTGGTGCTTACGCGATATTCCCGGCCATTGGACGTCGTGACAAAGTAGCCGTTCTTTTGCGCTTCCTGATACTCGCCCAGGTAAACCTCGCGCATGTTCACCATGCCCGCGGGCGCGATCAGCACCATCGCGTTGCAGATATCCGGCTGCTCGAGCGTCGCGCGCAGCGTGACCAGCGTGCCGAGGCTGTATCCCAACAGGCCAACGGCATTGGCGTCCACCGGAAGGTTGCTCAGTGCCCATTCCCGGCAGGCAATCACATCGCTTGCCATGCCCGTTAAGTTGTTTTCCTGAAAATCCGCCGGCGAGTCGCCGCAGCCGGCAAAATCCATGCGCAAAGAGGCGATGCCCTGCTCCGCCAGCGCCACGGCGAGCGCCGTGAAGCCACCGCGCTGGTTTCGCTCTGCCAGGAACCCATGGCTCATGATCACCAACGGGAAGGGCCCGCTGCCCGCCGGAAGCGTATACGTGGCCGTGATGTCGTACCGCTCGCCGGGAATGGTTACATCCACATTGGTAATCCCGGCAGGAATCGTGACGATCATCTGCGCGTTTGCTCCGCTGCCGGAAACCGAGATGCCGTCCAGCGAAGAACCGCCGCCGCTCGAAGAGCCGCTGCCGGAAGAGCTCCCGCTGCCCGAAGAACCGCCATCCGAAGGCCTCTGTGTGGGCGCAGGCGTCGCCGTACCGGGCGCGGGCGTGCCGCCCCACACTTCCGCCGTGGGATCCGGGTTCACTGGGGGAAGCGTCGCTTCCGGCGTGGGGGCAGGCGCGTCCGTGGGAGCGGGTGCGTCCGTGGGAGCGGGCGCATCCGTGGGCGTGGGCGGATCCGTGGGCGTAGAGACGCCCTCTTCGCCGCCGGAAACGTCAATCCAACCATCCGCCGCGCCATCGCCAGCCACGGAGCCATCCCCTTCCGCCAAGGCGCCAAACGCCAGCATAGCGGCGAGCAGCCAGACCAGCAGCACGCGCAATCCTTTACGCATCATAAAATACCTCCATCAATGTAAGCCCGCACGCAGGGGCAGTAACGCCCAAATCCAGCCGGCTGCCGCTTGCCAGCGCGCGCCGCACGGCTCCGCCTTCCAGCTTGCCCGTGCCCACGCCGATCAGCGTGCCCGCCAATATGCGGACCATATTATACAAAAACCCGTTTCCGCGCACCTGCATGGAAACGCACTTGCCCTGCCGCGCGATTTCGATGGAATGGATGGTGCGCACCGTGTCCTTCACCACCGAACCGCTGGCGGCAAACGCGCGGAAATCGTGCCGCCCCACGGCGCATTGCGCTTCGCGGCGCATGGCGTCCACATCCAGGGGATACATCACATGCGCATGCGTATTGCGCAAAATCGCGCTGGCGTGTGCATCGTTGAAAATCGAGTAGCAATACCACTTGCCCTTCGCGCTGAAGCGGGCGTGAAAATCCTCCGCCACGGCCCGGGAATCGCGAATGCGCACATCTGCGGGCAACACCGTGTTGAGCGCGTAAGCATATTTCTCCGCCGGAATGCGGCTCTGCGCGTCGAAATGCGCCACCTGCCCGAAGGCGTGCACGCCCGCGTCCGTGCGGCTCGCGCCCGTGACCGCGTGCGGCTTGCCTGTGAGGCGAAACAGCGCCTCTTCCACCACCTGCTGAACGGCGAGCGCGTTTTCCTGCCGCTGCCAGCCGGCGTAGTTCGTGCCATCGTATTCGATGGTCAACTTCACGCGCATCAGATCAACCCCCGCACCAGCACCACGCATACAATGAGCGCCGCCAGCGTCAAAAACGCCATAAGGTCGATGCGCGCGTATTTCAGCACCTTCATGCGCGTGCGCCCCGTGCCGCCCCGGTAGCAACGCGCCTCCATGGCAAGCGCCAACTCGTCCGCCCGGCGGAACGCGCTCACGAACAGCGGCACCATCAGCGGCACCATGGCCCTGGCCCGGCGCATCAGATTGCCGCTTTCGAAATCCGCGCCGCGCGCCATCTGCGCGCGCATGGTCTTATCCGCCTCTTCCAGCAGCGTGGGCACAAAGCGCAGCGCGATGGACATCAGCATGGCCAGCTCGTGCGCCGGAAAATGGATCTTTGCCAGCGGCCGCATCATGCGTTCCAGCCCGTCCGTCAGGGCGATGGGCGAAGTCGTGAGCGTGAGAATCTGCGTGCCCAGCACCAACAGCATCAGGCGTATGGCCATAAACGCCGCGTTTTTGAGGCCCACATCCGTCACGCGGATGAAATTCCACTGCCACAAAGTGTTCCCCGTAGAGGTAAAAAACGTGTTCAGGGCGAAGGTGATGATCACGATGGCCAGAATTGGCTTCACACCGCGCACCAGAAAGCGCATGCCGATGCCCGTGATGCTGGCAGCCAGCACGATATACGCCAGCACAATGGCGTAGCCCGTGAAGGAGCTCACGCAGAACACGGCCAGAATCAGCCCTATGGTCATCCAGATCTTGGTGCGCGGATCCAGCCGGTGCACGACGCTGTCGCCCGGGAAATACTGCCCCAGGGTAATATTCTTAAGCATGGCCGTCCTCCCCTTCCGCACCCAGGCAGGCGGTGATCGCACCGGCCAGTTCTTCCAGGGCAAAAACGCCCTTGGGGATGGCGAATCCCTTCTCGCGCAGGCGGTTCGCCAGCTGGGCGCAGGCGGGAATGCCCAGCCCCATGGCGGCCAGCTCATCCCCATGCGCGAACACCTGCGCCGGCGGCGCGTCGAAAGCCACCCTGCCATGGTTCATCACGATGATGCGCGAGCACATCCGGGCCACATCGTCCATGGAATGGCTCACCATGATCACGGTCACGCCCCCGCGCGCGTGGTAATCGCGCACCAGGGCGAGCATTTCCCGGCGGCCGCGCGGATCCAGCCCGGCAGCGGGCTCATCCAGCACCAGCACGTTGGGCCGCATGGCCAAAACGCCCGCGATGGCCACCCGGCGCTTCTGCCCGCCGGAGAGTTCAAAGGGCGAGCGGTCGAGCAAATCTTCCGAAAGGCCCACGATCTGCGCGGCTTCGCGCACGCGCGCCTCCACATCCGCAGCCTCCAGCCCCAAATTGTTCGGCCCAAAGGCGATGTCCTTGCGCACGGTTTCTTCAAACAGCTGGTACTCGGGATACTGGAACACCAGCCCCACCGCCCGCCGCACATCGCGCAGGTTGGCATCCTTATCGTTGAGGTTCAGCCCGTTCACATACACGCTGCCCAGCGTGGGCTTCAAAAGCGCATTCAGGTGTTGCACCAGCGTGCTCTTGCCGCTGCCTGTGTGCCCGATGATGCCCACAAACTCCCCATCCGCAATGGAGAGGGAAACGCCGTCCAGCGCGCGGGTTTCAAACGGCGTGCCCGGCATATAAATATATGTGGCGTTTACGACTTCAATCGGCACAGTTCCACCACCATTTCATCCACGGTCATCACATTTTGGGCCGGAACACCCCGCTTGCGCAATTCCTCTGCCAGCAGAATCATCTCCGGCGCGTCCAGCCCCAGGGCGCGAATCTCCTCCACGCGCGCGAATACTTCCACCGGCGTGCCCTGCATGGCGATTTTTCCCTCATCCATCACCAGGATGCGCTCCGCCTGCGCGGCCTCTTCCATAAAGTGGGTTATCCATATGACGGTTACGCCGCCCGTTTTGTTCAATTCCCGCACCACGCGCATCACTTCCGCCCGGCCGGAGGGGTCGAGCATGGCGGTCGCTTCGTCGAACACGATGATTTCCGGCCGCATGGCCAAAACGCCCGCGATGGCCACGCGCTGCTTTTGCCCGCCGGAAAGCATGTGCGGCGCGCTGAGCGCGTGCTCCTCCATGCCCACGGTTTTGAGCGCCGCGTCCACCCGGCGGCGGATTTCCGCGCTCGGCACGCCCAGGTTCTCCAGCCCAAAGGCGACGTCCTCCTCCACGATGGTCGCCACAATCTGGTTATCGGGATTCTGAAAGACCATGCCGCATTTTTCGCGCACGCGAAAAGCATCGTCCTCGTTTTTCGCGACGATGCCCCCCACGCAAATTTCGCCACCCGTGGGCAAAAACAGCGCGTTCATCAGCTTGGCCAGCGTGCTTTTGCCGCTGCCATTGTGCCCCAGGATGGCGAGAAACTCGCCTTCGTATACTTCAAAATCCACGCCGCGCACCGCGTCGAACCCATCCTCATACGCGTATGTCAGCCCCGTGGCTTTGATCACTGCTTTTCTCGTATTCATAACGCTTCAAATCATACCATTCCAACGTTAAATCGCGCGCAAACCCGGGGGAGAATTTCCGAGATTTTACAAGAAATCCGCAAAGGTGACGTGCAATTGTGTTATCATAGGGAAGGGAAAATTGGAAGGAGCGTGACACCCGTATGTATAACAAAAAGACCATAGAGGATATCAACGTTTCCGGCAAGAAGGTTCTCGTGCGCTGCGACTTCAACGTGCCGCTCGACGCCGATAAGAACATCACGGACGAAACGCGCATCAACGCCGCCCTGCCCACCATCCGTTATCTGCTGGATAAGGGCGCGGCTGTAATCCTGTGCTCCCACCTGGGCCGCCCGAAGGGCGAATTCAACATGAAATATTCCCTCGCTCCGGTGGCCAAGCGCCTGAGCGAGAAGCTGGGCTTTGAAGTCAAGCTCGCCAGCGACGTGATCGGCGAAAGCGCCAAGAAGCTCGCGGCGGAAGTGAAACCGGGCGAAGCCATCCTGCTGGAGAACCTGCGCTTCCACGCCGAAGAAGAAAAGAACGATCCCGCCTTCGCGAAGGAGCTCGCCTCCATGGCGGATGTGTTTGTGAACGACGCGTTCGGCACCGCGCACCGCGCGCACGCCTCCACCGAGGGCGTGACCCACTACCTCCCCTCCGTGGCCGGTTACCTCATCGGCAAGGAGCTGGATGTGATGGGCAAGGCGCTCACCAACCCGGTGCGCCCGTTCGTGGCCATCCTGGGCGGCGCGAAGGTCAAGGACAAGATCGGCGTCATCACCAACCTGATCGATAAGGTAGACGCGCTGCTCATCGGCGGCGGCATGGCCTACACCTTCATCAAGGCGCAGGGCGGCGAAGTGGGCAATTCCCTGCTGGATGAAGAGCGCATCGGCCTGGCCAAGGAACTGATGGACAAGGCGGCCGCCAAGGGCGTGAAGCTGATCCTGCCCGTGGACAACGTGATTGGCGACGCGTTTGACAACGATTGCCACCAGCAGGTTGTCGAAAGCGGCAAGATCCCCGAGGGTTGGGAAGGCCTGGACATCGGCCCCAAGACCTGCGAGCAGTTTGCCGAGGTGATCCGCACCGCGAAGACCGTCGTGTGGAACGGCCCCATGGGCGTGTTCGAAATGCCGAACTTTGCCAAGGGCACCATCGCGGTGGCCAAGGCCCTGGCGGAGAGCGACGCGATCTCCATCATCGGCGGCGGCGACAGCGCGGCGGCCATCGAGCAGCTGGGCTTTGCCGATAAGGTGACCCACATCTCCACCGGCGGCGGCGCTTCCCTCGAGTTCCTGGAGGGCAAAGTCCTGCCCGGCATCGCGGCCCTGGAAGACAAATAATCACAGTAGCATCTCTACGCCGGGGAGGCGGTTCCGCCCGCTTCCCCCTCTTAATGGAAATATGGAGGAAAAGAACATGCGTAAACCCATCATCGCTGGCAACTGGAAAATGAACAAGACCCCCGCGGAAGCTGCGGCGCTGGTCACCGAATTGATCCCCCTCGTGAAGGACGCCAAGTGCGACGTGGTCGTTTGCACGCCCAGCGTATGCTTCGCGGCGGTCGCGCCCATCCTGGAAGGCACCAATGTAAAGCTCGGCGCGCAGAACGTGCACTTTAAGCCCTCCGGCGCCTACACCGGCGAACTCTCCGCCGACATGCTCAAGGCCTGCCACGTGGAATACGTGATCATCGGCCACAGCGAGCGGCGCCAGTATTTCGGCGAAACCGACAAGACCGTCAACCAGCGCGCCCTGGCCGCGGTGGAAAACGGCCTGATCCCGATCATCTGCGTGGGCGAAATGAAGGACGAGCGCGAAGCCGGTTATACCGACGCTATCGTCACCTACCAGACGCAGATGGCCCTCACTGGCATGACCGCCGAACAGGTCAAGGGCGTCGTCATCGCCTATGAACCCGTTTGGGCCATTGGCACGGGCCTCACCGCCACCGACGAGCAGGCGAACGAAACCATCGGCGTGATCCGCAAGGCCGTGGAGCAGAAGTTCGGCAAGGAAACCGCGGACGCGGTGCGCATCCAGTATGGCGGCAGCATGAATCCCAAGAACGCGCACGGCCTGATGGCGCAGCCGGAAATCGACGGCGGCCTGATCGGCGGCGCGAGCCTGAAGGCCGAGGACTTCTCGAAGGTGGTACATTTCGAATGAGCATGACCGCACTGATCATCATGGACGGCTTTGGCATCAACCCCGCGCACGAGGGCAATGCCATTTATGCCGCCGGCACGCCGCATCTTGACGCGCTGAAGGCAAAGTATTCTTACACCACGGGCGGCGCGAGCGGCATGGACGTGGGCCTGCCGGAAGGGCAGATGGGCAACAGCGAAGTGGGCCACCTGAACATCGGCGCGGGCCGTATCGTGTATCAGGAATACACCCGCATCTCCAAGTCCATCGCGGATGGGGATTTCTTTGAAAACCCCGCCTTCCTCAAGGCAGTGGATGCCGTGAAAAACGGCGGCAAGCTGCACCTCATCGGCCTGGTGAGCGACGGCGGCGTGCACAGCCACAACACGCACATTTACGCCCTGCTGGAGCTGGCCAAGCGGCACGGCCTGGCCGGCCGCGTGTTCGTACACGCCCTGATGGACGGGCGCGACGTGCCCCCCACCAGCGGCAAGCACTATATCGAGCAGATGGAAGCCAAAATGGCGGAAATCGGCGCGGGCAAAATCGCCTCCATCGCGGGCCGCTACTGGACGATGGACCGCGACAAGCGCTGGGAGCGCGTGGAGCGCGGCTACAACGCCCTCATGGGCGAAGGCAAAGAGGCCGAATGCCCCGTCACCGCCATGCAGGCGTCCTACGACGCGGGTGTGACCGACGAATTCGTGGAGCCGACCGTGATCGTGAAGGATGGCAAGCCGGTCGCCACCATCGAAGCGGGCGATTCCGTGATCTTCTTCAATTTCCGGCCTGACCGCGCCCGCGAAATCACGCGCGCGCTGATCGACCCGGAATTCGATGGCTTCGCGCGCAAGGGCGGCTACAAACCCGTGACCTACGTCTCCATGACGCAGTACGACGCGACGTTCACCAACCTGGATATCGCCTTCAAGCCGCAGACGCTGGACAATACCCTGGGCGAATACCTCTCCAAGAACGGCATCGCCCAGCTGCGCATCGCGGAAACCGAAAAGTACGCGCACGTGACCTTCTTCTTCAATGGCGGCGTGGAAGCGCCGAACCCCGGCGAAGACCGCGCGCTGATCCCCTCGCCCAAGGTCGCCACGTACGACCTCAAGCCCGAGATGAGCGCCTATGAAGTGACCGAGGAGGCCGTGAAGCGCATCCAGTCTGGCAAATACGGCGCGATGATCCTCAATTTCGCCAATTGCGATATGGTGGGCCACACCGGCGTGATGGAAGCCGCTGAAAAAGCCGTGAAGACCGTGGATGAGTGCGTCGGCCGCGTGGTGGACGCGATCCTCGCCATGGGCGGCAAGGCCATTGTGACCGCGGACCACGGCAACGCCGATCAGATGATCGATCCGGAAACCGGCGATCCGTTCACCGCGCACACCACCAATCCCGTGCCCATCATCGTGATCGATCCCGCGGCGCCCAAAAAGCAGCTGCGTTCGGACGGCCGCCTGTGCGACCTTGCTCCCACGATGCTGGAACTGATGGGCCTCGCCAAGCCCGTCGAAATGACAGGCAAGAGTCTGATCGTGGGCTAGTACTTTCTCCGGTATTGAAGGGCCGCCTCAAAAAGGCGGCCTCCTTTTTGGGCTCAGCGTGACTGCGGTGAAGGCCTGAAAAAATCCTGTTTGTGGCGGGGGCGCACGAAGCGCGCGCCCCCCGCCACAAACATTTCTCCTGCAGAACAGGTGCGCGGCCGTTTACGTCTCTTCTTCTACCCACGCCTTGGCCCGCTCGACAGCGCGGCCCCATTCGTGCATATATTGCGCGCGCCGCGCTTCTGGCATGCTGGGCGTAAAGCGTTTATCCGCCTGCCAGAGTGTGGCCAGCTGCGCATCCGACCAAAGACCAATCGCGCGGCCCGCGAGCATGGCCGCACCCAGGGCTGTCGTTTCCGTTACTGCGGGGCGCGCGACTTCCATGCCCAAAATATCCGCCTGAAACTGCATCAAAAAATTGTTGGCGCTCGCGCCGCCGTCCACGCGCAGGCTTGATGGCTTCAGGCCGCTGTCGCGCGCCATGCAATCGAGCACTTCCCGGCTCTGATAGGCGATGGATTCCAACGCTGCGCGCACGATATGTGCGCGGCCCGTACCCCGCGTGAGGCCCAAAATCGTGCCGCGGCCATACATATCCCAATGTGGCGCGCCCAGGCCCGTAAAAGCGGGCACAAAATACACGCCCGCATTGTTCGGCAGACTGGCGGCGACCTTCTCCGATTCGGCGGCATTTTGAATCAGGCCCATCTCGTCGCGCAGCCATTGCACCGCCGCGCCCGCCACAAAAACGCTGCCCTCCAGCGCGTAAGACACATGCCCATCCACGCGGCGAGCCACCGTAGTCACCAAATTGTTCGCCGAACGCACCAGGCTCGTGCCTGTGCTCATCAGCATAAAGCAGCCGGTTCCATAGGTATTTTTGGTCATGCCCGGACGCACGCACCCCTGGCCAAACAGCGCGCTCTGCTGATCGCCCACCAGCGCCGCCACTGGAATGGCACGGCCCAGAATATCCGCCTTCAGCGTGCCCACAACCTGCGAAGAATCCACCACCTGGGGCAAAATGGCCCGCGGGATCTCCATAGCGCGCAACAATTCCTCGTCCCACTCCATGGAGCGGATGTTGAGCAGCATGGTGCGCGAAGCGTTCGTCGCGTCCGTCACATGCGCGCGCTCATTGGTCATGTGGTATACGAGGAAACTGTCCACCGTGCCCGCGCACAGTTCGCCGCGCTCCGCCCGCGCGCGAACGCCGGGAATTTCCTGCAAAATCCACTGCATTTTCGTGCCGGAAAAATACGCGTCCGGCACCAGGCCTGTGCGCTCGCGGATGGCCGCCTCCATTCCCTCTCGCAAAAGGCGCTCCACCAGCGGCGCAGTGCGGCGGCACTGCCACACAATCGCTCCGCACACGGTCTCCCCCGTCTGTTTATCCCACATCAACGTGGTTTCGCGCTGGTTGGTGATGCCGATGGCGGCGATATCCCGCACATCCACCCCGGCTGCCGCAACCGCTGCGCGCAGCGCCTCGACCTGCGATTGCAGAATGTCCTTGGGGTCGTGCTCCACCCAGCCCGGGTGCGGATAGATTTGCCGGAACTCGCGCCCCTGTGCCGCAACGATGCACCCCGCCTCGTCAAACACAATTGCCCGGGAACTCGTCGTTCCCTGATCCAGAGCCACGACATAGCGCATTGGCTTTCCTCCCTTTCCTGGCCTCTGATAAAAAAGAAAAAACCGCATTGCGCGCCGCGCGGGTATTCCCATCGCAGCCGCGCAACGCGGCAACGCACGCCCTTATACGAGCGGCTCAGCGTCGTTTTCCAGCGGCGCATCTTCCACCGAGCGGATGGCCCAGCGCGCCAGGCACATTTCCTTCTGATCCGCTCCGGCGATGATGTATACAGAATCGTCCTTCAAGCGGCTGATGGTGCCATAGATGCCACCAATGGTGCAAATGCGGTCACCCGGCTTGAGGGCCGCCAGCATGTTCTTCACAGCCTTGTCCTTTTTCTTCTGCGGGCGGATGAGCAGGAAATAAAATACCACAACCATGAGCAAAAGCGGCAGCACAAGGCCCAGGATACTCTCGGCGCCCGTCATTGTAGCTGTAGTCTCCGTGCCCGCCGTAGTACCGGTGCCCGCGTCGCCAACCACTTCCAGAAGCGTGAAAAGATTGAACATTCCGGATTCCTCCAATTTTAGAAACGTACTATCCCTCATTATACCAGAACGCGCCTTCCATTACAAGGCGAAAATCGCAAAAAAGCGTGATTTTCCCGCGATTTTACCAATTGTCCCGCGCGTGCGTGGCAAAAAAATCTTCCGCAAAATCGCGTAGGCTGTCCGCCTCGATGGCGCGGCGCATGTCTTCCATCAGGCGCACGAGAAAGCGGATGTTGTGCATGCTGCACAGCCGCAGCGCCAGGATCTCCCCCGCTTTGAAGAGATGGCGGATATACGCGCGGGAAAAATTCCGGCAGGCATAGCAATCGCATCCTTCTTCCAGGGGGCCGAAATCGTGCGCATACGTGGCGTTGCGAATGACCAGGCGGCCATGCCGCGTGAATACCGTGCCGTTGCGCGCCACGCGCGTAGCCAGCACGCAATCGAACATATCTACCCCGCGCAGCACGCCTTCCACCAGGCAATCCGGCGAGCCCACGCCCATCAGATAGCGCGGCTTTTCCACCGGCAATTCAGGACATACCACATCCAGCATATCGTACATCACATTTTTGGGCTCGCCCACGGACAGGCCGCCAATGCCATAGCCGGGCAAATCCAGCTTGGCCATTTCGCGCGCGCACTCGCGGCGCGTCTTTGCAAAAAACGCGCCCTGCACAATGCCAAAAAGAGCCTGGTCATCGCGCGTTTTTGCGTCCATGCAGCGCTGAAGCCAACGCAGCGTGCGGCGCATGGCCCGCGCGGCCTCCTCCTCATTGCAGGGCCAGGGGGAAAGCTCGTCCAGCTGCATGATGATGTCCGCGCCCAGCTTTTCCTGGATAGCGATGCTCGTTTCCGGCGAAAAGAAATGCGCGCTGCCGTCCAAATGTGAGCGGAACGACACGCCTTCCTCGCGAATTTTGCGCAATTGCGCCAGTGAAAACACCTGGAACCCGCCGCTATCGGTGAGCATCGGCCGGTTCCAGCTGCTGAATTTCTGCACTCCGCCCGCCTCGGCCACGAGATCTTCTCCCGGGCGCATATGCAGATGATAGGTATTGGCGAGGATGATCTGCGCGCCTGCCTCCACCAGTTCATCCGGCGACATGGTTTTCACCGAGGCCTGCGTCCCCACAGGCATATATACCGGCGTTTCAATGGTGCCATGGGGCGTGTGGATGCGGCCCCGCCGCGCGCCCGTCTGCTTGCACACATGCAAAAGTTCGAAAGAAAATGGCTGCATAAATTTCCTCCCATTCCCCAAATGCTGCGCCTGTTTTCGCAAAAAAATTCGAAACGGAGGCGCGGGCCGCCCGTTTCGAACGGAAGATAAAAGCCTGCCGGTTACGCGGCCCACTTGCGCCTGGCCGCGACGGCAACCCCCAAGAGTGCCAGCGCGCCGCAAAGAAGCGCACCCGCCGCGCCCAGAGAAAGAGCGGAATCGCCCGACTCCGGCACGGCATTGGGATCAATCACGCGCACCGCAACATCGACGCTCAGCAACATCCTGCCGTTTTCATCAAAAGCGTCCATGCGGTAAGTTCCCGCATCGTCCAGCTGGGCATTGACAATGTTGTAAACCCGATAATTGGCGCCAGCAATCGCCTCGTTATTAAAATACCATTGATACACCGCAGGAACCACGCCCTCTACCGTGGCTTCCATGGACAGATCCTCGCCGATGTTGAGAATCGAATCCTGCGCGATCATGGTTTTCCTCAATGTGAGATATGCGCGCACCACATTTCCCTCTGCCAAACCCATGGGAGCAAAGACGAGCGCGAGAACCACAGCCAACGCCGCCCATGTTCCAATCCGTTTGTACATGCGGTTACCCCCCTCCGGCGAAGCCCATAGAACTCCACCCATACATGCTTATTTTATACCATATTGCCCGCAAAGGCAAGTTTTGGCCGCAAGAAGCCATAAAAATCCTCTCGTTCGAAATATTTGCAATCTTTTAGTAATAATATGCCGTTTCCCTTTGCACTATATGCCTCCGCGGCATGCCTTATTCTTCCCAGGATGCCGCATTTCCTGCCCCATGCACGGATTTGCGATACGCGGTGGGCGGCATGCCCGTCGCGCGGTGAAAACGGGTGGAAAAATAAGCGGGGCTGGAAAACCCCAGCGCTTCCGCTGTCTGAGCGACATTCAGCCCCGCATCGGCCAGCAGGCGGCGCGCCTCACCCATGCGCAGCTGTTCATAGTAGGCCATGGGCGAAGCGCCCATCTGCTGGCGAAACAGCTGCTTGAGCGCGGTTGCGCCCATGCCGGCGTGCCGGCACAAATCGGCAAAGCGCACGTTTCCCGCCAGATTGGCGCGCATATATTTCACCGCTTCATCCAGCGCGCCCCATTCCCTGTGGCGCTCCGGCGCCTGCCGGGCCGCGTCCTGCGCGTCATCGCGGCGCAACAGGGAAATGAGGAAGGCCTCCAGCAACAGCGTCAGCATCTGCACGCCCCCCAGATGGGCCTCGTTTACCACCCGCACGGGCCCATCCAGCGCCTCGCCAAAGGTCGCGTGGGCTTCGCGAAGAATCTCGCGCACGAGCATCCGTTGCCGGGGCAAAATGCGCATGAAACGGTTTTCAAAAAAGCGCATGGCCGGGGAATCGCAGGCAAACGAAATCACCACCAGGCTGGGCGCATGCGCGTAATTGGCCCAGATGCTGTGGAACTCCCCCGGCTTGTGAAAAATCACGTCGCCCCCTGTGAGCATGATTTTGCGCTCATCCGCGCCAATATCCACCGCGCCGTCGTCCACATACACCATTTCCCAGAACGGATGGCTCTCGCCGCGGAACACATATCCCGTGGCAAAGCGAAAATTGTAGAGCGTAAACAGCGTGCGCACCTCGATTGCGCGCTCGCACGGAATGGGCGCATAGGGCACGGTCCATCCCTCCATCTTCTTTCTCTTCCGCTAGCATACCGCAAATCGCGGCAAATGTCAAATTTTTTGTGCCCAATCGCGCAGAATTGCCGCGAGAAATATAACAGGAATTTTCGTTGTAAATCCGCCGGAATCTGGTATAATATCGTCGTTGCGCGCAAAGCGCGACCTGCGCTGCACAAAAGGAGGGCCGGGCCGGAATTCGCAGCCATCTCTTGTTGGAACCCGTGGGCGGGTTCGCCCCAGTTGACAACGCGGGGATTTTCTCCGCAGGGAACGCGGGAGCGCGTTACGCTCCCAGCCGTACTTGTGTAAAACAGCATGAGAGTAGTAAAAGTAGCAAGTTCCAGCAACGCGTGAACCCATCACTATATAGACTCAAGATCCGTACATTGAATCTGTCGAAGGGCGGGCGTCCAAAGCGCCCAATCAGCAAACGAGACAATCACGGTGCCTGTAACAAGTACAATTTTAATTTTTTCAGGAGTGAGAACAATGAAAAAACGGATTGTATGGTTGCTTGTGCTTTGCATGTCCCTCTGCCTCAACGCCATCGCGGAAGAAGGCGGCAATTTCACCGATGAAATGAAGTTCGACGACGGATGCGACCTCAGCGTGGAAGACGGCGCGGATAGCGTCGAGCGCCTGGGCGACCATCCCGACAGCCCCTATTTCAGCCACCTGGATTTTTACAACATGGCCTCTACGGATACGCTGACCATCCTCAGCCATTTCAAAACGATCCAGCAGTCCAGCGAATGGAGCTGCGGCGTAGCCAGCGCGCTGATGACGCTGGAATGGTATGGCCTGCGCGGCGGCTACACCGAGGAATCGCTGGCCAGCCTGCGCTCCAATGGCACGACGCCAGAGGCCACCAGCCTCACGCAGATGATCGAAATGTTTGATGGCGTGGGCGGGTTCACATGCTATTCCGCCATCGATGCGGGCGAGGACGTCTACGACATCTTCACCTTCGATTACATTCAGGAAACCCTGGCGGCCGGGAACCCCATCATGATCGGCTGGAACGATTGGGGCGGACACTGGCAGGTCATCATCGGCTATGATAACATGGGCACCGAAACCGCGCAGGACGACGTGATCATCGTGGCCGATCCCTACGACACCACCGACCACAACCAGGATGGCTATGGCGTCTATCCCGCTGAGCGCTTCCTGTATAACTTCACGTTCTACGATTTCTTTGATGAGGCGTCCGGCGAGCTGAACGACATGTGCTTCCTCGTCGCCACGCCCAGCGCCTCATAAATCCGCTGCCGGCCCACGCGATTTGTGCCGCGCCAATTGCAGGATATCCTCCGCCGCGATCCCGGCGACGCTTTCCGCCGGACGCGGCGGATTTTTTTCGCGAATCGCGCCTGATTTCAAATGGATTTCGGCCGATTCCATATGTTCATTGGCGGAGATTCATGCTATAATGGGGCAGAAAATGCCATCGAACAGGAGGAAAGTGCCATGAAAATGGGTGACGCAGGCCCTGTCGTGCGCCTGGGCGTGATTGGCCTGGGCGGGCGCGGATGCGGCCAGATGAAAACGCTTTTGAGCATGCCGGATGTAGAGATTCCCGCCGTGTGCGATGTGTACGCGGACAGGGCGGAAAAAGGGCAGGAAATCGTTCGCGAAGCGCGCGGATACACGCCAGATGCCGTCACGGATTACCACAAGGTGCTTAACCGCGGCGATCTGGACGGCGTGATGATTTTCACCAGCTGGGAAACCCATATTGCCATCGCGGTAGAGGCTCTCTCTCACGGCCTGCGCCCCGCCATGGAAGTGGGCGGCGCCTCGTCCATCGACGAGTGCTGGCAGCTCGTGCGCGCCAGCGAAAAGGCGGGCATCCCCGTCATGCTGCTGGAAAACTGCTGCTATGGCAAAGAAGAGATGACCCTTTTGAATATGGTGCGCCAGGGCCTGTTCGGCGAACTGGTGCATTGCCGGGGCGCATATGCGCACGACCTGCGCGATGAAGTGGGGCTGGGAGATATCAACCGCCATTACCGCCAGCGCCATTTCCTGCACCGCAATGGTGAACTGTATCCCACGCATGAACTCGGCCCCATTGCCAAATACCTGAATATCAACCGTGGCAACCGCATGGTGAGCCTGTGCGCCATGGCTTCCAAGGCCGCCGGGTTGAACGCCTGGCTCAAGGAGCACCGGCCGGAAGACGATGTGACGCGGGCACAGGTGAACGAGGGCGACGTCGTGACCACCATGATCCGCTGCGCGAATGGCGAAACCATCCTGCTCACCCACGATTGCACGCTTCCCCGCCCCTATTCTCGCGGGGGCCAGATCCAGGGTACCAAGGGCATCTGGATGGAAGACAACCGCTCGATCTACATCGATGGCCGCTCGCCCGTCGATCCCTCCTACTGGACGCACCGCTGGGAGAGAGACGAAGCCTATATGAAGGAATACGAGCATCCCCTGTGGACCGCCTACGAGGAATTTGGCCTGCGCGGAGGCCACGGAGGCATGGACTACCTGGTGCTGCGCGCCTTTGTGGAAAGCGTGCAAAAGGGCGAAAACCCGCCCATCGACGTATACGACGCCGCGAGCTGGATGTGCATCACCGCGCTCTCCGAGCAGTCCATCGCCATGGGTGGCGCCCCCGTTCCCGTGCCGGACTTCACCGATGGCCGCTGGATCACCGCGCGCAAGGGCGAAAACGGATCCGGTATATACGTGCTGGACGAATAGTTTCTTAATCCCCATCAAGGGCATGATTTCCGGTGTAAAAATCATGCCCTTCTGATCGTTGACAAACCTTTGGTTTGTCAACGAGGATCACCCGGCCGCTTGTCTTCGCACTGTTCCTCAATTCAGCATGGTCGTTCCACTGCGCTCACAAGCTCGCTTGTGGCACTCCCTGCTTCATTGGGCTTACTTCGGCCTGTTTCGCGCACAGCGCGCGGCCTTC
>DVJN01000186.1 GCA_018716755.1 Candidatus Alectryocaccomicrobium excrementavium
GGCGCGGTCAGCTATCCTGGCCGCGGCATCGTGGCCGGCATGAATGAGCGGGGCGAAAAGGTGCTGGCCTATTTCATCATGGGGCGCAGCGAGAACAGCCGCAACCGCGTTTTCGTGGCTGAGGGCGAGGGTCTGCGCACGCAGGCGGCGGATCCATCGGCGGTGGTCGATCCTTCGCTGATCATCTATTCCGCCGTGCGCACGTTTGGCGACCGCACCATCGTCACCAACGGCGACCAGACGGACACGATTTACGATTTCCTGGCCACGGGCGGCACGTTTGAGGATGCGCTGCGCACCCGCGAATACGAGCCGGACGCGCCCAACTACACGCCCCGCATCAGCTGCCTGATGAAGGGCAATGGCGCGCACAAGATGAGCATCCTCAAGCGGGAAGGCGAAACCTGCCAGCGCTTCTTCTTTGAGTACGCGCCGGTTTGGGGCGTGGGGCACTATCTGCACACCTACCAGGGCGATGGCAACCCCATTCCGCCGTTTGTGGGCGAGCCGGAATCCGTTTCGCTCGCTGGCGGCGCGGAAGAAATCGGCCAGGGCATCTGGGACGCGCTCGATGCGGATAACAAGGTCGCGCTGTTCGTGCGCGTGGGCGGGGAAACCCGCATCTTCAACAAGCGAAAGGAGGCCGCGGCCCGATGAAGGAACTTGCGCTGAAATACGGCTGCAATCCCAACCAGAAGCCCGCCCGCATCTTTATGGAAGAGGGCGAATTGCCGGTGAAGGTGCTTTCGGGCCGGCCGGGGTATATCAATTTTCTGGACGCGCTCAACGGCTACCAGCTCGTGAGCGAGCTGAAAGCGGCCACGGGCCTGCCCGCCGCCGCCTCGTTCAAGCACGTGAGCCCCGCGGGCGCGGCGGTCGGCGTGGAACTGGATGAAACGCTGCGCAAGATCTATTTTGTGCCAAAGAGCGACGTGCTTTCTCCGCTCGCCTGCGCGTATGCACGCGCGCGCGGCGCAGACCGCATGTCTTCCTTCGGCGATTATATCGCCCTGAGCGACCCCTGTGATGTGCCCACGGCCAAGCTGATCGCCCGCGAGGTATCGGATGGGATCATCGCGCCCGGCTACGAACCGGAAGCGCTGGAAATCCTCAAAAACAAGCGCAAGGGCGCTTACAACGTGGTGGAGATTGATCCCGCCTACCGGCCCGCTGCGCTGGAGCGCAAGATGTGCTATGGCGTCACCTTCGAGCAGGGGCACAACGATATCCAGTTGCAAGCCTCCATGCTGGAAAACCGGCCCACGGCCAACAAAGAGATTCCCGACAGCGCCATGCGCGATTTGCTGATCGCGCTGATTGCGCTCAAATACACGCAATCGAATTCCGTGTGCTACGCGTTGGGCGGCCAGACTATCGGCGTGGGCGCGGGCCAGCAGTCGCGCATCCACTGCACGCGCCTGGCGGGCGATAAGGCCGACCGCTGGTATCTGCGGCAGCATCCCAAGGTCATGGCGCTCAAGTTCCGCGAGGGCATGGGCCGGCCTGACCGCGATAACACCATCGACGTCTACATTTCCAAGGAGTGGGAAGACGTGCTGGGCGACGATGTGTGGCAGCAGTATTTCGCGGTGCGGCCTGAGCCGCTCACCGCACAGGAAAAGCGCGAATGGCTCAAGGGCCTGAAGAATGTGGCGCTGGGCAGCGATGCTTTCTTCCCCTTTGGCGATAACGTGGAGCGCGCGCACAAGAGCGGCGTGGCCTATATCGCGCAGCCGGGCGGTTCCATTCGCGATGACAACGTAATCGCCGCGTGCGATAAATACGGCATCGCCATGGCGTTCACGGGCGTTCGCCTGTTCCATCACTAAAGCGGGAGGAGAAAAGGGAATGAACATACTCGTTGTGGGCGGCGGCGGCCGCGAACACGCGATCATCAAAAAGCTGCGGGAAAATGAGCGGGTGGAAACCATTTACGCGCTTCCCGGCAATGGCGGCATCGCGCAGGACGCGGTGTGCACCGGCATTGCCGCCACGGATCTGGACGGCATTGCCGCTTTCGCGCGGGAAAACCCGGTGGATTTCGCCGTCATCGCGCCCGATGATCCGCTGGTTCTGGGCCTGGCCGACCGCCTGCGCGGGTTGGGCATCCCCTGCTTTGGTCCCAGTGCGAAGGCGGCGGCGATCGAAGGCAGCAAGGTTTTCGCCAAGGACCTGATGCGCAAATATGGCATTCCTACGGCGCGGTACCAGGTATTCACCTCCAGCGCCGAAGCGTTGGCCTATCTGGAGACCTGCCCCTATCCCGCCGTCGTCAAGGCGGATGGGCTGGCCCTGGGCAAGGGCGTGCTCATTTGCGAGGATATTGCGGCGGCGCGCGCGGCCATCGCCTCCATTATGGAGGAAAAGATTTTTGGCGCCAGCGGCAGCCGCGTGGTCATCGAAGAATTTTTGACGGGGCCGGAAGTTTCCGTGCTGGCCTTCACCGATGGAAAAACCGTGGTTCCCATGGTTTCCTCCATGGATCACAAGCGCGCGTTGGACGGGGATCAGGGCCTCAACACCGGCGGCATGGGCACCATCGCGCCCAACCCCTATTACACGCCCGCCATTGCTAAGCGCTGCATGGAAGAGATTTTCCTGCCCACCATCCGCGCCATGAACGCGGAAGGGCGCACGTTCAAGGGTTGCCTGTATTTCGGCCTGATGCTCACGGCGGACGGCCCCAAGGTGATCGAATACAACTGCCGCTTTGGCGACCCGGAAGCGCAGGTGGTACTGCCGCTCTTAAAGACGGATCTGCTTACCATCTTCCAGGCCGTGGAGGAAGAACGGCTGGCGGAAGTGCCGGTGGAGTTTTCACAGGAATGCGCCTGCTGCGTAATGGTCGTGTCCGGCGGCTATCCCGCGCATTATGAAAAGGGCAAGGCGATTTCCATTGTCCCCAGCGCAGGCGCGATCTACTACCATAGCGGTACGGCCCGCCGGCCGGATGGCGCGCTCGTCACCAGCGGCGGCCGCGTGATCGGCGCTACCGCGGTGGGGGATACGCTCGAGGCGGCCATTGAAAAGGCTTACGCGGCCGCGCGCGGCATAACGTTCGAGGGCGCGTACATGCGCTCGGACATCGGCCAGCGCGCGCTGCGGGCAAAGGAGGGATAAGCCCATGGTGTATCGCGTATACGTCGAAAAAAAGCCCGGCTTCGCGCTGGAAGCCGATGCGCTTTTGAAGGATATCCGCTCGTTTTTGCGCATTGAATCCCTGAAAGGCCTGCGCCTGCTCAACCGCTACGATGTGGAGGGCGCGCAGAAGGATCTGTTCGACCGCTCGGTGCGCACCATTTTTTCCGAGGCGCAGCTCGACAACGCCACGGCGGATTACCCGCGCGACGGGAATTTTGTGTTCGCTGTGGAATATCTGCCCGGCCAGTACGACCAGCGCGCGGACAGCGCCGCGCAGTGCATGCAGCTGGCCTTCCAGTGCGAGCGGCCGGTGGTGAAAACCGCGCGGCTGTATGTGCTCTATGGCGATCTCACGGCCGATGAATTGGCGGCCATCAAGCGCCATGTGATCAACCCGGTGGAGAGCCGGGAAGCTTTGCTCGATTTGCCGGAAACGCTCCTCGACCCGCTCGCGCCCCCGGCGGACATCCGCACGCTGGAGGGCTTTATCCACCTGGACGAGCAGGCGCTGCACGCATTGGTGGGGGAATACGCGCTGGCCATGGATGAGAACGACATCGAATTCTGCCAGGCCTATTTCCGCTCGGAACAGCGCGATCCCACGCTCACGGAGCTGCGCATGATCGATACCTATTGGTCGGATCACTGCCGGCACACCACGTTTTTGACGGAGCTTGCGCACGTTTCCTTTGACGACGCGGATGCGCAGGCTTCCTTTGAGCGTTATCAGGCCATGCGCGCGGCGATGGGCGTGCGCAAGCCCGTTACGCTGATGGATGTGGCGACCATTGGCGCCAAATATCTCAAAAAGACGGGCAAGCTCACCGACCTTGATGAATCCGAGGAAATCAACGCCTGCACCGTGAAGATCGATGTGGACGTGGATGGCGAAACGCAAAAGTGGCTGTTGCTGTTTAAAAACGAGACGCACAACCATCCCACGGAAATCGAGCCGTTCGGCGGCGCGGCCACCTGTATCGGCGGCGCGATTCGCGACCCCCTTTCCGGCCGCGGCTATGTGTACCAGGCCATGCGCGTGACCGGCGCGGCGGATCCGTTGCGCCCGGTTTCGCAAACGTTGCCCGGCAAGCTGCCGCAGAAAAAGCTGGTTTCCACGGCGGCGGCGGGCTACAGTTCCTATGGCAACCAGATCGGCCTGGCGACGGGCATCGTGGACGAGATTTATCACGACGGCTATGCGGCCAAGCACATGGAAATCGGCGCGGTGATCGCGGCGGCTCCGGCGGAAAACGTGCGGCGCGAAACGCCCGCGCCCGGGGACGTGGTCGTGCTCTTGGGCGGCCGCACGGGGCGCGACGGTTGCGGCGGCGCGACGGGTTCCTCCAAATCGCACGATATGTCCTCGCTCACCACCTGCGGCGCGGAAGTGCAAAAGGGCAACGCGCCCGAGGAACGCAAATTGCAGCGCCTGTTCCGCAATCCCGAGGCCACGCGCAAAATCAAGCGCTGCAACGATTTTGGCGCGGGCGGCGTTTCCGTGGCCATTGGCGAGCTGGCAGACGGCTTGACCATCGATCTGGATAAGGTGCCCAAAAAATATGAGGGGCTGGACGGCACGGAGCTGGCCATCAGCGAATCGCAGGAGCGCATGGCCGTGGTGCTCGCGCCCGAAGACGTGGAGGCCTTTATCGCCCTGGCGGATGGCGAAAATCTGGAGGCCACGCCGGTTGCCACGGTGACGGCGGAAAAGCGCCTCATCATGCGCTGGCGCGGCAGGGAAATCGTGAACCTTTCGCGCGATTTCCTCAATTCCAATGGCGCGTCCCGGCAGGCGGACGCGCACGTGCGCGCGCCCAGGCCGGGCGAGCGCCGCGCGGCGGACTGGCGCGCGCTGGTGAGCGATCTCAACGTGTGCTCGAGGCGCGGGCTGGCGGAACGCTTTGATTCCACCATTGGCGCGGGCACGGTGCTTATGCCCTTTGGCGGAGCGCGGCAAAAGACGCCCGCGCAGGCCATGGCCGCGCGGATCCCGCTGCTGCACGGCAGCACGCGCACCTGTTCCGCCATGGCGTATGGCTTCAATCCCTTCCTGGCGGAAGAAAGCCCGTATCACGGCGCTTACGCGGCGGTGATCGAGTCCGTGGCCCGGCTGGTGGCCAGCGGCGCGGGCTGGCGGAACGCGCATTTGACGTTCCAGGAATATTTCCCGCGCACGCGCGGCGTGCCGGAGCGCTGGGGCCTGCCGCTGGGCGCGCTGCTGGGCGCGCTGGACGCGCAGCTGGAGCTGGGCATCGCGGCCATTGGCGGCAAGGATTCCATGAGCGGTTCTTTTGAGCAGATCGACGTGCCGCCCACGCTGGTTTCCTTCGCCGTGAGCGTGTGCCAGGATGGCGATGTGATTTCGCCCGAATTCAAGCGGCCCGGCGCGCGCGTGGCGCTGGTGCGCGGCGGGGAGAATGCCGCGCGGTTCGATCTCGTAACCCGGGAAATCCGCGCGGGGCACATCGTTTCCGCCTGGGCCGTAGGGCTGGGCGGCGTGGCCGAGGCTGTGTTCAAGATGGGCCTTGGCAACCGCATCGGCTTTGCTTTCCGGGAAGAAAAAGAAGAATGGTTCCAGCCCATGCCCGGCGCGTTTGTGGTGGAGCTCTCGCCTGAGGCAGGCAACATCGGCGAGCTTTTGGGCGAAACCACGGCGGAATACGCCATCGGCGGCCTTTCCATGGACGATCTGGAGGCGCTGTATGAAAACAAGCTGGAAAGCGTGTACGCCTGCAACCTGCCCCCGGCGGGCGAAGCGCCGCCGGCCGTTTCCTACCGGGCGGAGCGCCGCGCGCAGCCCGCGGCAAAAGTGGCGAAGCCGCGCGTGCTGATCCCGGCGTTCCCGGGCACCAACTGCGAATACGATACCGCGCGCGCGTTTGAACGCGTAGGCGCGCAGGCGGAAATCCTCGTGGTGCGCAACCTGAGCGCGCAGGCGGTTGCCGAATCCGTGGAGCAATTTGCCCGCAGCATCGAAAACGCGCAGATCCTGTTCCTGCCCGGCGGTTTTTCCGGCGGCGACGAGCCGGATGGCTCCGCCAAGTTCATCACCGCGTTTTTGCGCAGCCCGCGCGCGGCGCAGGGAGTGGCCGCTTTGCTGGCGCGCGACGGCCTGATCGGCGGCGTGTGCAACGGCTTCCAGGCGCTCATAAAGCTGGGATTGGTGCCCTATGGCGAGATTCGCGAGCCGGATGAGGACGCGCCCACGCTTACGTACAACATCATCGGCCGCCACCAGTCGCGCATCGTGCGCACGCGCGTGGCCTCGAACCTGTCGCCCTGGCTGGCGCACACGGAAGTAGGCGATGTCCACATCACCCCGATTTCGCACGGGGAGGGCCGCTTCATCGTTTCGCCGGAGCAGTTTGCCGCCCTGGCGGCGCGCGGGCAGATTGCCACGCAATATGTGGATGAAGATGGCAATCCCACCATGGCCGTGCCGCACAACCCCAACGGTTCCGCCTTCGCGGTGGAAGGCATTTCTTCCCCGGATGGCAGGGTGTTTGGCCGCATGGCGCACGCCGAGCGCAACGGCGTGGGCCTGTATGTCAATGTGCCGGGCGCACGGGACAATGGCATGTTCGCCAGCGCCGTGAACTATTTCGCGTAAGGGTTTCCCAATCGCAAAAAGTGGCCCTCCGAGCGCATGCTTGGAGGGCCTCATTTTTTTGTCGCCTTACCGCCGCCGGCACATTTCGCGGTAGGCTTCCTCGTAAATCAGGCAGTTTTCCACGGGCGTGTTGGCGGGGATGTGGTTGCCCACGGCCAGGAAAAAGCCGGGGCAGGACTTGCCGGTATCCATGCAGCGCTTCACTTCCGCGCGGATTTCCTCCGGCGTGCCGGAAAGCAAGATGCGGGTGTCGGCATTGCCGATGAAAGCATGGGTTTTGCCGTATTTTTCGGCGATGTAGCGCATGTCTGTGCAGGGTTCCAGCACGAATCCATTCACGCCGGTGGCGGCAATGTCGTCAATGAATTGCGTGTAATTCCCATCCGAGGTGTAGATCAGCTTTTTGCCGCTTTCCAGAATGGGCGCAAAGTATTTTTTGTAGTTGGGGAAAAGGTATTTGCGATACCAGTCCGGGTGGATGAACGGCCCGCTCGTCCATACGATGTCGTCATGGATCATCACGCAGGGCACGTCCGCTTCGGCCAGCGCCTGCATGAATTGCTGCATCCAGCTCGCGTAGCGGTTGGCCATTTCGCCAAACGCCTGCCCGTCCATGCCGCAGGCCATCAGCAGCATGTCCCAGCCAAAGACGGCGATCAGGCCGGACATCAGCGTGGTGTAAATGCCGGTCATGTTCACCTCATCCGGATAGGTGGCGGCGTTGGCGCGGTAGTGCTCCTCAAACTGGCGCGCCATGTCCGCCAGATCGATCGGCCCATACGCCTCCCAGGGATCAAAGGCCAGCACGTCCTCCGGATCCTCAAATGGGCAGTACAGCGCGTCGTCATAGTCACTGCCGGCGGCGGCATAGCTCGCATGGCCCATGTTGGTGCAAAAACCCTTGTAAATCTGGTTGGCAATCAGGGTGGACCAGGCGAAATCAAAGGTCCACGCCTTGCGGAACGCCTGCGCGGCGCGAAGGCGTTCCTGCGCGGGGCTGTCCGCCGCAACGGGAATGCCGGTTACGCGGCGCATCAGCGCAAAATGGTATCCGTCTACGGAATATTCCGTTCGGGGCACGCGGTCGGGCATTTCCAGATTCAGGGCCGCCCAGCCATCTTGGTATGACATAGTCTTTTCCTCCTATGACTTGGGATAGCGCATAAAGTAAGCGCGCTTTTACAGATTCCAGGTTTCATTTCTGCGCAGGCAAATCTCTCGCGCGCCCAGGCCGGTCCAGGCGGGGAGGTGGAGGGTGATCGTACAATCCGTGCGCGCCGTAAAACTTGCGCGCAACCAGCCTTCCGCGCGGTTCCAGGCAAAGCAGATGATTCCCTCGGGCACGCGCCAGTTTTCCACGCTGCCCTGCGCGAAGCGCAGCGGGCACGCGGGCAGGAGGCGGATTTCGCCGGGCACGGCAAAGAGCAGCATTTCCTGGATGGCGTTTACCGCGCCCATGAGCGCGTCCAGCTGCACGGGCGCCATGGAGATGCGCAGCGTAACGCCCATGTCGCGCCAATCGTTGTGCAGCGTGAACAGGTTGGAAAGCAGGCATCCCTTGGCGAGACCGTCCAGGCAGGCGATGGCGGCCTCGGCCTGGCCCAGGCGCGCGTAAATGGCCGCCATGTGCGAAAACGACCATCCGCTCAGCCCGTCCAGCTTGCGCAGCTGAACGGCGCGCGCGCAGGCCTCGAAGAGGGGATCGCTGGGGCGGATTTCATCGCCGGGGAAGAGGGGATACAGGTGCGAAAGGTGCCGGTGCAGGTAGAAATCCTTCAGATCCGCATCCATCCATTCGCGCAGCGCGCCGTCCTCGTTCACCATGTAGGGCGGCATATCGCGCAAAATGCCCTGCCATGCGGCCACGCGCGCCTCATCCAGGACGAAATCGCGGCTTGCCTCAACCAGGTGCGTGAGCAGCTCGCGCACGATGGCGAAATCCATCGTCGAATTCCAGACTACGGGGTTTTGGTGCCCCATATGCTCCTGAAAATCTGCGGGCATGAAATTGGCAGGCGTGTTTTCCGGTGAAACGGAAGGGACGATCTGGATCCGGCCGCGCGCATCGCGCGTAAGATAGTCCTCATAGAAGGCAGCCGTTTCCAGCATAAAGGGTAAGATCTTTTCCTGCATGAGAGCGCGGTCGCCCGTGTACTGGTAGTAGGCGTAAAAGTGGCGGCACAGCCAGCCAGCGGCACCGGTGTAGTTCACGATCACGGGCACATTGGGCGCGGGCAGGCTGTTTTCGGGCGTGGTGTATACGCTCACGAAGATGCCACGGCAGCCGAACAGCTTGCGTGCGGCTTCGCGAAACGCATCCATTTTGCGATAGTAATAGTCGATGAGAGGGCGTAGCAGCGCCTCAAAGCCGCCGGCGAGCGCGTGCCAATAGATCATCTGCACGTTTTCGTTGGCCACATTTTGCGCCCAGGGCGCGTGGGCCACGCCGTTCCACAGGCCATACAGCGCGAAGGGATAACCGCCTTCCGCCGTGCCAGAGGCAAACAGATAGCGGCCAAAACGCCAGAGCTTTTCCGCGAGCTCCACGGGTGCGGCATCGCGCGCCGCTTCCGCGAGCAAATCGTCCGTGGCGCGGCCTTCGTTGCCAAGCGTGAGCTGGGCGTTGCCCATGGCCATGCGGTGCAGGGGGATGTGCTGGGCCAGGAGCTCCTCATATCGCGGCGCTTCCGGCGGAATTTCGCCAAATTTTGCCACCAGCAAAAGCTCCTCCGCAGCTTCGAAGCACCAGCAGCAGGCGCCTTCCGCGCGCAAAAGCCCGCCAGCGGGCAGAAAAACGCGAATGCGCAGCTCTTCGCCTTCTGGCAGGTCGATCCGGCCAGAAAGCGTTCCGCCCTCCGCGCGCATGCGCAGGAGCACGAGATCCTCCGCCCGGGAAACAAAGCAGCGGCGCTCGACGCGCGCCTCGCCCTGCGTGAAGGTCACAAAGGCTTCGCCCGTGTCCAGATCGACGCCGCGCGCGTACTGGGAAAACGGCGCGCTTGTTTCCATGCGGATACGGATTTCCAGCGGGGCCATGGGGGTGGCCAGGCGCGGCGCATACCCCCGCGCGGCCAGGGCTCCAGCCAGCAGCCCGTTCGCCCGCGCGCATTGCCCCTGCGCGATGAGCGCGCGCGCCTCGCCCAGCGTATCGTGCACATCGGGCAGTTCGCCTTCCTCGCCGCCCTCCCAGCGGTCGAAACGCTGGATCCAGAGATGCTCGCACCCCGCGCTGCCGCACAACAGCGCGGCCGTGCATCCGTTCCCGAGAGGGAGCGATTCCCGCCACAGTTCGCCGGGCCACGAGGCCGGCGCGTGCGTCCAAACGGCGCTTGCTTTCATAGATTCCTCCCAATTGCCCATGGCATGCGGCGCGCCCTGGCGCCGCCCGGCATTGATACTATTCTCCATACGGCAGAAAAATCCTCCATTTTCCTGTCATTCAAAAAAGGGCCGCGAAGCACGAGAAGGCTCCGCGGCACAGATTAGAAGGAAAGTTACGCGGCGGATTCCAGATAGCTGGCATAGGCGTCCTGGAAATATTCTTCGTATTCCCGCAGGCCGAGCGCTTCCAGCTCTTCGACGAAGGAATCGAATTCTTCCAGATCCCGCTCGCCAACGATGAATTTGGCCACTTCCGCGTCCATCCGGTCCTTAAGCATCACGCTCAGCTCGTTCATGCGGTAGGAAGTATCCTCATCGTAATACACGATGCCCGGGAAACCGTTCACCTCATAGGGCGAAATGGTCTTCTGCATTTGCAGGCGGAAGCCTTCGCTGGGCGACTTGGGATCGTAGCCATCCTCGGCGATGGTCTCGTTGCCCCACAGATAGCGCATGACGTTGTACATGCCCAGATCCGCGGGAATACCATTCTGGCCCAGCGAATAGGTGTGGTTGCCCGCGCCGCCGCCGCTCACGCCGCAGCCGACCTGATACGCGTAGTACATGAAGTTCTCATACGTGCCGTCGTTGCATTCCGGCCAGTAGACGCCGTTGTTCTCATCAATGGCCCAGCCCTCGGTCATGCCCAGGGTATCTTCCGTGCCGTTCATGGGGCCATACCAGAACATGATGGTGCCCACGTCGCTATACAGGAAATCGAAAACGCGGCAGAGCAGTTCCGCATGCTCGGAGGTGGCGGAAATGCAGACATTGCCGACGGAGACGGGGTTGTAGCGCAGCCATTGCTGCGTGGAATTGTATTCGCTGGTGAGCGGGTACACGCTGTTCCAGCGGCTCCAGAACTCGTAGTCGGAATTCACGGTAAATGGCGGGCCCACATAGGCGAATACTTCCTCGTTCATCACGGCGGCGTTCAGCTGGGTGCTGTCCAGGGTGAAGAAATCGGGGGAGATGATCCCATCCTCATAGAACTGGCGGAACAGGGTGAGGATTTCCTTGTACAGGGGATCGCCCACCGGCAGCACGGCTTCGCCTTCGCGCAGGGTGATGCCCAGGCCGTTGTTGTCTGCATTGCCCAGGAAGCCCAGGGCATTCAGGAAATAAAAGATCGGGCTGGTGACGCTGTAGCCGCCGCCGAGCGGATATGTATCCGGATACGCTTCCTTCACGGCATAGAGCAGATCCACAAAGCCATCCAGCGTCTGCGGCACTTCTTCAATGCCGATTTCCTTCATGACTGCCTCATTGTAGAAGAAGCGGCTGGATTCGCCCCAGATGTACTTGATGCCATACAGCCACGGCAGCGAATAGATGGCGCCATCGGGCGTAGTGGCCTGGGCGAAAGCGTCGGGATATTCTTCCATCCACTGACAGGCGTTGGGCATGATTTCCGGCGTGATGTAGGGCTTGAGGTCCATCAGCATGCCTTCGGTCTGGCCGTATTTCACCAGGTCGATGGTGCTCAGGCCAAAGCCATAGATCAGGTCCGGCAGATCGCCCGAGGCGAACAGCAGGTTCTTCCGCTCGTTCAGCGCGCTGTTGAGCACCTGTTCCACCTCAAAATTGATACCCGTGGCCTGGGAAATCCATTTCCAGAACCAGATGTCCTCCACATCCGCGCCTGAGACGTCGTTGCGCAGCGTGATGACGGAAACCGTAACGTCGCCGTCGGCCAGCGGATACTGGCAGAAGTCGTGGTAGTCCCACGCAAGCGCGGAGGCGCTGAGCGTGAGCATAAGCGCGAGGGTTAGGGCGATGAGTTTTCGGGTCATAACCATTCCTCCTATCTATTTGCACCGGAACCATCCGGTGGGGTTCCCCTTTAGCCCTTGAGCGAGCCGATCATCATGCCCTTCACAAAATACTTCTGGCAGAAGGGATAGGCGACCAGCAGCGGTACGGACGAGATGAAGATCAGCGAATATTTCATGGATTGCGCGATGTAGGCCGCCTCCATCATGGCCTGCACTTCTTCCGCGGTCATGTAACGGGTGCTACCCGAATCGATGGCGAACCCCGACTCGTATCCCGTAAGGATGCTGCGCAGGATCATCTGCAGGGGCAGGTATTTGTCTGTGGAAACGTAGATCAGCGCCGTGTAGTAATCGTTCCAGCGGCCCACCGCGTAATACAGCGCCATCACTGCCAGGATGGGCGCGGAAAGCGGCAGGGCGATGGAGAAGAACATGCGGAAATCGCAGGCTCCGTCGATGCGCGCACTCTCATAAAGCTCCTCAGAAATCGTGGTTTCGAAAAATACGCGCGTGACCACGACGTTGTAAATGCTGATGCCGCCCAGGAAGATGAGCGTGTAGGGCTTGTTCAAAAGCTGCAAATCCTTCACCTGCAGGTAGGTGGGGATCAATCCGCCTGAAAAATACATGGGGATCAAAAAGTAGACGGCCATGATGTTGCGCAGGGGCAGCTTCTTTTTGCTCAGCGTATACGCGGCGGGGATCGTCAAAATCAGGTTGAAGACCACGCCGGTGGTGGTGTAGTAAATGGAATTGCGGTAGCTGTTCCACAGGCGCTCTTCCTCAAAGACCTTCTTGTAAGCGTCCAGGCTGAAGCCGCGCGGGAACAGATACACATTGCCGCGCACGACTTCGTAGGGATCGGAAAACGAGGCGATGATGGTGAAATACAGCGGATACAGGGTGATCAGCATAATCAGCGCCATCAGGACGACGTTGAATCCATCAAAAGCTTTATCGAAGCGGGTGCGTCTGCCGATGCTCATGTTTTCCCCTCCCTTACCAGATGCTGACTTCCGAAACGCGCTTGGCAATTGCGTTTACGGCCAAGAGAAAGCCGACGTTGATGATCGTGTTGAACAAGCCGACTGCCGCCGAATAGCTGTATTCCGCGTTGAGTAGGCCAATTTTATAGGTGTAAGTGGCGATGACCTGGGAAGTGTCCAGGTTCAACGGGTTTTGTAACAGATACGTTTTTTCAAAACCCACGGCCAGAATGCCGCCACAGCGCAGGATCAGCATGATGATCACGGTGGGCAGGATTGTGGGGATATTCACGTGCCAGATGATCTGCACGCGATTGGCTCCATCAATGCGCGCCGCCTCGATCAGTTCCGGGGATACGTTCGCCAGAGCGGCAATATAGATGATGGCGCCCCAGCCCATTTCCTGCCACACATCCGACCATACGTAAACGGAGGCGAAATACCGGCCGGATTCCAGGAAGGCGACTCGTTCATGGCCCAGCAATTCCAGAATGTTGTTCACAAAGCCATCGCTGCGGCCAAAGAAGATGTCAATCATTTCGCAGATGACTACCATGGAGATGAAATGCGGCATGTACGTAATCATCTGCACCGTTTTTTTGTAGCGCTCGCTGGTGAGCTCATTGAGAAAGAGCGCGAACAGGATGGAGATGGGGAAGGTAGCAAACGAATAGAGGGAGATCACCGCCGTGTTGCGCATGATATTCCAAAAATCTGGATATTGCACAAAACGGGCAAAATGCTTGAGACCGGCCCAGGGGCTGCCGGTGATCCCGCGGTTGATGCGGAAATCCCGGAAAGCGATCTGCACGCCATACATGGGTTCGTAATTGAATAGAAAGATATACACAATCGCCGGGAGAATGAGAACGTATAGTTGCCAGGATTGCGCGATTCTCTTAAGCGTTCCGCGGGAGCTTTTCAAGCGGATCGGTGCGTGCATTGGAGCAACCCCTTTCATCATGAACTATTAACATTAAAACACGTGTTGGAATCTTTTTCAATAGCAATGATTTTACCCCTGCGCGAAAACTTCGGAAATCCTCTTGCAATTCCGGGAAAGGCACTAGACACTGTCGACAAAAGTGTCGTTTTGTGGTATAATGAAGAAAAACGCACAGGGGTGTTTCTTCATGGAGAACAGCTATCGACGGCACGATATGTCCGATGCGATGTGGGAAATTCTCAAGCCGTACACAATAGGAAACAAGGGAACGTGGGGAGGGAACGCAAAGGATACCCGTCAATTTCTGAATGGCGTGTTCTGGATTTTGAGAACGGGAGCACCATGGAGAGACCTGCCGCCGGAATATGGTAAGTGGAATACTGTCCAGCGGCGTTTCTGTCGCTGGAGAGACAAGGGCATCTGGGAAAAAATGCTGGAAGCGGTGATACAGGAGCCTGATTTCGAGTGGCTGATGATCGATGCCAGTCATATCAAAGTACATCCCCACGCGAGCGGCGCGCCTGGTGGAAATCAGGACATGGCACGCACAAAAGGGGGCTCAACACCAAAATACATTTGGCCGTGGATGCGCATGGTATGCCGATCCGATTTTTTGTCACAGCAGGTACCATTGCTGATTGTACACAGGCTTGTGCCCTGATCGACGGAGTTTCGGCCGAGTATTTGCTGGCAGATCGAGGCTATGACAGTCGCAGGGTCATCGAAAAAGCGTTGAGGGCGGGGACGAACGTAGTGATTCCTCCTCGAAAGAACCGAAAAGAGCAGCGTGATTACGACCGGTATCTCTATAAACTTCGCCATCTCGTAGAAAATGCGTTTCTCCACCTGAAACGCTGGCGCGGTATCGCGACGCGGTACGCAAAACTCACCTCTTCATTCGT
>DVJN01000187.1 GCA_018716755.1 Candidatus Alectryocaccomicrobium excrementavium
CTTGCAAGCGGTAGCGCAGCGCGCAATCGAAGGCCGCGAAGCGGCTGGAGCCCCGAGGACACAGGGCAAAGCGGAGTCCGCAGGGGCGGAACACCGGGCCGCCGAAGGCGAGCACGGTGCGAAGATGCAAGACGACTATTGCGAATTGTGGAACCGAAGCCCTTTCGCGCTTTAATCGTCCCCGGCGGCGTGTACGGCGGGGACGGGGCGATTTTTGCGGCGGAAAATCCCATTTTCCAGAGCAAAAATCGTTTCTTTGCAGTTTCCGCGCCCGGAAATCCGTAGGATTTTAGCGGAAACTGGAGGGGGTGGCAGTGGCGGGGGAGCTTGCTCCCCCGTCCACCAGGCGCGTCGCGCCCGTTTATGCCTCTCCGCCGGCGAAGCGCCGCACGCGCTCGCTGGCAAACACGGCTTCCGGCGCGCCTTCTTCGGCCACCACGCCGTTCTCCATGAACAGCACGCGGCCGGACACGCTCCTTGCAAAGCCCATCTCGTGCGTAACCACGAGCATGGTCATGTGCTCCGCGGCCAGATCGCGCATCACGGCGAGCACCTCCTGCGTAAGCTGCGGGTCGAGCGCGCTGGTCGGCTCATCGAAGCAGAGGATTTCCGGCTCCATGCACAGCGCCCGCGCGATGGCCACGCGCTGCGCCTGCCCGCCGGAAAGCTGATAGGGATACTGCTGCGCCTTATCGCCAAGCCCCACCCGCTGCAAAAGTTCCATGGCGCGCGCCTCGGCCTGCTCCCGCGCCGCATGGCGCACCTTCATGGGCGCCAGGGTCAGGTTGCGCAGCACCGAAAGGTGCGGAAACAGGTTGAACGACTGATACACCATGCCCATGCGCATGGTGAGCTTTTGCAATTCTCGCTCGGGCGCGTATTTTTCCCGGCCGTTTTCCTCGCGGCAGATCCACTCGCCATCGAGCTGGATTTCGCCCGCGTCCACGGTTTCCAGGTGGTTCAGGCAGCGCAAAAACGTGCTCTTTCCCGAGCCGGACGGCCCGATGATCGCCACGACTTCGCCCTTTTCCATGGAGAGCGATACGCCCCGGAGCACTTCGGTGGCGCCAAAGCGCTTGCGGATTCCCTTCGCGGTCAGCATAGCCATAGCCTTATCCTCACTGATAGTAATTGAATTTGCGCTCGGCGAGCTTGCACAGCTGCTCCACCACGCCGTTGATCACCAGATAGATCAGCATAGCGACGATGTACGGCTCGATCGAGCTGGAATTGGATACCTGCCGCTCCGCCTGGCTCATCAGGTCGGCCACGGCGATGGTGCTGGCCAGCGCGGTGTCCTTCACCAGGGTGATCACCTCGTTGGTGACGGGCAGGAGCACGCGCTTGGCCGTTTGCGGCAGCAGCACGGAGAAAAAGGTCTGCGCGCGGCTCAGGCCCAGCGTTTGCGCCGCTTCGCGCTGCCCCACGGGAATGGAGCTGATGCCGCCGCGGAAGATTTCGGCAAAATAGGCCGCGTAGTTGATGACGAACGCCAGAATCGCCGCCCAGAACCGGTCGATGCGGAAGGGCAGGATGTGCGGGAGCAGGAAGTAGATGAACATCACCTGCAGCATCAGCGGCGTGCCGCGCATGATGTAGATGTACAGGGAAAGGGGCTTTGAGATGTACCAGCGCCTGGACATGCGCCCCACGGCCACCAGCATGCCCAGCGGGATGGAAAACAGCAGCGTGAGCGCGAAGATCTGCACGGAAGTCAGCGCGCCTTCCAGCAGGATTTCCAGCAGCTTTCCCATCCGCTCCGGATCGTTAAAATACTTGATTGCCATCTTATACCAAACAGCCGGGCCGCCGCGCATGTGCGGTGGCCCGGCGCCTTTCGCTATCGTTCGTTATTCCACAACCGTGATGTCGGAGCCGAACCAGGTGGTGCTGATTTCGGCCAGCGTGCCGTCTTCCTTCATCTCAAGCAGGGTGTTCCACACGGCCTCGGAAAGCGCGTCGTCGCCCTTGCGGAAGCCGATGCCATACAGATCCATGTAGATGTTGTCTTCCATATCGTCGCCCAGGCCGCGCACGACCACCAGGGAATCGTCCTGCAGGCCTTCCAGGCGGTAATTGGCCACCACCAGGTCGATCAGCACGCCATCCAGGTTGCCGGCCTGCAGATCCATCAGCGCGGTGAGGTATTCGTCGAACACCAGCGTTTCGCCCACGATGCCGCCCAGCGCCTCGTCCGCCGCCAGCACTTCTTCCGCGTAGCTGCCGCCCTGCACGCCGATGACCGCGCCCTCAAAATCGGCCTTGGTTTTGAAGGTGTCGCCCTTCACGACCATGACGATTTCGTTGTTGAGGTACGCCGGGGTCATGTTCATGGTTTCGATGCGCTCATCGGTGATCGACATGCCGTTCCAGATGCAGTCGATGTTCTTGTTGCTCAGCTCCATGTCCTTGGCGGCCCAGTCGATCGGCTGCGCGATCAGCTCCACGCCCAGGCGGTTGCAAACTTCGCGGGCGAGATCGATATCAAAGCCGGTCACTTCGCCATCGTCGTTCGTGAAGCCCATCGGCGGGAAGCTGGCGTCCAGCCCGAGGATCAGGGTGCCCTTTTCCAGGATATAGTCCAGGCTCGTATCCGCGGCTTCGGCGGCGTCTTCCGCCAGGGCGGCGGGCGCGATCAGCATGAGAACCAGCGCCAGGGCAAACAGCTTTTTCATCATCATTTCCTCCGATTTGTACTTTAATGTGGTAACGTGATGATAGCACGAATGCCGCGCGTTGTCAAGTTATGGATTGGTTAATCTGCGGCGTGCCCATGCTCGGTTTCGCGCCATGGGCGGCGGGCAAATCGAGCAGCAGCCGCTGGCGGATCATAAAGCGCCCATCCCCGCCGTCCTGCACTTCGGGCGCGCCAAGGCACCATATGGCGGGCTGGCCCACGCGGCCGGGCGCGTTTTTTTCAAAGGGGAGCGTGATTTCCAGCGGGTACTGGCCTGCCGCGCGCTCGGGGCAAACCGGGCCGCTCAGGGCAAGGGCGGGCGTGCGGCCGGGGAAAAAGGCCTCCGCCCGGCCGATGGGGCGCGCTTCTTCCAGCGAAAATTCCAGCGACAGGGCGGCGGATACCGCGCCCAGCGGCCAATCCACCAGGATGCCCCCTTCCTCCAGGGGGCGGATCGCGTCCTGCTTAAGCGGGCGGCCGTCGGCGCGCGCGCGGAGGTTTTTGTAGGCGTCAAAGGGAATGCCCGCGCATGTGCGCAGGGCAAAGCGCGCGGTATCCAGCGCTTCCCGCCGGTCCGTGGGCGCGATGTGATACACAAATTTTTGCCGTTGTAGCGCGCCGGGCGCCAGGCGGCTTTCCGCCAGATCCAGCCACGCGATACAGGGCAGCGCTTCGCCTTTGGGCAGGCGGGAAAAATCCGCCAGCAGCGCGCAGGCATGGGGCTGTATATTCATGGGGGTTCCTCCCTGAAAAGCGCGTCCGCGCAAAAAGCGGGTGGATTGCGCGGGCGCGCCGCGATTTTTTCTTCATCGCCATGGCGCGAAAACGGCGCATCATGGCATTTTCAGTCTATGCAGGCGGGATAAAATGTGCTATAATGGCCCCAACCCTAACAATATGGATGGTGCTTGAACATGCGCATACAGGGAAATGGAGAATTGCTCACCGCGCTGCTGCCCGGCATCAATGCGCCCTGCGGCGGAAAGGGCCGCTGCGGCAAATGCCGCGTGAAGGCGCGCGGCGCGCTTTCCCAGCCGACCGCGGCGGAAAGGGCGGCGCTGGGCGAACAGGCGCTGGCGGAAGGCGTGCGCCTTGCCTGCCAGGCGCGCGCGCTGGGCGAGGTGGAAGTGGAATTTGAGCGCGACAGCGGAGAAGTGCTGCTGCGCGCGCGGGAAAAGGCCATGGCTGTGGATCCTGGCCAGAGCGGCGTGGGCTGCGCCATAGATGTGGGCACCACGACCCTGGCGGTGTACCGGGTGGATCTGGCCACGGGGCGCGTGCTGGGCACGGATTCGGCCATGAACCCGCAGCGGCGCTTTGGCGCGGACGTCATCAGCCGCATCCAGTCCGCCGCCAGGGGCGAAGACCTCACCGCGCCCATCCGCGAGGCGCTGGGCGGGATGGCGGGCGGCGCCTGCCGCTGGACGGTGGTGGGCAATCCCGCCATGATGCAGCTTTTGTGCGGCATGCCGGTGGACGGCCTGGGCCGCGCGCCGTTTACGCCCGCATACCGCGCGGCCATCGAAAAGGACGGCGCGTATGTGGGCCCGCTGATCTCCGGCTTCGTGGGGGCGGACGCGGTATCGGCGGCGCTGTTTGCCGGATTGGACCAGGGAAACGCCACGCGCCTTTTGCTCGACGTGGGCACCAATGGGGAAATGCTGCTCGCGCACGGCGGCGAAATTGGCGCCTGCGCGGCGGCGGCTGGCCCGGCCTTTGAGGGCGCGCACATCGCGTGCGGCATGGGCGGCGCGCCGGGCGCGATTCGCCGGGCCCGGCGCCTGGAAGATGGGCAATGGGAGCTTTCCGTCGTGGGGGATGGCGCGCCGCGCGGCCTGTGCGGCAGCGGCCTGATCGACGCCATTGCCGGATTGCTCGCCAGCGGCGGCATCGACGAGACGGGCCGCCTGGCGGAGGAGGTTTCCTTCGCGCCCGGCGTGTATCTCACGCAGCAGGACGTGCGGGAAGTGCAGCTCGCCAAGGGCGCGATTGCCGCGGGCATTGAGCTGCTCATGCGTGAGATGGGGGTTGCGGAAATCGACGAGTGCTATCTCACGGGCGGCTTTGGCAGCGCCATCGATCCCGCCAGCGCGCTCGCCATCGGCCTGCTGCCGGAAAGCCTGGCCGGCAAAATCGTGCCCATTGGCAACGCGGCCGGCATGGGCGCGGTGGAGATGCTGCTTTCGCGCGCGGCGCGGGAGCGCGCGCAGGCCATCGCGGCGCGCGCGCGCTACATTGAGCTTTCCGAATTGGAGGATTTTCAGGACGCGTTTGTGGAACACATGCTCTTTGAATAAAATATGCGTGCGGCGGCTCAGGAGGGTTCTTCGGGCCGCCGCACGCTTTCCAGCGCAACCGCATTGTCCATTTCCCGGATGAGGCGCGCCAGAAACCCGCGCGTTTCCTCCGGCGGGATGGCCTGCCGCCCCAGCAGCTCGCGCCGGAAAAAATGGCGCAACTGGTGGTTGAATTCCCGTTGCAGGATGACGGCTTCCACATATTTGCCCGCGCTGGAACAGGGCGCGATGAAGAACACGCCGCCGTCTTCCAGAAAGCACATTTGCATCCGGCTTTGCGCGGCGTCGTCGCGCAGCAGGCAGAAATCAAAATAGGGATTGTCGAGCATTTCGTCGAGAATGGATTGCAGAATGTTTCGCCGCTCTTTTAGCGTATAGGGCCGCAAAAAGGGAAATTCCATGGGGTGCGCGCCCGTGCGCGCAAAATCGCGCAGCTCCGCGCGCGTGCTAATGTAATAGGTGCTGCGGTATTTTTTGCGCCGGTTTTCATAGCGCGATGCCTGCATTTCCCACAGCTTCGCGGCGGCCGCTTCCAGCGCGGCGGGGCTTATCGTTGCTTCGCCCTCGTGCGCCCCGCCCATATAGGCCGCGCACAGGATATCCGGCGGCACCAGGTTGATGAACACGCCGCCTTTGGCCACATAAAGCGCCTGATTCCGCTCCATTTCCACAAAGTGCTCCATCAGCGAGAAGAAATCCGCCTCCGTGGGGGAAATGACGCGCGCCCTGCGAATGGGCTGAACATGGGGCGCCTGCTCCCGGAGGATATCGCGCCAGAAATCGAACAATCCCGCTTCTCTTCCGGCGGGCAGCGCGTATCCGCCGCCGGGCGAGAGCGCGACCTGCCATTCCCACACCGCCGCGCCGCGCGTGAGCCGGGCGATCAACCAGTCGTCGCGCATGGGGCCGGCGTGCCCGAGCGGCGGCTGGCAGCCGCAGGAAGAGCAGCTGTTCAGGCGCGCGTCGCACATCAGCTGCATGAGCGCGCGCATGGATTGGGCCGTGCGCGCGGCGTCGCCATCCACAAACAGCAAATGGTCGATGTGCAGCTTGGCGCTCCTGTTTTCCCTCAACAGTTTCCCCAGCAGGGGGAACAGGGGCGTCTGGCAGGCGTTGAGCACCAACAGATGCGCTTCATCCGCCCGAAAGCATTCTTCCAGCAGCGCTTTGAGCGTCGTCTGCGCGCCGGGCGCTTTGCCCGCCACGCACAGCGCGACGTCTTCCTCCGCCTCATCCGGCCGGGAAAAAATGCGCCACATCGCCTGGTTTTCCTCAAATTGCTTTCGCCCCAGGAGGAAAATTTCCAGGGCTTCTTCCAGCGCCTGCCGCTCGCCCGCTTCCAGCTCGCACAGGCCGGATTCCAGAAACGCGCGGTAGAACCGCTCCGCCGTAGCGGGGGTGCAATCGTCGTTGAGGATTCTGTGCAGCGTCGTCTTGCTCTTATGCCCAAGGACGCGGGCCACCTGCGCATAGGACAGGCCGCGCTTTTCCAGCGCGTCCGCCATCAGGGAGCCAAAAGTCGCGAATGGCTTTTGCGGCATAAAAATCCCCCGCCCCATAAGAATTTACCTATAGTATATCAAATGATTTCTTATAGGTCAATCCCCAATTCGAAATTTTTGACGTTTGGCGGCGGGCGAAGGGCGAAAACGGGCAGCCGCGCGGAGCGCTTTCACGCGGGGCAGGCGCCGGATGCCGGTGGGCAACCGTGCGGCGAGGCCTTCCGCCTGTTCGTACCGCCCGGCCGCGACGAGCGCTTCCAGCGCCTCGATGGCCAGGTTGCGCTGCGCGCGCAGGGCGGCCGCTTCCAGCATGCGGTCCGCGGCGGCCTGCGCATCGCCGGCCATTTCGTCCAGCACGGCCAGGCAACGCAGCGCCCACGGCGATTTCGCCTGCTGGAGCGAGGCTTCGAAAGCGCGGCGCGCTTCCTCGCGCCGGTTGCGATACGCCAGCATCACGCCCAGGTGGTACCAGGCGTACCAATGCCCGTTTCCGTTGCCGATGGACTTTTGCAAAAGCGCCATCCACGCGCCGGAAACCTGATAGCCCCGCGGCGAAGCGAGCGGATCGGGACAGGGCAGCGCGCCGGTCGTGAGGAGCGCTTTCCATTCGCGTTCCGCCGATCCCATGCGGGATGCGGGAAAGCGCAGGCCGTGCGCGTCGAACCCGCCGAGCAGCTGTTCCAGGTGCGCCCAGCCATCCGCATTGTGCACGAATGCGCCGCGCTCGCTCTCGGCGCGGCGGAAGCGCTCCCGCATGCTTTCCAGCATTTGGGGGCTTATCAGCGCGTCGAGCGCCGCTTCCACGCAGCGGTTTGCCGCGGCCCAGTCTTCGCCCTGCACGGTGGCCGCGTCCGCCTGCAGGGGGCCATAGGCTTCGATCCATTCGGCGCCTGCGCCCACGGCGAGGGGCAGGCGCTCCGGCTGCGTGCGCGCGGGGCCGCACTGGATTTCGAGATACGCGCTGTCCGCATCCGCCGGAAATTCCTGCCAGCGGCGGCCGAGCGCGCCCGTGCCCCACGCGAAGAGCCCGCGCCCCATCAATTCCGGCGTGGAGGTTTCAACCAGGCCGTAGCCATCCTTTCCCAGCGCGGCGATCCAGGGGCGGCGGCCCTGGGGAATGTCGAAGGAGAAAGCCATGGGTTGGGGGATCTGTGTGGGGCGGCTCGCGTCCCGGCCATTGGAATGCGGATAGGGGATCCCGGCCAGCGCGCCGCCATGGCCATGGCGCAAGGCGCGGTCCGCCGGCACGAGGACGCGCACGCCTTCGCCCCCGTCCACGGCGATGTTGCTCCACCCGTACACCGCCGCATCCCGGTCGCGGGCGCTGCCGGTTTTCACGCGCACATACAGCCAGCCGCCGGATAGCGTGGCTTCCACCCGGTACACCAGCTGGCGCGCGCGTTCATATTGGTACATGCGCAGGATGGCGCCGCCTTCCGCCTGCACGGCCTGCGCATAGAGCGGGGAAACCGCAAAAGGCGTATGCCCAGTGCCGCACGGGTTCCATTCGGCGCCGCCGGCAATCCAGGCGTTGCGCGGCGCGAGGTTTAAGGGCTGAAACACCGGGTTGCGGAACAGGAGCTCGCGGCCCGTTTTTTTGTCCACAAGCGACCATAGCCGCCCGCCCAGTTCCGGCAGGAAGGTGGCCCGCAAAGCGCCGTTTTCCAATATGGCGGCTTTCCAGGCGCGCGGCTTTTTTTCGCGGCCATAGTTGTCCAAAATCGTGTAGGGCAAAATGCCATTCGCGCGGCCATGGCCCATGTACTGGGCGTCTTCCGGCGCAATGGTTTGCGCGTCTAATGGGATGGGCGCGGCCTGGCTGGCCCTGAGGTCCGGCAGGGGATTTTCCCGCCCCAGAGAGGCGCTGGGGATTACGAGGCGCTCGATGGAAAGCGTACACATGCAAACGACAACCCTTTCTTTTGCGGTTTGGCCTGTAGGACTTAGTATAATCGCGGCCGCCGGGAAAATGCGCGCCCGGCTTTTTTGCGCGAGCGGGCCGCCGGTTTCCTGATACTAAACAGGCAGGCGCAAAATATCATACCCAAAATCCTTTGGCCGGTGGGCGCGGGAAGAAAGGCGGAAAGCCGCCCGCCGGGAGATTTGCCCAAAAGTTCACGAAATATCCGGAAATTTAACGGGAAAACACCGTTGACAAGCGGGCGATTGCGTGGTTTAATATTGTCGGTTTCGCGGTTTAGTGTTTGTAAACGCAAAACGCGAAATCCCGCAAGGAGGCGCACAAATGGAAATCGGAGCGAAGATTAAGCGGTTGCGGTTGCAGCGCGGCCTTACGCAGGAAGAGCTTGCCAACCGGTGCGAATTGTCCAAAGGGTTCATTTCGCAGGTGGAGCGCGACCTGACATCGCCTTCCATCGCCTCGCTTATGGACATGCTGGAATGCCTCGGCACGGATCTGCCCGCGTTCTTTTCGGAGGCGAAGGACGAAAAGCTGGTCTTTACGGAGGACGATATCTATGTCAAGGCCGATCCGGAGGGGCTGAAGGGCTGCATCAAGTGGCTGGTGCCCAGCGCGCAGAAGAACGTCATGGAGCCCATCCTGGTGGAACTGGGGCCCGGCGGCGCCACGGAGGAAGACGACCCGCACGAGGGCGAGGAATTCGGCTATGTGCTTGCGGGCGCGATCAAGATCATGATCGGCGAGCGCGTCGTGCGCGCCAAGAAAGACGAGAGCTTTTATTTTCTGCCCACGGGGCCGCACGGCATCAAAAATGCCGGCAAAACCACGGCCCGCTTTTTGTGGATTTCCACACCGCCCAGCTTTTAGCGGCGGCTGCCGGCAGGCAGCCGGTGGGGCGCGGGGATACGCGAGATTATTCTGTACGGAGGGGCTGCCGCTATGGTGCAGGACATGCGCTTGATCGAGCTGAAGGGGATTTCCAAATCGTTTGACGGGACGGAGGCGCTTTCCTCCGTCGATCTCTACATTCGCAAATGCGAATTCATCACGCTGCTGGGCCCGTCCGGCTGCGGCAAGACGACGATGCTGCGCATCATCGGCGGCTTTGAGTTCCCCACCACCGGGCAGGTGCTGTTCGAGGGGCAGGACATCACCAATGTGCCGCCCTACCGGCGGCGCGTGAACACGGTGTTCCAGAAATACGCGCTGTTCCCGCACATGAACGTGTTCGATAACGTGGCCTTTGGGCTCACGCTCAAGGAGGCGGGCGAGCTCGTTCCCGAAAGCCGCCGGGCCAGAAATTTTGTGGACGCCTGGATTTTGAAATTGCAGCACCGCCGCGCGCTCAAAAAGGAGATCGCCACGCGCGTGAACCGCATGCTGCGCCTGGTGAAAATGAACGGCTATGAAAAGCGCAGCGTGGATTCGCTTTCCGGCGGGCAGCAACAGCGCATCGCCATTGCGCGCGCGCTGATCAACGAGCCGGAAGTGCTCCTGCTGGACGAGCCGCTGGGCGCGCTGGATCTCAAGCTGCGCCGCGAAATGCAGCTGGAGCTGAAGGCCATGCAGCAAAAGCTGGGCATCACCTTTATTTATGTCACGCACGACCAGGAGGAGGCGCTCACCATGTCGGACACGGTGGTTGTGATGAACAACGGCCGCATCCAGCAGATTGGCGACCCCAAGAGCATCTACGACGAGCCCAAGAACGCCTTTGTGGCGGATTTCATCGGCGAGAGCAACATCTTCGATGCGCGCATGATCCGGGATTACCGGGTTGCCTTCTGCGGGCGCGAATTCGAATGCGTGGATGCGGGCTTTGGCGAGGACCAGCCGGTGGATGTGGTCGTCCGCCCGGAAGACTGGGCGCTGGGCGAGGCCGGCAAGGGCGCGCTGGACGGCGTGGTGGAAAGCACGATTTTCAAGGGCGTACATTACGAAATGATGATCCGCCTGGATAGCGGCGAGGTGTGCAAGGCGCATTCCACGGTGATGGAAAACGTGGGCAGCCGCGTTTCCCTCTCGGTGGTGCCGTTCAACATCCACATTATGAAAAAAATGGCGGCCGAGCCGCCCTCCGGGGAGGCGATGGAGGCATGAAGCGCAGCTATTACGCCTCGCCCTACGCCGTGTGGATGGTGATGTTCACGGTGGTGCCGCTGCTGTTCGTGGTGTATTTCGCCTTCACGGGGCGCGATGGCGCGTTTACGCTGGACAATTTCGAAAAGTTTTGCCGCCCCATGTACGTGAGCGCGCTGCTTTTGAGCCTGAAACTGGCGTTTTTCTGCACGGTCATCTGCCTGCTGGTGGGCTATCCCGCGGCCAAGTTCCTGGCCAGCAGGGATTTTTCGCGGCGGCAATCGTTCGTGGTGCTGTTTTTGCTCCCCATGTGGATGAACTGCCTGCTGCGCACATACGCGTGGGTGTCCATCCTGGAGGATACGGGCATCATCAACACGGTGCTCGAATGGCTGGGCCTGCCGCGCGTGCAGATGGTGGGCACGGAAGGCGCGGTGCTGCTGGGCATGGTTTACAATTTCCTGCCCTTTATGGTGCTGCCCATCTACACCGTGCTGAAAAAGCTCGACCACCGCGTGATAGAGGCGGCGGAAGACCTGGGCGCCAACCCGGTGCGCGTGTTTTTCCGGGTGACGCTGCCGCTCTCCATGCCGGGCGTGGTTTCGGGCGTGACGATGGTGTTCATGCCTGCGGCCACCACATTCGCCATATCGCGGCTGTTGGGCAGCGGCATGTTCTGGCTGATGGGCGATTTGATCGACTATCAGTTCCGGGAAATCAGCATGGCTTCCGGCCAGAATTTCGGTTCGGCGCTGAGCCTGATCATGATGGTGCTCATCATCCTTTCCATCGGCCTTTTGCGCCGGTTCGATCCCAAGGGCGAAGGGGGCGGGATGTGGTGATTGCCAATGCCATGGTTCCACGCCCGGCCGCGAGAAAGGAGGGCCTGGCTGCATGAAAAAAGCGTTTAAAAGCGCGTATCTCGCGCTCGTGCTGCTGTTTTTGTACGCGCCCATCGCGGTGATGATCGCGCTTTCCTTCAATGCCAGCAAGTCGCGCGCCGTCTGGGGGGGCTTTTCGCTCACCTGGTATGCCCAGCTCTTCGATAGCCCCGAGATCATGCAGGCCCTGCAGGTGACGCTCACCGTCGCCGTGCTGGCCACGCTGGTGGCCACGGTCATCGGTTCGCTGGGCGCGATCGGCATCCACGCGATGAAATCCGGCCGCGCGAACGCATTGATCAACCTTTCCTACCTGAGCATGACCACGCCCGACATCGCCACCGGCGTTTCGCTGATGCTGATGTTCGTGTTCATGAAGATACCGCTCGGCTGGGGCACCATGCTGATGGCGCACATCGCGTTCGATACGCCATATGTGCTGTTTTCCGTGCTGCCCAAGCTGAGGCAGATGAACCCCAGCACCTATGAGGCCGCGCTCGATCTGGGCTGCAAGCCGGGCAAGGCGCTGCGCAAGGTGATTCTGCCGCAAATCATGCCTGGCATCGTGACCGGGGCGCTGCTCTCGTTCACCATGTCGCTGGACGATTTCGTGATATCGTATTTTACGTCCAACACGGATCAGAACCTGTCCATGATCGTCTATTCCGCCGCCCGGCGCGGCATCGAGCCGACGATCTACGCGCTTTCCACGCTGATGTTCCTGGTGGTTCTGATTCTCCTCGTCGTCATCAACAAGCGCTCGTCGCTTGAAGATGTATCATAAAAAAAGTGGAGGTACCCCAAAATGAAAAAGTTGCTTTGTCTTGTGATGGTTCTTTGCGTTTCCCTCGTGCTGGCTGGCTGCACGCAGGAAGAAACCACTCCGGAAGCCACGGAAGCGCCCGTAGCGACCGAAGCGCCCGTAGCGACCGACGCTCCGGAAGCCACTGACGCTGCGGAAGCGACTGACGCCCCGGAAGTGACCGAAGAGCCCGCGGAAGCGACTGACGCCCCGGAAGCCACTGACGCTGTCGAGGCGACCGATGCGCCGGAAGCGGCGGATGACGCTGCCACCGAGCCGACCGATGCGCCCGCCGCGGAGTAACGGTTCCCGCTGAAAAGGCTGCCGGAATCGCTCCGCGCGCTTTCGGCGGCCTTTTTTCGCGGCTTGCCCGCCGCAAGGGGTTCGGCGGCTGATTTTCTGGGCAATGCGCGCTTTGCAGCGCATTCACATTAAGATTGGGAGGACTGGATTCGCAATGAAAAAGGTACTGTGCATGGTTCTGGCCCTGCTGATGAGCCTGCTGGCGGTGGGAACCGCGAGCGCAGACTCGGCCGACAAGCCCTACGCGGGCACGGAAATCGTGGTGTTCAACTGGTATGATTATATCGATCCCAGCGTGATCGATATGTTCACCGAAGAAACCGGCATCACCGTGAAGTATGCGAACTTCACCAACAACGAGGAAATGTACACCAAGCTCACGGCCAACCCCGGCGCTTACGACGTGATCGTGCCCTCGGATTACATCATCGAGCGGATGATCGCCGGCGATGCGCTGCTCAAGCTGGATCCGGCCCTGATGCCCAACATCGCGGGCCTGTGCGATTGGGTGAAGACCCCCGCTTACGATCCCACCGGGGAATACTCCGTGCCGTATATGTGGGGCACGCTGGGCATCCTGTATAACACCACCATGGTGGATGAACCCATCACCCACTGGGCGCAGCTGTTCGACACCAAGTATGCCAACAACGTGATCATGATGGATTCCTATCGCGACACGCTGGGCCTGGTGCTGAAAATGCTGGGATATTCCATGAACGAGCGCAGCGAGGAAGCGCTGGGCGAAGCGCGCGATGTCCTCATCAAGCAAAAGCAGGATGGCATCGTGAAGGCTTATCAGCTGGATGAAACCAAGGATAAGATGATCGCGGGCGAAGCCGCCCTGGCGGTGGTGTATTCCGGCGACGCGCTCTATGCCATGGAGGGCAGCGAGGATCTGGCCTATGTGGTGCCCATGGAGGGTTCCAACATCTGGCTGGACGGCATGTGCATCCCCAAGGAGAGCAAGAACCCCGAGGCCGCCATGGTGTTTATCGACTACATGTGCCGCCCGGACATTGCCCGTATGAATATGGACTATATCTGGTATTCCACGCCCATCCAGGCCGTGATCGACGGCATGAGCGAGGAAGAGAGCAGCAACGCGACGCTCAATCCCCCGCAGGATGTGATCGACCGCTGCGAGTTCTTTAACGACGTGGGCGAGGACGTGTATCTCTACGAGGAAATCTGGAGCGAAGTGCGCCTGGCGCGGTAAAACCGGGGCGCGTTCGGGCCGGGCCCTGTGCGATGAATGGCACAGGGCCCGGTTTTTGGCGCTTTCGGGCGGCGGAAGCGGAAAAGCTGCGCGCCGCGGCCGCCAATTTTGAAGCGATTGCGCCATGGGAGGGAACAATTGCGGCGCGGCGGTGAGCAATCGCGGCTTTCGGGTTGACAATTCCCCTTTCCGTGGTATGATAAAGGCGTTTCGGAAAGGGAGGTAAAGAGAAGTATGAAAAAACGCGTCGTTGCCCTGATGCTCGCATCTTTGCTTTTGCTGCTGGCGGGCTGCTCCGGGGGCGGGGAAGAAAGTTCGTCCACGGCGCTCAATGTGGTCGTGGCCGCCACGTATGTGGACGATAGCATGTTGGAAGGCCTGAAGACAGAGCTGAGTACGCTCACGGACTATCCGGATATCACCGTTTCCGCCGTGGCCACGGGCGATTCGCAGGCGGATCCCATGGGCACCATGGCGGGCATGGCAAAGCTCTCCGGCATGATGGCCGCGGGCGAGGTGGACGTTTTCATTACCGACGCAGACAACGCGCGCCGCTATGGCGACAACGGCGAGGCCTATATCGCGCTGGCGGATCTGTTCACCGGGGAGGAGCTGGCCGCGATCCCCGCGGAGGCAACCGGCGTGCCCGTGCTGGACGATGAAAGCCAGGAAACCGGCGAAACCAGCGCGCCCTGCGGCTTTGTTTTGAGCGAAAGCGCCAGCGCGCTGGCGGGCCTGGCAGACCTGCAAATCTTTGTGTTCGCCAATTGCGAAAAGACGGACGCGGCCAAGGCCGTGGTCAGCCTGCTCGCCAACATGGAATAAAGCGCCAATGCGGATGGATCCGCCTGGCCCGTCCCGCGCCCATGGAATTGCGCAGAGGGAGCAGGGTTTCGCGGCGTAAAACCGCGGTTTCGCACCGCGCGCGTGCATGAGCGCGCAAAACGCAAAATGATATAATGCAAACAAAATGGGGTTGCTGTGGATTGCGGCAGCTCCTTTTTGTTTGGCTAAATATTAAAACACATAGCGCATATACTTATTATAAATTTACGATATTTTCTGAACTGGCATTACAATGTACGGAGAATAATGTATAATGTTAAAAAGAGAAGGTGCATGCCGTGTCAAAAGGATCCTCTGCCCTGAACCACAGAAGCTCCATCAAATGGGCTTTATCCAGCAACATCCCTTTGTTACTTATGACGCTCTCCGGCATCGCCTGCTTTATTTGCTTTAATTATCTGCCCATGGGCGGCCTGGTGCTTGCGTTCAAGAATTTTATTCCCCGGCGCGGCATTTTTGGCAGCGAGTGGATTGGGTTTAAGAATTTTGAGTTCATGTTCCGCAACCCCACATTTTGGCTCACCGTGAAAAACACGCTCCTGTACAACGGCGTGTTCCTGGTTACGAACGTGGTGTTCCCCATGTCCCTGGCGCTGGCCATCAACGAGGTGCGCAGCAAAAAGCTGGCGCGCGTGTTTCAAACGGGCATGATTATGCCCCACTTCATTTCCTATGTTGTGGTTTCCGTCATTTTGTTTGCCATCATCAGCGCGGATAGCGGCATCGTGGGCCATTTTTATAAAAACCGGGGGCTTATGCCCATCGCCTTTTATAGCGAGCCCAAATACTGGCCGTTTTTCCTGATCTTTATCTATGTGTGGAGGGGCACGGGCTATTCTTCCATCATTTATCTGGGCAGCATCACTGGGATCTCGGACGAGTATTACGAGGCCGCGGTGATCGACGGGGCGACGAAGTGGCAGCAAATCGTGCAAATCACGCTCCCCTTTCTCAAGCCCATGGCCGGTGCTCACGATCATGCGCGTGGGTTCCATGTTCTCCAGCAATTTCGATCTGTTCTATCAGGTGCCCATGAATTCCGGCCAGCTCTATTCCGTTACGAATACCATCGACGTGTTCGTTTATAACACGCTGAAGGAGAGCAACAACGTGGGCCTTTCTTCGGCAGTGAGCTTTGTGCAATCCGTGGCCGGGCTCGTGCTGGTGCTCGTCACACACCAGATCATCCGCTGGATCGACCGCGATCTGGCCATGTTTTAAGGGAGGTGCTGATCATGACAGAAACGCGCGCACCGCGCCGCCGGTACAGGGGCCCTTTGGCCGTGGGCAACATGGCGAATGCCGTGATTGTGATCATCCTTGGCATCTTCACGCTCAGCTGCGTGCTGCCGATCCTTTTGATTTATATTTCTTCCTTCACGGCAGAGAGCGCCATCACCCGAAACGGCTTTTCCTTCTTTCCGGAGGAATGGAGCCTTTCGGCCTATGAAATGCTCTTTGGCCAAAGCCTGCGGCAAATCACAACGTCGTATGCAAACACCATTGCGCTCACCGTGCTGGGCACCGTGCTTTCGCTGCTGATCTTCACGATGTATGCGTTCGCCATCTCGCGCAAGGATTTTAAGCTGCGGCAAGCGCTCACATTTTTCGCGTATTTCACGATGCTGTTCAATGGCGGCATGGTTTCCAGCTATATCGTCAAGTCCAATGTGTTCGGCCTGCGCAACACGTTCTGGGTGCTGCTGCTGCCCGAGCCTGTGCGGGGCTTATAACATCATCGTTTTGCGCACGTTCTTTTCTTCAGCGGGCACGGAATCGCTGATCGAGGCCGCAAAGATCGATGGCGCCAGCGAGTTTCGCATTTATGGGCAGATCATCCTGCCCATCAGCAAACCGGCGCTGGCCACCATTGGCCTGTTCACCGCCATTGCCTATTTCAGCAAGTGGTTCGACGTGCTGATGTATATCGACGACCGCGAATTGTGGACGATCCAGTATATGCTCCAGCGTGTGATGAAGGATATCCAATACCTGCGCGATAACCCGGATATCGCCATGAGCGAAGAGGGCATTGCCCTGCTCGCCAACCTGCCCAACGAATCCGCCAAAATGGCGCTGACCGTCATCACGATGACGCCGGTGCTCGCGTTTTACCCCTTCTTCCAGAAGTATTTCGTCAAGGGGCTGACGCTGGGCGCAATCAAGGGCTAAAGGGGGAATTTTGGGCGGCTTGCCGCATGAAAAATAAAAAGGAGGCTCTCAAACATGAAAAAACTGGCACTGTTCCTTGCGCTCGCGCTGCTCATGGCGACAATTCCATCCGCTGCGCTGGCCGAAGCCACAGAACTCGCACCCTACGAGCTGGTGTGGTACACGCTGGGAACGCCCGCTGACGGCGACGCCGCCGTGATGGAGGCAATCAACGAATACCTCACCGAAAAGTTCAATTGCACGCTGCGCATCATCGCCAGCGGCGCCGCGGAGCACGACGAGCGCCTGAACCTGCTGATCAACGGCATGGAAAAGTTCGACCTGTGCTTTGTGGCCCAGGACTATGCGAGCTATGTGGCGATGGAAGCGTTCTATCCGCTCACCGACCTGCTCGATGAATACGGCCAGGATATCCTCGCGCAGTATCCGCAGAGCCTGTGGGATTCGGTGACCATTCGCGGCGAGATCTATGCCGTGCCCACGCATAAGTATTCCTGCTCGCATTACTATTACATGTTCAATAAGGGCGCAGCGGACGCCGCGGGCGTGGATCTGAGCTGGATCAACGGCGATGGCACGAAGATGGAAAAGTGGGAATCCTTTAAGGAAACCCTTTATGCCCTGAAAGAAGCGAACGCCTCGCCCAACGGCTATATCACCAACCTGGGCACCGGCCCCTTCAACGCGCTGTATCCCACCGAATGCCTCACTGGCAACGACAATGAACCCGGCGTTGTGACCATTGGCGGCGATAGCTTTGCGAACCAGGAGCCGGGCGTGGTGTTCAACCAGTATGACACCCCCGAATTCGAAGCCTATGTGCGCGACGCGTATGCGATGGCGCAGGCGGGCATCCTGCCGCTCGATCCGGAAACCACCGTCGGCCTGGCCGAGGGCGATATCGCCGTTCAGAACCAGGATTCCATGGGCAAGTGCCTGCCGGGTTATGAAGCGCAGTATGGCATTGAACTGGAAGCCTATTTCATCAACTACGCCTTCACCAACACCAACAAGATCTATGGCTCCATGAACGCTATCTCCGCCACTTCCGAGGATCCGGCCCGCGCCATGATGTTCCTCAACGAGATGATCGCCAGCACGGAATTTGCCAACCTGGTGTTCTATGGCATCGAGGGCGTGAACTGGAACCGCAACGAAAATGGCCAGATCGAAATGACCAACCCCAAGACCTATAACATGACCACCTGGGCGCTGCCGGGCTTCCTCACCGCGGAACCCGATGTGTCCCTGCCCATCGATATGGTCGATCACTACAACGCGTTCGCCGAAACCCTGGTGTATGCCGATAACATGGGCTTCGCCCTCGATAAAACGCCCATCACCGTGGAAATGGCCGCCATCAGCAACGTGATGGCAGAATACCTCGCGCCGCTGTGCAACGGCCTGTCCGATCCGGATGAGAACCTGCCGAAGTTCCGCGAGGCGCTAAAGGCAGCGGGCGTGGATACCGTTATCGCGGAGATCCAGTCGCAGCTGGATGATTGGCGCGCAGAGCGCGGCATGTAAACCGGCGCCCATGGCGGCGCATGCTGAAAAACCGCCGCAAAATGGATCCGGGCTTCCCTCCGAGGAAGCCCGGATTCAGAGCATTGACAAAGTATCGGAAGAACGAGGCTTTAATCAGAAATGACGGCGTGTACGTCATTTCTGGCATTTTTTGCGGGGCGCACGGAGGCCGCCGCCTGTGGGACGGAGCTTCGCCGCGCGCAGTGCGCGAAACAGGCGAAGCGGAAGTCCAATGAGCAAAGG
>DVJN01000188.1 GCA_018716755.1 Candidatus Alectryocaccomicrobium excrementavium
GGCGATGCCATAGCCGATGGAAGCCATCGGGTCGTTGCCCGAAGCTTCAATGGCGGCCGCCAGGCCGGGCGTGCTGGTGAGCGCGCCGGTCATCAGGCCGACGCCCAGGGCCGTGGGCAGCTTGGCGAGCATGATGATGGCCGCGCAGGAAAGCGCGCCCACGAGGATGATGATAAAGCCCAGCAGCACGTAAGATTTGGCGTTCTGCTTAAAGTTGCGGAAAAACTTGGGCCCGGCAATGAAGCCGACGGCGGTGACGAAACACACCAGCCCGATATCGCGCACCAGCGCGGGCGTGGTGATGCCAAAATGGCCAAACACCAGCGCCACCAGCAGCACGGCGGCCGTTCCCAGATCGATACCGCAAATGGTGATTCTCCCAATCAGGTATCCCAGCGTCGCGATAACGAATACCGCCAACAGTTCGCTCATAGAAAATCTCTCCTAAGCCGAATGATAAATTTATTTTTTGTGGTTGCGATAGTCCGGCAGCAATTGCGGGGAGGCGGTGTGGGTATCGATGCCCGCGTCCGCGAGTTCCTTGGCGAATTTTTCCACATGCTGGAGCGTGGGCGCGCCGAGCTTGACGGTCTTGGCGTGCGCGGCGGCGTGCTGGCCCGCGTTGCGGCCGAACACGATCACATCCAGCAGGGAATTGCCCATCAGGCGGTTGCGCCCATGGATGCCGCCCACGGCCTCGCCCGCCACGAACAGGCCGGACACGGCCGTCATGCCGTCGGGCGTGATCTTCAGGCCGCCGTTCTGGTAGTGCAGCGTGGGGTAGACGACGATCGGCACCTTGCGGATATCGATATCATACTTCGAATACATGCGCAGCATGCCCGGCAGGCGCTTTTCCAGCGTGCCCTCGCCGTGGATCTGGTCGATCATCGGGGTATCGAGCCATACGCCCTCGCCCTCGCCGGTGGACACGCCTTCGCCGCGCTCCTTGCATTCGCGGATGATCGAGGCGGCGGCCACGTCGCGGGTCTCCAGCGGGTGCATGAAGGCCTGGCCGTCCTTGTTGATCAGCTTCGCGCCCATGGAGCGCACCTTTTCCGTGACCAGCGCGCCGAAGATCTGCTCCGGATAGGCCGCGCCGGTGGGATGGTACTGCAGGGTATCCGCGTAGAGCAGCTGCGCGCCCGCGCGGTAGCCCAGGATCAGGCCGTCCGCCGTCGCGCCATAGTGGTTTGAGGTGGGGAAGCCCTGGTAGTGCAGCCGGCCCGCGCCGCCCGTGGCGATGATCACGGTCTTGGCGCGCGCGATGAGGTGCTCGCCGGTTTCCATGTTGAGCAGCACCGCGCCCGCGGCCTTGCCCTCGTCGTCCAGAATCAGCTCGATGGCGGAGGTGAAGTCCACCACCGGGATGCCGCGGTTGAGCACTTCGTCGCGCAGGGTGCGCATGATTTCCGCGCCGGAATAGTCCGCCGCCGCGTGCATGCGCTTGCGCGAAGTGCCGCCGCCGTGCGTGGTGATCATGGTGCCGTCGGGCGCCTTATCGAATTCCACGCCCAGCTGGTTCAGCCACTGGATCGCGCCCGGCGCGTCCATCACCAGCTTGCGCAAAAGCTCTGGCACGTTGGCATAGTGCCCGCCGCCCATCGCGTCCAGATAGTGGATGGCAGGGGAATCGTTGGGCTTGTCCGCCGCCTGGATGCCGCCTTCGGCCATCATGGTGTTTGCGTCGCCCAGGCGCAGCTTGGTGGCGATCATCACCTTGGCGCCCGCCTCGTCGGCCTCGATGGCCGCGGAAGCGCCCGCGCCGCCGCCGCCGATCACGAGCACGTCCACGTCGTAATCCGGCGCGTTGAGGTCCAGATCCAGATCCAGCACGCGGCTGTTGCCCTGCAGCAGGGCGGCCAGCTCGTGCGGCACCTTATCGCCCTTGTTGGGGCCGACTTTGAGCGCCTCAAAGCTCTCGGTCTTATAATCGGGATGGAACTGCGCCAGGAGCGCGTCCTTTTCTTCTGCGGTCATGCGCCGCGGCTCAAGCGCGATGTTTGCGCTGCGGTTGGCTTCGACCTTCTTCAAGGATTCCAGCATTTCCGGTGTAAACATGCTTGCGCCCCCTTACTTTTCGATGTCCCTGTGGTTGTACAGCTCTTTCAGCTCTTCGACCGGCTTTTGCATCACGTCTTCGAGCAGCTGGTTGAACTCGCCCTCGCTGATTTCGCGCACGCGCTCGGTGAGGTGCTTGGCCTCGGGCGCGATGTACTTGCCGTTCAGGCGGCGCGCCAGCATCGCGACCTGCGGGTGGGAGATCTGCGCGGGGCAGCGCGAGGAGCAGATGCCGCACATCACGCAATCGAAGGATTCTTCCGCGCACTTGGCGTATTCGCCGCGCTGCGCGTAGGCGATATATTGCATCACGTTCAGGCCCTGCGGGCAAGCCTTGGTGCAGGCGTTGCAGCCGATGCAGTTGTAGATTTCCGGGTACAGCTGCATCATGATCTGCTCGTCCGGCCGCACCTTGTTGATGTCATACACTTCCTTCACCAGCGGGAAGAACGGCAGGGTGGCCACGTACATGTCGTTTTCCACCTTGGTCTGGCAGGCGAGCGCCACTTTCAGCTGCCGGTCGCCCTTGATGCGGTACAGCGTCGCGCAGGCGCCGCAGAAGCCGTTCCGGCAACCGCAGCCGCGCACGAGCTGATAGCCGGCATATTCCATGGCGCGCATAATCGTGAGGTTTGACGGCACAGAGTATTTCTTGCCGAACAGGAATACGTTTACCATTTCGCTCATGTCTCTTCTCCCCCGTCAATATTCGTTGGGCAGCTCGTCCAACTGGTCAAAGCGGAATACCGGGCCGTCCTTGCAGACGTATTTGTCGCCGATGTTGCAGCGGCCGCACTTGCCGACGCCGCACTTCATGCGCAGTTCCATCGTGGTGTACACGTTGTTGCGCTTAAAGCCCTGCTCCATCAGCGCCTTGAGCGTGAACTTGATCATAACCGGCGGGCCGCAGACCAGCACCGTCTTGTTGGGATCGAAGCCCAGCTCCGTCACGAAGGCGGGCACAAAGGCCACATGCCCGTCCCAGCCTTCCTGCGCGCGGTCGATGGTCAGGTGCACGTTCACGCCGGGCGTTTTCGTCCACTCGTTCTGGATTTCGTCGATGTCCACCAGGTCTTCGGCCGAGCGCGCGCCATACACCACGTCCACCGTGCCGTAATTGCCGCGGTTGGCGCGCACGTAGTTGATCACCGAGCGCAGCGGCGCCAGGCCGATGCCGCCCGCGATGAAAATGAGGTCCTTGCCCTTCAGGTCGCCCTCCACCGGGAACCCGTTGCCATAGGGGCCGCGGATGGTGATCTGCTGGCCCACGTCCATCTGGTGCAGCCAGCTGGTGAGGCAGCCGCACTTTTTGATGGAAAATTCCTGGTATTCGCGCACCGTGGGCGAGGAAGTGATGGAGAACATGGCTTCGCCCACCCCGGGGATGGAAAGCATGGCGCACTGGCCGGGAATGTGCTCAAAGCACTTGCCGCCGTCCAGGGCCTGCACGCGGAAGGTTTTAACGTCGGGCGTGTCGCGCCGGATATCGGTGACGACGCCCAGCATGGGGATCAATGCGTTCTGGCTCATTTCGCGTCACCTCCAAGCGCCTTGATGACCTTGACGATGTGGGAAGAAACCGGGCACTTCGCCACGCAACGGCCGCAGCCCACGCAGGAGAACATGCCGTCGTTGTTGGCGGGGAAATACACCAGCTTGTGCATGAAGCGCTGCCGGTAGCGCTCGAGCTGCGTCGGGCGCGGGGTGCCGCTGGCCATCATGGTGAAGTCCTTGTACATGCAGCTGTCCCAGCAGCGGTAGCGCTGGATGCCGTGCCCGGTATCGAAATCGCGGATATCGTAGCACTGGCAGGTGGGGCACACAAAGGTGCACGCGCCGCAACCCAGGCAGGCGCGGGAAAGATCCGCCCACTTTTCGGAATTGAACTTTTCCATCAGCACGTCGCCGCCCCAGCCGTCCAGCGTGAGGTCTTTGAGCGGCAGGCGGTCGAGGATTTCGCGAATGGCCTGCTTGGCCGCGTCCGCCGCGGTATCGGGGCATTCTTCGAGGAAGGGCTTGGCGGTTTCCGTCAGCGCCTGGCCCTTTTCGCTCTGCGGCTGCCAATAGAGTGTGTCGCCGTCGATCCAGCAGGCCACGTCGCCCTGCGGCGCGGCCGCGTCGATGCCATAGGCGTGGCAGAAGCAGGTTTCCGCCGGGCGCGCGCAGGCGATGGAAACGATGGTGCCGTTTTTGCGGCGCGCGGCATAGCCCGGGTCTGCCGGCTCGGAAAGGAACACGCGGTCCAGCACGTCCAGCGCGCGCATGTCGCAGGCGCGGGCGCCGAAGAGCACGAACGGCTCATCCGGCTTTTCCGGCATGCCGATGGCGATGTTCTTGCCTTCCATTTTGAAGTGTACGATGTCCTCCGATTGCGGGAAGAACGCGTCTTTGGCGCTGTTCACGGTCTTCAGCACGTCCAGCCGCAGGGTTTCCTCCGGGCTCCAGGCGCCGAAATTCACCTGCTCCGCGCGCTCGATGGGCGCGATGACTTTGCCGAAGGAGGCGAGCAGATCGCTCACGCGGCTCATAGCCAGCTTATACATCATTTCGCCCCTCCCTTGGAAACGACGGACGGCTCCACGTCGCCGGTCGTGTAACTGGTCAGCGGGCCGCGCGCATCCGGATCCGCGCCCGCCTGGTATTCGCCATAGAAGCGATTGATATCCTGGATGAATTTGCGGTTGAGCAAATGCAGCGGGATGCCCTGCGGGCAAACGCGGCTGCACTCGCCGCAATCCGTGCAGCGGCCTGCCACGTGGAACGCGCGGATGATGTGGAACAGCTGCTCCTCAAACGGGTCCACGTTCGCCTTGCCGCTCACGCCGGAGGCGGGGTTGTCGAACACGCAGTTCAGGCACGAGCAGGCGGGGCACACGTTGCGGCAGGCGTTGCAGCGGATGCACTTGGAAAGCTCGCCCTGCCAGAACGCGAAGCGCTCCTGCGGGGCCATGGCTTCCAGCTTGCTCACCATGGAGAAGCGGTCGCGATCCGGCTCGGTATAGGGCTCGGGATCGGCGATCACTTCGTCGAACGCCTTGTGTTCCTTGCCCTTGCAGCACAGGCAGCGCTCGAGCAGCGCTTCCTCGCGCGAGCAGGTGTGGTCGCCATAGAGCGTGTGCACGGTGAGCGTTGTGCCATCGTCTTCCACGCCGGTGATGCCCTCCATGCCCATGGCCGCGAGCTTGCGCACGTCGATCTTGCCGCGGCAGGGGATGCCCAGCACATACACGCCTTCGCGGCGGATGCGGTGCTCGTGCAGCAGCTGGTTGAAGCTGTAAGTGTCGCACGGCTTGAGCAGCGCGAGCACTTTCCCTTCTTTTTTGGTTTCCGCGATCAGGTATTTCGAAAGGTTCGCGGCGCAGAAAAGGTCGTATTTCAGGCCGTCCAGCGCTTCTGCCGGGCCGAATACGGCCGGGGTGCGGTCGTATGCCAGCTCGCCCGCTTCCCAGCCCAGCACGCGGTCTACCGTGCCGGCGGCAAGCAGCTCCTGCGCCTTGGCCTTGATTTGATCCACTATTGCTTGCATCTCAGATCCCCCAACTTCACATTCTCGCCCAGTTCGGTAATCGTCTGCACAAAATCGTTCATCGTAGCCGCGAACTTGGTGCCTTCCGCCGCGGACACCCACTCCACCCGGGTGCGCTCGCGTTCGATGCCCAGGTAATCGAGCATGCTGAACAGGAGGGTCATGCGGCGGCGCGTGTAGTAATTGCCGGTGGAATAGTGGCAGTCGCCCGGGTGGCAACCGCACAGGATCACGCCGTCGGCCCCGCGCTGGAACGCGCGCAGGATGAACAGCGGATTCACGCGGCAGGAGCACGGCACGCGGATGATTTTCACGTTTGCGGGGTAGCTCAGGCGGCTGGTGCCGGCCAGATCCGCGCCCGCGTAGCTGCACCAGTTGCAGCAGAACGCCACGATCAGCGGCGTGAAGGGTTTTTTCTCGGTTACGGCTTGCATATCGCGTCTACCTCCGCCATGATTTGCTGGTTGCTGAAGCCCTTCAGATCCATCGCGCCGGACGGGCAGGCCACGGTGCATGCGCCGCAGCCCTGGCACACGGCCTCGTTCACCAGGGCGATGCGCCGCACTTCGCGCCGGCCGTGGTCGTTGATTTCCTTATCGATATACCCGATTGCGCCATACGGGCAGACGTTCTCGCAGGTGGCGCACCCGTTGCACATCAATTCATTGGAATGCGCCACGCAGGGATTGCCCACCAGCTTGTCCTTGGCCAACAGGCCGATGACCTTGGCTGCCGCCGCGCCCGCCTGGGCCACGGTTTCGGGAATGTCCTTGGGGCCCTGGCACACGCCGGAGAGGAACACGCCGGCTGTGGGGCTTTCCACGGGGCGCAGTTTCGGGTGCGCCTCGGTGAAGAAATCGTTGGTATCCATGCTGGCGGTGAGCATCGTGGCCAGCGGGCGGGCGGATTTGTCCGGCTCGATGGCCGCGGCCAGCACCACCAGGTCCGCATCGATCTTGATCTGCTCGCCGCCGATCAAATCGCTGCCCTGCACCAGCAGCTTGCCGTCGTGCGGCACGACCTTGCCGACCATGCCCTTGATATAATCCACGCCGTATTGCTCCACCGCGCGGCGGTAGAACTCGTCGAAGTTCTTGCCCGGGGTGCGCACGTCGATATAGAACACGTGTACGTCCGTATCCGGATACTTTTCGCGGATCATCATCGCGTGCTTGGCGGTGTACATGCAGCAGATCTTGGAGCAGTAGGGTTTGCCGCAATCCGTGGTATCGCGCGAACCCACGCACTGCACGAATACGATCGTCTTGGGATGCTCGTGGTCGCTGGGGCGCAGCAGCACGCCCTTGGTGGGGCCGGCTGCGTTCATCAGGCGCTCCAGCTCCAGGCTGGTGATCACGTCCGGCGATTGGCTATAGGCGAATTCGTCGTAGCGCTCCAGTGAGATGGGGTTGAAGCCCGTGGCCGCCACGATGGCGCCGTACTGCTGGGTGATGATCTCGTCCTTCTGCTCATAGTCGATCGCGCCCGCGGCGCAGTTCTTCTGGCAGATGCCGCACTTGCCGGTTTTGAATTTGAGGCAGGCCTCGGTGTCGATCACCGGTACGTTCGGGATGGCCTGCGCAAAGGGGATATAGATGGCCGTGCGGTTGGAAAGGCCCAGGTTGAACTCGCTCTTGGTCTTGCGCGAGGGGCACTTTTCCATGCACAGGCCGCAGCCGGTGCACTTGGTCTCGTCCACATAGCGCGCCTTTTTGCGGATTTCCACGGTGAAATTGCCCACAAAGCCCTTCACAGACTGCACTTCGCTCCAGGTGTACAGGTGGATCTTTTCGTTCTGCGCCGCTTCCACCATTTTGGGGGTGAGGATACAGGCCGCGCAGTCCAGCGTGGGGAATGTTTTATCCAGCTGCGCCATCTTGCCGCCGATGGTGGGCGTCTTTTCCACGATGTCCACCTCGTAGCCCGCGTCGGCAATGTCCAGCGCGGTCTGAATGCCCGCGATGCCGCCGCCGATGACCAGCGCGCGCTTCACGACCGGGCTCTCCCCGGCCTTGAGCGGCGTGTTGAGATGCAATTTGGCGATGGCGGCCTTGGCGAGGATGATCGCCTTTTCGGTACCCTCCGCCATATCCCTGTGGATCCACGAGCACTGCTCGCGGATGTTGGCGATTTCCACCATGTACGGGTTCAGGCCCGCGGCCTGCGCCGTCTTGCGGAAGGTCGCCTCGTGCATGCGCGGCGAGCAGGAGCAGATCACGATGCCCGTGAGGCCGTATTCGCGAATGGCCTCGCGGATGCGCGCCTGGCCGCCCTCGGAGCACATATACTGATAGTCTGTCGCGAATACGACGCCCGGCTCATGGCTGGCCGCTTCCGCCACAGCCTTGACGTCCACGGTGGCCGCGATATTGCTGCCGCACCAACAGACAAAAACGCCGATTTTCTGCAATGAACTCACTTCTCCCTCGTTTGGGCAATTGCGCCCCGCGCGGCGGATGGCCGCCCAGGCGCAAAACGCCTAAGTCATTTCGCGTATTTCCGCAGGGCGCTGGTGATGGCCTGCTGCGGCATTTCGCTGTCCAAAAGTGCGGGAACATCATTCATGGTCATGTGGTTGGCGTCCTTCTGGCGGATCATCGCCAGGCGGATGCCCTCAATCAGCTTGGCGGGCTCCACGCCGCGCGGGCAACGCTCCACGCAGGCGAAGCAGCTCAGGCACATGAACACGCTGGGCGAGGCCATCAGCCGCTCGATATCGCCCTTTTCCACCATAGCCACAAACTGGTGCGGATGATACTCCATCTGGTCATACGCGGGGCAGGTACCGGAGCACTTGCCGCATTTCATGCACTTGCGCGGGTTCACGCCCGTGATGCGCAAAACCGTGTCGCGCAGCTCCATCGGATTCACGGCCATGCTCAATTCGCCTCCTTCACGCCGAGCGCTTCCGCCAGCAGCTCGGTGAAATAGTACACCGGCGGATGGCCTTCCCTGCGGTTGGTGTACAGGTTGTACCGGCACAGCGGGCACGCGGTGATCACGCTGTCCGCGCCCAGATCCCGCATGGAATCCAGGATGCGGCCGGCGAGCTTTTCGGGCACGGATTTGTCTTCCAGCGCCACATACGCGCCGCAGCACTCGTTGCGCAGCGCGGAAACCACCGGTTCCGCGCCGATGGCGCGGATAAAGTCTTCCAGAATCGTGGGGTTTTCCGGGTTGTCGAACTGCATCACGTCGTTGGGACGCAGGAGCAGGCAGCCGTAATAGGCGGCGATTTTGCGGCCCTTGAGCGGGTTTACGACCTTCTTTTTCAGCTCGGCGAACCCCACGCCGTCGCGCAGCATTTCCAGATAATGCACCACGCGGGTTTCGCCCGCGTAGGGCTCGGCAAGCTCCAGATAGCGGTTGGCCTTGCCGCGGATATCTTCGTTTGCGCGCATGTCCTCGTTCACGCGCTTGATCACGTGGTGGCACGCGGAGCACAGCGTGAGGAGCGGGTGCCCCAGTTCCTTCGCGCTGTTGAGCGCGCGCACAGACGAAAGCCGCGTGGCGATTTCATCCTGCGCGATGGGATACACCGCGCCGCAGCACTGCCACTCGGGCAGCTCTTCGAGCGTCACGCCCAGCGCCTCGGCCGACCGGCGGGCGTATGCGTCCAGGTCCTTGGCCTTGGTTTTGAGCGTGCAGCCCGGGAAATAACTGTAAACCATGCTTGCGATTTCCCCCTTACACCATCTGCTCGGGATGGAACACCGAATCAAATTTTTCCGCCGTGAGGAAGCCCAGCTGCACGCACGCTTCCTTCAGCGAGATGTTTTCCTTATAGGCCTTCTTGGCCGTTTTGGCCGCGTTGTCGTAGCCGATATAGGGGTTGAGCGCGGTCACGAGCATGAGCGAGTTGTGCAGGTTGTGCGCCATCTTCTCGCGGTTGGCCTTGATGCCGGACACGCAATTGTTGTTGAAGGAGCGGATGCCGTCCGCCAGCAGGCGCACCGACTGCAGGAAGTTGTAAATGCACACGGGCATGAACACGTTCAGCTCGAAATTGCCCTGCGAGGCGGCGAAGCCCACGGCCACGTCGTTGGCGATGACCTGCACGGCCACCATCGTCATGGCTTCGCACTGCGTGGGGTTGACCTTGCCCGGCATGATGGAGCTACCCGGCTCGTTTTCCGGGATGAAGATCTCGCCCAGTCCGTCGCGCGGTCCGCTGGCCAGCCAGCGGACGTCGTTGGCAATTTTCATCAGGTTCGCGGCCAGGGCCTTGAGCGCGCCGTGCGCGAATACCAGATCGTCCTTGCTGGTGAGCGCGTGGAACTTGTTTTCCGCGGTGACGAAGGGCTTGCCCGTCAGCTCCGAGCAGGCGGCGGCCACTTCCTTGCCGAACTCCTTGGGCGCGTTCAGCCCGGTGCCCACGGCGGTGCCGCCCAGGGCCAGCTCGTGCAGGCCGGAGAGCGCCAGCTTGAGCTGGGCGCGGGTCTTTTCGATCATGTTGCGCCAGCCGCTGATTTCCTGCGAGAAGGCGATGGGCGTCGCGTCCTGCAAATGCGTGCGGCCGCTCTTCACCACGCCCTCGTTTTCCGCTTCCAGGCGCTTGAAGGTTTCAATCAGGCGATCCATTTCCGGGATCAGCTGATCCTCGATGCCCAGCACCGCCGCGATGTGCATGGCGGTGGGGAAGGTATCGTTGGAGGACTGCGACATGTTCACATGGTCGTTGGGGTGCAGAAGCCGCTCGCCCGCGATGGCGTTGCCGCGGTTGGCGATGACCTCGTTGGCGTTCATGTTGGACTGCGTGCCGCTGCCCGTTTGCCACACCACCAGCGGGAAGTGGTCGTTCAGCTGGCCGGAAATCACCTCGTCGCACGCCTGCATAATCAGGTCGCGGCGGCGCTCATCCAGCTTGCCCAGCTTGTAGTTCGCCATGGCGGCGGCCTTTTTGAGGATGCCGAAGGCGTGCGTGATTTCGCGCGGCATGATTTCGCCGCCGATCTGGAAGTTCTGCTTGCTGCGCTGCGTCTGTGCGCCCCAGTATTTGTCCGCGGGCACCTGCATTTCGCCCATGGAGTCGCGTTCAATTCTGTATTCCATTGCCTGTTTCGCTCCTTAAATGTCCAGCTGCGCGATAACGCCCTTGAGCACGTCGCCAGAGTGGCGCATCTTCACCAGTTCTTCATCGGTGAGCGGCGGGAGAATGTTGCCGCAGATGCCTTCCGGCCCCACGATGAAGGGGATGGACAGGCACACGTCGTCCAGGCCGTATTCGCCGTGCATCATGGAGGAGACGGTCATCACCGTATTCGTGCTGCCGAAGAGCACTTCCACGATGTGGCACACGGAAATGGCGATGGCGTAGAACGTGGCGCCCTTGCGGCCGATGATCTTCGCGCCCGAGGTGCGCATATACTGCTCGATTTCATCGTAGCTGAATTCGGGATACACATGGTCGCGGTAGTTGAGGCCCTTGCGGTAATCCTCCAGCTTCACGCTGGCGATCTGCGCGCAGCTCCACGGCACAAACGAGCTGTCGCCGTGCTCGCCGAGCACGTAGGCGTGTACGTTCTTCTGGCTGATGGACATGTACTCGGCCAGGCGGGAGCGCAGGCGGGCGGTGTCCAGGATGGTGCCGGAACCGATGATGCGGTTTTCCGGAATGCCGGAAATCTTGTTGAACACATAGGTCAGGATGTCCACCGGGTTCGCCACAAAGACGTAAATGGCGTTGGGCGCGTACTTCACGATTTCCGGCGTGAGGCTCTTGATGATGTTCACGTTGGTCTGCGCCAGGTCGATGCGCGTCTGGCCGGGCTTGCGCGCCACGCCCGAGGTGACGATCACCACGTCGGAGCCCGCCGCGTCGGCATAGGTGCCGGCGTAGATCTGGATCGGCGCGCAGAACGGCGTGCCCTGGCGGATGTCCATGGCCTCGCCCAGCGCCTTGCTGGTGTTGATATCGATCATGACCACTTCGCCCGCCAGGCCGTTCACGGCCATGGTGTATGCGATGGTGCTGCCAACGCTGCCCGCGCCAATAATGGTAACTTTCCTGCTCATGGTTTTATCTCCTTTGCTGTTGAAATACTGTGGGGGAATCTCAGAGCACTTTGATGGCGTCCGAAATCGTTTTTTCGAAGGCTTCCATGCCGTATTTATCGACCTCGGACTTGTCCTTCGCGCCGTGGGTGAGGCAACCCGCGCCACCGATGCAGCCGCCGATGCAGGCCATGCCTTCGATGAAATTCTCCGGCAGCGCGCCGCGGCTGGCCTTGAGCAGCGCCATGCGGCATTGCTCGATGCCGTCGCATACCGCGGGCTTGACGGTGAAATCGATGCCCTGCTCTTTGAGCGCTTCCTGCACCGCGTCGGACACGCCGCCCGAGCGGGCGAAAACGCGCCCGAAATACGAGGCGTTGTCCAGGTGGCTCTCCTCCAGCTCGCTCACTTCAAAATCGCGGCTGTCGATCAGCGCCTGCAGTTCCTGGAAGGTCATCACGCAATCGACCCAGGGCTTCACGCTGTCCTTTTGCGCCTCGCCCTTTTTCGCCGTGCACGGGCCGATGAAGATCACCTTGCTGCCCGGCTCGCTCTCCTTCAAATATTTGGCGATGGCCGCCATGGGGGAGAGGTTGTGCGAAATCTTGTCCACCAGCTTGGGGAACTGCTTGTGGATATACGATACGAAGGCCGGGCAGCACGAGCTGGTGAGGAAGCCCTTTTCAGCCAGCTCCTGCGCCTCGCTCCAGGCGACCATGTCCGCGCCCAGCGCGGCCTCCACCACGTTGTAGAAGCCCAGGCGCTTGAGCGCCGTGATCACCTGGCCCAGCTTCGCATAGCGGAACTGGCTGGAAATGGAGGGCGCGACCACGGCATAGACCTTGTAGTTTTTGCCGTTTTCGCTTTCGCGCAGGATGCGGATGGCGTCCAGGATATAGGACTTTTCCGAGATGGCGCCGAACGGGCACTGATACACGCACGCGCCGCATTCGATGCACTTGTCCGGATCGATGTGCGCCACGTGGTTTTCGCCCTCGGTAATCGCCTTCACCTTGCACGCCTTCTCGCAGGGACGCTTGTGGTTGGAAATCGCGCTGTACTGGCAGGCCTCTGCGCAGCGGCCGCATTCGATGCACTTGTCCGGATCGATGTGCGCCTTCTGGTGCTCATCGAAGCTGATGGCCCCGCGCGGGCAGGCGGCGGCGCAGCGGTGCGCCAGGCAGCCGCGGCAGGCGTCCGTCACCTGATAGGTGGAGACGGGACATTCGTCGCAGGCGATGCCGATGACCTCGATGGTGTTGGGGTTATCCTTATCGCCGCCCATGGCGAGCTTCAGCCGCTCGGACACGATGGCGCGCTCCTTGTAAATGCAGCAGCGCATGGTCGGCTTCGGGCCGGGCGCGATGATCTTGGGGATTTCCGTAAGGCCGTCCAGCAGCCGGTCCTCATAGGCATACCGCGCGACTTCGCGCAGGATGTCGTATTTGAGCTTCTGAACGTCGGTATCGAAAATGCGCATGGCGCGAACCTCCTAGAAGTAACTTACCTTGATTTGCTTGCCCATCTTTTCCAGGCACTTGGCCAGGTTTTCGATGAGCTGGATCTTGATGCCGAAGGTGATCGGCAGATCCGGGTTCTGGTGCGCGGGGTTGATGGCGCGGCCCACGAAGAAGTTGATGTCCGTCGCCTTTTCAAACAGTTCGCGCGCGATGAGCGAGGCCCCGTCGCGCCGGGTGGACCAGCTGGCCGAAAGATCGGTGCCGTTGAGGAAATCTTCCGCATATTTGAGCACGCGCGAGATGGTGACCACGCCTTCCGTCACCAGATCCACGCCCTCCAGCTGGCTGATGGGCGGGATTTCCGGATCGGGATAGTCCAGTGTGGGCTTGAGATCCCGGTGCAGGTAGCGCGAGGCGATGGTCGCCGTGGTGCCGCCGCAGATGATCTTTTCGCCCTGCTTGGCGAAGAACAGGTTCATCATCTTGATGTCCTGATCCTTGGTGGAGGGCGGGCCGATCATCAGATTCACCGGATGGCGCGCGCGGATGCGCACCACGGCCACGGTGGTATCGTCGCCGGGTTCGCCTTCATACAGGCGGTTGCACTCGTCCACGATGTTGCCCGCGATGTACTTGGCGGAATTGCCCGGCAGATAGTTGGCCTCCGCGAAATCGATGATGTTTTCCCGCTGCCAGCCGTGGTTGAGCGCGTGGCCCACGCCCGCATAGGTCGCGCCGTCGCTCATGGCGATGAACACGTCGTTTTCCTCCACGGGGAAACGGCTCTCATGGATCGTTTTGCCGGCGATCTGCCGCGTGGTCATGGGATAATCGTAGCGCACGCCGCCGCGCAGCACGATGATCTCCGGGTTGTCGAACTGGATCAGCTCGGCGATTTCGTTGTCCGTGACGCTGATGATCGAGAACGTGGAGTAGGCCACCTTGCGCACGCTGCACACGGGCAGCGTTTCGGCGATGGTTTCCACGCAGCTTTCAATCGGCATGCCGCCGGAGATCATCGTGCACAGGATTTTGGAAGTCAGGGTGGAAAGAATGTTCGCTTTGACGCCGCTGCCAAGGCCGTCTGCGAGCACGAGCGTGGTGTGGTTGGCTTCGCCGCCGCCGGTGACTTCCACCCGGTCGCCGCACAACTGCTCGCCGGTTTTGTTCAGGCTCACATAGCCCGTTTCCGTCCACAGATTATTCATGCGTGATCGCATCCTTCAGCTTTGTGAGCGCGATTTTGGTTTCCGCGGTGGTTTCGCCCAGCAGCGAGGCGATTTCCTGCACCACGCGCATCTGCTTGTCGATCACCTTATCGGTGATTTCGGCGGTCTGACGGCGCAGCTCGAGATCGTTCTTGCGCATTTCTTCGCGGTCGGTCACGTCGCGCATGATGCTGATCAAAATCCGGTACTGCTTGTCGTACAGGATGGTCTCCTCCACGAAGATCTTGTACTCGGCCACGTAATGGCACTTGTTGTAGATGTTGCGGCCGGTGGTGACCACATTGAGGTAGTCCGTGGGGTCGAGCATGCGCACGACCGGGCCGTGCAGAATGTCGTCCGCGCTGCGCAGCTTGAACATGTTGAGCGCGGCCTTGTTGATCTGTTCCACGATCAGGTCCTCGTTGAGCACCATGATGGCGTTGGGCGTGTTGCCGATGATCTTGTCGGAGAAGGATTCCGCCTTTTCCTTGAGGAACGGCAGGCACATTTCCACCACTGCCTTGCCCTGGCACACGGCGATGGCCTTGTCGCGGCAGGTGGGATAGCCGCAGCAGCCGCAGTTGAGCTCCTTATCGGGCGTGGTCTTGCCCATCTGGTTGAGCACGGCCTGGATGGCCTCGCGGCCCGGCTGCACGCTGTGCGTGCTGCGGAAGGCGAACTGCTGGCTGATATCCTTGAGCGGCTCCAGGCCGAAATCGGCCTCGCCCGCGTAAGCGTCCACGCGCAGGTTGCCCTTCAGGCGCGACTGGCGGTGCTCGCGGATGCTGGGGCCGTTGATGCAGCTGCCCTCGCAGGCGCTCATTTCGATAAACACCTTGTCAAATTCGCCGTTTTGCAGCTCTTCCAGCATGGCCATGCAGTTTTCCGTGCCGTCCACGGCCATGTAGCGGTAGCCGGTTTCTTCCTGCATGCTCTTGAGAATGCCGCCCGTGGTGGGGTAGAAGCGCGCGCGCACGCCTTCTTTGGCTTCGCGCTCTTTGCGCACCGGCTCGATGCCCTCGTCCGTCATCCACTGCTGCAGCTCGTTGAAGGTGAGCGCCACATCGGTATATTTCGATTCGTCCGCCTCGCCCTTTTTGGCGATGCACGGGCCGATGAATACCGTGTAGGCGCCGGGATCCTTTTCGCGGATGCGCTTGCAGTGCGCCTGCATGGGCGACAGCACGTGCGCCAGGTAGCGCAGCATTTCCGGATAATATTTCTGGATCAGGCTGTTCACCGAGGGGCAGCAGCTGGAGATGATCACGCTCTGCTTGCCCTCGCGCACCATCCGCTCGTATTCGCGCGAAACCAGCTCCGCGCCCAGCGCGGTTTCCTCCGCCGCGGCAAAGCCCAACCGCTTCAGCGTTTCTTCCATGTCCTCAATGCCGCCCATCTGGAAATCGGCAATGAAAGACGGCGCAACGGAGGCAACCACCCGCTTGCCCGCGCGGATGGCGGCCTTCACTTTGTCTACATCCGAGCGAATCTGCTTGGCGTTTTGCGGGCAGACCACATAGCACTGGCCGCACAGGATGCATTCGTCCGGAATGATCTCCGCCCGGTTTTCCGCGAAGCTGATGGCCTTCACGGGGCAATGGCGGATGCACTTGTAGCAGTCTTTGCAGTTGCTTTCTTTCAGTAAAATGATCTCACTCACAGCGTTTGCCTCCGCATATTCCAGTCCCTATCCTCAGTGCAAGCGGCTCATCACTTCGGTTTCGAAGAAGGAATCGACGTTGTCCGGGCCGATGTGCTCAAAGTTTTCGTCGTCGATCGATACGCACACGCCGTTGGCGCAATTGCCCATGCAGAATTTGCTCGCCAGCTCCACCTTGTCCGCCAGCGCCTTTTCCTCCACCAGTGCCTGCAGCCTTGCGACAACCGCGTGCGAGCCCTTCAGATGACAGGAACTCCCGATGCAGATTTTCACGATCATATAGAACCCTCCTTATATTCCTCGTCCTCCTCGGACGGTGAATGCTCCATCTTTTGAATGGAATTGGCCAGCAGCGCCATGGATGCGGCAATGTCCTCGTTGCGAACGATCACCGAATCCGGCACATTGAGATATACGGGCGCAAAATTGAAAATCCCGCGCACGCCGCCCTTTACAAGGTCATCGCACACGCGCTGCGCGGCCTCCGCAGGCACCGTGATGATGCCGATGAGCGCGTTGAGGCGCGCGGTGAGATTCACCAGCTTTTGCATGGGGAACACGGGCTTGCCATGGATGGTCGTTCCCGCCAGGGCTTCATCCGCATCGAAGGCGGCCAGAATCTGCAGCCGGTAGCGGCTGAATCCCTCGTAGGAAAGCAGCGCCTTGCCCAAATGCCCCGCGCCCACGAGCACCGCGTCGTGCGTGCTGTCGCAGCGCAAAAAGTGCTCCAGCCGCTCGATGAGCTGCTGCGTATCGTGCCCCACGCGCGGCTTGCCGCTGGTAACAAAGGCGAGATCCTTGCGCACCTGGATGGGCGAAAGGTGCATGTCCTGCGCTATGGCGGTGGAGGAAGTTGTCGACAGCCCTTCCGCACTTTTGCCGCGCAGATAATTCAGGTACTTTGGCAACCGCTCCAGCGTGGGGCGCGGGATCGCCCGGAAGGAGTGCTCATCCTGCATTGGATCACCTCCCCTGCGTTGTTCGTGGCAGAAGCGTTCATACCAGTGCTCCTGGAATCCGTCCTCATTATATCAATAAATATTTATCAATTAAATAGGCTTATTGTTAAGTTTTCAATAGAAATGAATCCCAAGCCTTTTTGGCGCCTTTTGCCGAAAAAAACCGGCTGGGAATGCGTTCCGCAGCCGGTTAGTTATAACTTACGACATAGAGGTGGTAAAATGGAAAACCGCGTTGACCTCCATGCTCTGGCTGGTATCCAGCGAGTTCACCAACAGGGCCCACAACGTTCCGCGGTATTCGCCACCCTGTGCCATCTCAATGGAAATGATGTAATCCGCCGCCGCGTCCGGCTCCCGCTCGATAACGTATTCGATGCTCAGATCGGGAGCGACGCCCGTGGGGCGGCTCCAGGCGAGCGCGTACCACTCGGTACCGTTTTCATCAATATAAGATAAGTAAGGATAGCTGTCAGTGGCGTTGGCCGCGCTTTGCGGCGTAAGCACATCCCCGGCGGTGAGCGCCAGCGGCAATCCGATAACGAACTGCGCACTTTCGCTGGAAAAACTGGCATCCAGCGAGGTGGAAGTGCTCTTTCCCGTGCTCTGCTCAAGCGTTTGCGTGGTGCCGCCCACGGTCAGGGAGATCGCGTTATAGATGGGAGCGGGCGTGGGGCGTGCGGTTTCGGCCGGGGCAGAGGGGGTGGACCCATCCCCGACGACGACCAGCGTTTTGCCCGGGATGATCTGGGGCAGGATCAAAACGCTTGCCGCGCCGCGCGCGTATAGCGTGCCTGCGCGGTCCGCAACCAGCACGGCAGAGGCGGAAAAGCCCTGCTGCAAGAGCAGAAGATCCGCGCCCGCGTTGCCGGTGCCATCGTCATCATACAGCGTTCCCTCGCCGGTGATCACGCCGGTGGCGAACACCTCGCCCTGCGCTTCGCCCGCAGAGCCGAACGCGCCGGACAGATCCGGCACAGTGGCCAGCTCGCTTTCCAGCCCGCTGATCAGATCTTCCACGCTGGTAGCCAGCGCGGGGGTGGTGATCAGAAGCAGAGCCGCCACGATGATAGCCAGTTTTTTCATAAGGCCTCCTGCGATATAAGGTTGTTGTGCTAAACGGGGCCCATCAGCCCGCTCACGCCATCCGCGCGATAGCCCAGTTCCTGCCGCAGCGCAGCCTGGCCGGGCGTGCTGGAGAGCAGCGCCGTCAGGTTGCCGCAGATCATCGCGCCCTTCATGGCGGCGGGGATCACGGCGGTGGCGAGCGGCTCCATCACCACAACTTCGTCGCCCCAGATCAGCTCGCATTCGCCCAGCGGCGTGAGGAAGAGCATGCGGCCCTCGGGCAGGGGCATGTCGCCCGCCACGTTCAGGCGGCACAACTCGAAGTTTTCGTCCGAAACATAGTAGGTGCGGCTGCCGCCCTCGCACAGCACGGTGGTGCCGCCGATTTTGGAAAGGCGCAGTTCGGGCCGCACGACGTTCTTCGCGTCCTCCAGGTGCAGCTCGCGCGGCTTGCCATCCTTGCCCACGCGGCCCCAGTCCCAGATGCGGTAGGTCACGTCGCTGGCCTGCTGGATTTCATAGGCCTGCACGCCCGCGCCCAGCGCGTGCACCATGCCGTGGGGCACATAATACACGTCTCCCGGAGCGACCTTCACCCAGTTAAGCGCTTCTTCCATGTTGCCGTTTTCCACGTCGGCGAGCGTGGCGCCCTCCTTCAGCCCATAGGCGATTTTCGCGCCGGGATCGCAGCTGAGCACAACCCAGGCCTCGGTCTTGCCGCGCTTGCCGTGCCGCTTCTGTGCGTATGCGTCGCCGGGGTGCACCTGGACGGACAGGGTTTCGCGCGCGTCGAGCAATTTGAGCAGGAGTGGGAAATCCTGCGAACCGGACAGGGCCTCGCCCCACTTTTCCTGCACCTTATCGAGCGTGAGCGCCGCGAGGCTGCCGTTCATGACCAGGCTGGACATGCCGGGGAGCGCGCTGGCTTCCAGGGCTTCGCCGGTGGTATCGTCTGGTGATGGCTTGCCGAAATAGGCCTTGAGCTTGTCGCCGCCCCAGGGCGTTTCGCTGCCGTGGCGGAAATAGGGCTGTGTCAGCAGGGGATAATACATTGCTGCGCCTCCTTGTGTTTTGTGCGGTAGTGGTGTATACTACAAACAGTAGCGTGAATGGTGGTTACGCGCCCTGCGGGGGGCGCACGATTTCAAACCAGTGCCCGTCGGGATCCGCGATGAAGTACAGGCCCATGGCCGTGTTTTCAAAGACGATGCAGCCCATGCTTTGGTGCAGGGCGTGGGCGGCCTCGTAATCGCTGGCCGTGAAGCACATGTGCGTTTCGTTTTCGCCCAGCGCATAAGGGGCGGGGTGATCGCGCAGCCAGGTCAGCTCCAGCTGGTAATCGCTCTTTCCGTCGGAAAGGAACGCCAGGCGAAAGCTGCCGTCGTCTGCGGTGTGCTCGCGCACGGGCGCAAGCCCCAGCGCGCGCTGGTAAAACGCCAGGCTCGCTTCCAGGTCGCATACGTTCAGGTTCGTGTGGTTGAAGGTAAAACGCATGGGCCATATCCCTCCTTTGCTCTATCCATAATGTAGCACGAAAGGCGGGAAATGTCAATAGAAGAAGGAGACATGGATTGGATCGCGTAGTTGTAAGCGTCCGCACGATTGCGGAATTTTCCATGGAAAGCGGGGATTTATACCCCAATATGGACGCCTATGAGCGCATGCAGGATGGCTTTCAGGCGCACAGGCGGCTGCAATTGGCCTATGGCGAGGGCGCGAAGGCGGAGGTGGCGGTGGCGCTGGACGCCGAGGTGGAAGGCGTGCCCATGCGCGTGCAGGGCCGCATCGACGGGCTTTTGCAGGGGCCGGACGGGGAGTATACCGTGCAGGAAATCAAGTCCACGCGGCACAACCCGCGCTACATCCGGGAAAACGACAATCCCGTGCACTGGGCGCAGGCGGAAATTTACGCTTATCTGTTCGCGCGCCTGAACAATCTCGCGCGCATTTCGGTGATGCTCACCTACGTGAACAGCGCGGATGGCGAAGCCTCGTTCACGCGCGAACACACGCAGGGCGAGCTGGAAGAAATTTTTCTTTTCCATGCGGGCAAATACGCCCGCTGGTTGCGCGCCGTGGGCGAGTGGCAGGAAAACTGCCGCCAAAGCGCGCGGGCCGTGCGCTTTCCGCACGCGAACTACCGTAAGGGCCAGCGCAGGATGGCGAAAAACGCCTACCTGGCCATTCGCGATCAGAAGCTGCTCCTCTGCCAGGCGCCCACCGGCACGGGCAAGACGCTCGGCGCGCTGTTCCCGGCGGTGAAGGCCATCAGCGAGGGATTGATTGCGCGCGCCTTTTATCTCACCGCCCGCACCACCGCCCGCCGCGCGGCGGAAGACGCGCTGCGCCTTTTGCGCCAAAATGGCCTGAAGCTGCGCGCGGTGACGCTCACGGCCAAGGACAAGATCTGCTTTTCGCCGCGCACCAGCTGCCATCCTTCCGAGTGCGTTTTTGCCCAGGACTATTTTGACAAGCGGCGCGAAGCCCTGCGAGACGCGCTGAACCTGGAGGCGCTCGACCGGGGGGCCATTGAGCGGCTCGCGCGGGAATACGACGTGTGCCCCTTTGAGCTTTCGCTCGATCTCACGGAAACCGCCGAGATTATCATCTGCGATTATAATTATGTGTTCGATCCCCATGTGCGGCTCAAGCGCTTTTTTGGCGATAAGGCCATCAAGGGCGATTACGCGCTGATCGTGGATGAGGCGCACAACCTTTTTCCACGCGCGCAGGACATGCTTTCCGCGCAGCTGAGCGAGCGTTCCCTGCGGCTGGCGCGCCGGGCCCTCAAAGAATGGGTGGGCAAGGAGAACGAGGTGTATAAGGCGCTTTCGGATGTGATCCGCGTGATGTGCCGCCTGAACCGCGAACTGGACGCCCCGGAATGCCAGCTGGCACCCTATGGCGCGCTGCACGACGCGGTGGTGAAATTTGTGGCTGCCGGGGAGGGGCACATTTCCGAAAATGAAACGCTGGCGGAGGCGCTGTTTTCCGCCATGGACTATTTGCGCGTGGAGCAGGAATTCGACGATGAGCGCATGCGCGTGCTCTATATGACGGGCAAACACCTCACGGTAAAGCTGTGGCGCTACCTGCCCACCGATGAGATTTCCGCCGTGCTTCGCCGCGCGCGCGGCGGCGCCTTGTTTTCGGCCACGCTCTCGCCCATGGAGCACTACGCGCAGCTTCTGGGCCTGAACGAGCGCGAAGGCGACGCGCTGCTCGATTTGCCATCGCCCTTTCCGCCGGAGAACTTTTTGCCCATTGCGCTGAGCCTGCCCACGCGCTATTCGGCCCGCGGGGAAACGGCCGCGCGCGTGGCGCAGGCGATATATCAGATGGCGCGCGCGCATACGGGCAATTACATCGCCTGCTTTCCTTCTTATGCGTATCTGGAAATGGTGCGGGAAATTTTCGCCGCCCTGCATCCGGACGTGCGCGTGATCGTGCAGCGCGGGGAAATGGCGGAAGAGGAGCGCGACGCTTTCCTCGCGCGGTTTCAATGCGCGCCGCGCGCGAGCATGGTGGCTTTCATCGTGATGGGCGGGGTATTTGCCGAGGGCGTGGATTTGCCCGGAGAAAGGCTGTCCGGCGCGGCGGTCATCGGCGTGGGCATGCCGCAGATGAGCTTTGAGCGGGATACCTTCGCTTCGCTGGTGGACGACGGGGAAGGGAATGGCTTTGCCATGGCCTATGTATATCCCGGAATCGTCCGGGTGCTCCAGGCCGCCGGGCGGGTCATCCGCTCGGAAACGGACCGGGGCGTGGCGCTGTTCATCGACGACCGGTTTTGCGAGGAGCGTTACGCCCAGCTGCTGCCGCGCCATTACAGGGTGCGCCGGGCGGATAGCCTGTCCCAGGTGGGCGCGCTGCTAAGCGCGTTTTGGGCGCAGCAGGCGAAGCAGCCGCCACAGCAGGAGGGCGAGCGCCAGGCCAATCCAGTAACCGGCGGCGTCGATTAGGATGTCCGTCACCAGCGGCCCGCGCCCGGAAAAAAGCTGGATGCTTTCGTCGATCACGGCGGCAAGCAGGCCCAGGAGCGCGTGGTTCAGCAGGCGGGAAGGAGAATGGTTTTGCGAAAACGCGAATGTCGCGCCGGAAAGCGCGCCCAGGGCGGCGTATTCGCAAAAGTGCGCCAGCTTGCGCACGTCAAAGGGCAGCGCTTCCAGGTGCAAAAGCCGCAGGAGCCACGCCTCCACTCGGCTGCTGAACGCGCCGGAAGCGCTCTGGGAAAGCAGGGAATTGCCCCAGATGAAGCCGATGGCGAGCAGTGAAAGCGCGTATAGCCAGATGAGGGGCGCGCGGGATTTAGCCATAGATAAACTCCTTCAGCAGATTGCGGTTTTCTTCCCAATCCGGCACGAGGTATGAGCCGTCTTCGGTGAACGCGCCATCCGCTGGCAGGCGGAATTGTTCCATGCCATCGGAAAACAGCGCCTTCAGGCCCAGTGAGAGCAGCTCTGCGGAATGCAGGTTGGTGTCCAGCGAGTCGAGCGCGGTCTGTGCCAGGTGAAGCAGTCTCACGGGGTTCCACAGCTGGGATTTGGCCTTTTGCAAAAAGGCGTTCAGCACCGTGCGCTGGCGGCTGGTGCGCGCATAGTCGTAGCCGATTTTGCGGATGCGCGCGTAGGCCAGGGCCTGCACGCCGTCCAGGTGTACGCTATCGCCATAGGTTGCGAGCGGCGTGATGGTGTAGCCCCGCGCCTGAAAGCCTTCCCAGCATTGGGTGATATTCCGGTTGACTTCGCCGAGCTCTTCTTCCGTAACCGGGATATCGATGCCGCCCACCGCGTCGATGATCGGGGGGAACGAAAAATAGTCTACCGCCGCGTATTGGGTGATATTCATATCATAGGCTTCGTTGATGGTGCGCATCAGCAATTCCGGCCCGCCATAGGCGTAAGCCGCGTTCAGCTTCCCCTCGCCATGCCCGGGGATATTCACACGGGTATCGCGCAGCAGGCTGGTAAGCTTTACCTTCCCGCCGCCGAAGGAAGCGATGATGATGGAATCCGAGCGCTGGGTATGGTTGGCGTCCACGTCCACGCCCAGGAGCAGGATATTGGTGTAGCCGCCGGGCAGGTTGCGCGAGGCGCTGACAGAGGAGCCGTTGCGCAGCAGGCCCACGGGATAGCCATAGAGCAGCGCCACGGCCAGCGCGAGCACAAACAGCAGCTTGAAACCCAGGGAAACCAGGTGGAACAAGCAGCCATGCCGCTTTTTGGGCCGGCGGGGCGGGCGGCGGTCTTCCCACAGGCTTTCCCGCTCCCAGCGGTCCTCGCGCGGGGGCGGGGCGCTGCGCCGCCTGCGCCGTGGCGGGCGTTCATCGTAATACATATGCTGCCTCCTCGGGTGTATTTCATTCGCCGGGGAAAATGCCGCTGCTCGCGCGGATTTCCCCATCGGGCAAGATCCAGATCCCCTGCGCGCCCACGGATTCGACCAAGGCGCGGGAACTTTCGTATTCCAGCAAAAACGCGCTGGTGGAGAGCCAGTCCGCCAGGGCGGAATCCGGGCAGAACACCGTCACTTGCTGGTAAAGGTCCGCGGGATAGAGGGTATCGGGATCGATGATGTGGTGGTAACGCACGCCATCCACGGTGAAATAGCGCAGGCTGCCGCCGCTGGTAACCGCGCAGCCGTTGGAAATGGGCACGACGCAGAGCGTGCCCCCTTCCGGGTTGGAAACGCCGATATCCCAGGCTGCGCGCCCATCGCCCGGCCTGCCGAGCGCGACGATGTTCCCGCCCGCGTCGATGAGCAGATTTTCCTCGCCCAGTTCGCGCGCCACCTTTCCGGCTGCGTATCCTTTGGCGACCGCACCCAGATCCAGCGACATCTCCGGGTCTTTCAGCCGCACGGTACCGGCGGCGGGCTGGATTTCCACGAGGGAAAAATCCGTGTGCGCAGCGGCGGCTTCGAGCGCTTCCCGGCTGGGCAGCGCGCCGCTTTCCCGCGCGGCGTGCCAGATGCCGGTCACCGCGCCCATGGCCACATTCACCCGGCCGCAGGCCGCGTACCATTCCTGGGCAAGGGAAAGCAGCTCGATCAGTTCCGGTTCCGCCGCGATGGCTTCGCCGCGCGCGTGGTTGAGCGCCCACACGCCGTTTACGCCCTCATGCGGCTCGAAGCGGTCGAAGATCGCGTCGAGCCGCAGAAATTCCGCTTCCGCGCGCTCGCACAGGGCGCGGAAGGCAGCCGCATCGCTGGTGTAGCTGGTGAGGCGGATGACGGTATCAAACGCGCCGTAAAACGCATATTGCCGCTTTTGTGGCCCCGCGCAGCCGGAAAGAAGCAGCGCGAGCGCGCAAAGCGACGCAAGAACCGATATTTTTCGCATGCGCCCAGTATACCACGGGCGCGGGATTTCTGCTATCTTCCAATGTAAAATAGCCGCGAGGAGGAAAGGACGATGAAAAAGGGGGATGGGCTGCTGATCGCCGCGCTGGCGGCGGTTTCGCTGCTGGCGTTTTGCCTTCTGCCCGCGCCTTCCGGCGCCACACTTGCGCGCCTGAAAGTGGATGGTGAAACGGTGTGCGAAATTGCGGGCGGCGCCTACCGCTGGGAAGCGGGGGACGCGTATCTGGAATTTTGCTTTGAGGACGGGCGCGCGCGGGTGCTGGCGTCCAGCTGCCCGGATCAGATCTGCGTGCAGAGCGGCGAAGTGAGCGGCGCGGGCCGCTCGATTATTTGCCTGCCCAACCGCGCGGTCATTGAACTCACCGGCCCGGGCGCGGCCGACGCGGTGGTGTAGCATGGCCGCCCGCATGGCGCGCCTGGCCGTGCTCACGGCGCTGGCGCTGGCGCTTTCCGGCCTGGAGCAGCTGTTGCCCGCGCCTTCCGCCCTGCCGGGGATCAAGCTTGGCCTGGCCAATCTTGCGGTGGTGATCGCGCTGTACCGCTATGGGGCCAGGGACGCGCTTCTGGTTTCCACCGCGCGCATTCTGCTGGCTTCCTTTATGTTTTCCAACCTTTCCGGCATGCTGTATTCGCTTGCCGGGGGCCTTTGCGCGCTGGGAGCGATGGCGCTTGTCTACCGTTGCCGCGCCTTCAGCCCCATTGGCGTCAGCGCGTTGGGCGGGTTTGCGCACAACGCGGCGCAGCTCGCCGTGGCCGCTTTCGCCGTGCGCACGGCGCATTTCGCGGCGTATTTCCCCATTTTGGCATTTTTGGGGCTTGCGAGCGGCATTTTGAATGGCTGGGTTGCAAATCTTTCACTCAAGCGGCTGCACTTTCCATGATTTTATGCACGGCGCGTCGAATGCTGTCGAATTTTATGCATGGATTTTTTTGCGCAAAAGCAGGAATAACCGGCATGCGTAGCGTATATACATATGGATATACGGAATATTTTGCTGGATATGCAATGCAACTTATGCATTTTGTTGACGGCAAGGAGGTCATCGCATGCAGGATAATGTGCAAAAACAGGCCCAACTGGAAAAGAGCAAGCGCTGGATTCTGGCGGGCACGGCCGCGGCGGTCATCGTGGCGCTGCTCATCACCATCGCCGTGCTGGATTCGCGGCTGGAAAGCGCAGCCCAGCGCAGCGACCAGATTTTGCTTTCGATCACACAGGAATTGCAATCAGAACTGGTTTTTGCCCTGCGTACATACAATGGCATCTATTCTACGGGCGCGGATGTGGAAAATTCCATTTTGCCCACCGTGCGCCAGCACCTAAACACGGCCACAGCGCTCAACAACATCCTTACCAATGGCTTTGGCAGCGCTTATTCGGTGTTTACACAGGATCTGTACAACCGGCTGGAGCATTTCTATTCGGAATACGAGCTGGCGCGCAGCGCGAACCGCTCCACCGACAGCGCGATGGAAATGCTCGACAGCTGCATGCACGATATCGAAACCATCGTCCTCACGCGCTTTGAAGCCGATGGAAGGGTCATTCTGTGATCAAAGCGCGCGCAGCAGTTCTTCCAGTTCCCGCGCGGTCAGGTTGCGCCAGTGGCCGCTTTTGAGATTGCCCAGGCGCACGTTCATGATGCGCACGCGCTTCAGGCGCACCACGCGGTAGCCCAAATGTTCGCACATCCGGCGGATCTGGCGGTTCAGCCCCTGCACCAGGATCAGGGTGAACCGGCGTTCGCCGGTTTTGCGTATTTTGCAGGGCAGGGTTACGGTATCCAGAATGGGCACTCCGCTTTCCATGGCGCGCAAAAATTCGCCGGTGATGGGCTTATCCACTTCCACTTCATATTCTTTTTCGTGCTTGCCCGCGGCGCGCAGGATTTTGTTCACGATGTCGCCGTCGCTGGTGAGCAGAATCAGGCCCTCGCTGTCCTTGTCCAGCCGGCCGATGGGATAGATGCGCTCTTTGTGGCCGATGAAATCCACGATGTTGGCCTTTTCGCGCGGGTCCGCCGTGCACACGATGCCCACGGGCTTGTTCAGCGCGATATACACCTTTTTGCCCCGCGTGCGCACCGGCGCGCCGTCCACCAGCACGGTGGAACCGGGCGCGACCACGTCGCCCAGCACCGCGCGCACCCCGTCGATGCGCACGCGCCCGCCCTCGATCATCCGGTCGGCTTCGCGGCGCGAGCAGATGCCCGCGTCCGCCAGGTATTTGTTGATGCGCACCGCGTGTTCTTCCATAAAATTCCTCCGCGCCCCGTTTGCCGGGGGGTATTCTCTATCAGAATTTATTATATCACAACGCAGCGCGGTTTACAATTCCCACCGGTTCTGGTACAATAGGATGCGATAACAAACCATGTGAGGAGAATGGTATGGAAAATATCCTTCGCGCGCCGCAGATTTTGTTGCCCGGGGCGCGCTTTTCGCTGGAAAAATGGGCGGTCGTAGCCTGCGACCAGTTCACTTCCCAGCCGGAGTATTGGCAGGAGACGCAGGCCCTTGCGCAGGGCGCGCCCAGCGCGCTGAACATCGTCTATCCCGAGGCCTGGCTCGCGCAGGGGGACGCGCGCATCGCCGAGATCAACCGCACGATGGAAGAATACCTCCAAGGCGTGCTCACCCGGCAAGTGGATGGCTACGTGCTCGTGGAGCGGGAAACTTCCACGGGTAAGCGCCTGGGGTTGGTGGCGGAAATCGACCTGGCGGCTTACGATTACCGGCCCGGCAGCGCGCCGCGCATCCGCGCCACGGAGGGCACGATCCTGGAGCGCATCCCCCCGCGCGTAAAGATCCGGGAAAACGCGCCCCTGGAAACGCCGCACGCCATGCTCCTGGCGGACGATCCGGGCCGCACGCTCATCGAGCCGCTGTACGCGCGGCGAGATTCGTTTGAACTGCTGTACGATTTCGACCTGATGCAGGGCGGCGGGCACATCCGCGGCTGGCGCGTGGACGGCGCGCAGAACGCGCAGATCGAGGAAGCGGCCCGCGCGCTGGAAAAAGAGGGGCTGGCGTTTGCCGTGGGCGATGGCAACCACTCGCTGGCGGCAGCCCGGCGCTGCTGGGAGCTTTCCGGCGAACCGCTCGCGCGCTGGGCGCTGGTGGAAATCGTCAATGTGTACGACGAGGCGCTGGTGTTTGAGCCGATCCACCGGGCGATTTTTGGCGGGGACGCGGCCAGCCTGCGCGCCGCTTTGCGCGCGCGCTTCCCGGCGGGGGAGGGCGCGGCGCTGCTGTGCGGCGGGCAGGAGGAAGGGTTCGCCTGCAGCCTGGCCGAATTGCAGCCGCTGCTGGACGAGTGGGCGCGGCAAAACGGCGCCACCATCGATTACATCCACGGCGCGGACGTGGCGCGCCGCCTGGCGGCGGAGGGCGCGGCGAGCCTTTTGCTGCCGGTGATCCCCAAGGAAGAACTGTTCGCCCAGGTGCGCCTGCACGGCGCGCTGCCGCGCAAGGCGTTTTCCATGGGCGCGGCGCGCGATAAGCGCTATTATCTGGAATGCAGGAGAATCCGGCCATGACGAAGATTACATTGCGCAAAACCCGGGAAACCCGCGTGCGCAGCGGGCATCCCTGGCTGTACGCCTCGGAAATTGAGCGCGTGGAGGGCGAAAGCGCGGCGGGCGTGGCCGAGGTCTACAGCGCCAAGGGCACGTTTTTGGCCCGCGCGCTGTACAACCCCGCCTCGCAGATCGCCCTGCGCATCCTCACCACGCACGACGAGCCCATCGACGCGGATTTCTTCGCGCGGCGCGTGCGCACGGCCTGGGAATACCGCCAGCGCTTTTGCGACGTGAACAGCTGCCGCGCCATCTATGCCGAGGCGGATTTTCTGCCCGGGCTGGTGGTGGACAAGTTCGGCGGCGTGCTGGTGGTGCAGGTGCTTTCGCTGGGCATGGAATTGTGGAAGCGCGAACTGACCGATATTCTGGTGGAAGTGATCCGGCCCGAGGGCATTTATGAGCGCAACGACGTGCCCGTGCGCCGCCTGGAAGGCATGCAGGAAACCACGGGCCTACTCTATGGAGACGTGCCCGGCCGCGTGCCGATGGTGGAAAACGGCATCGTGTATGCCGTGGACGTGAAACACGGCCAGAAGACGGGCTTCTTCCTCGACCAAAAGGAGAACCGCGCGGCCATCGCGCCGCTGTGCCCCGGCGCGCGCGTGATCGATATGTTCTGCCACAACGGTTCCTTCGCGCTGAACGCGGCGAAATATGGCGCACGGGAAGTGACGGGCGTGGACATCTCCGAGGAAGCGCTCGCCGTCGCGCGGGACAACGCGCGCGCCAACGGGCTTGATGCAAATTTTGAGGCGCACAATTGCTTCGATCTCCTGCGCGCGCTCAGCGACCAGGGCGAAAAATACGACCTGGTGATCCTCGATCCCCCGGCCTTCACCAAAACCCGGCAGATGACCGAGCGCGCGCTGCGCGGCTACAAGGAGATCAACCTGCGGGGCATGAAGCTCGTGCCCGACGGGGGCTTTCTGGTATCGTGTTCCTGTTCCCAGCACGTGGACGACGCGGCCTTCACCGCCATGCTCAACGAGGCCGCGCGCGACGCGAAGAAAAAACTGCGCATGGTCGAGTTCCGCACGCAGGCCAAGGATCATCCCATCCTGCCCGCCTCGCCGGAA